>JBOHRF010000093.1:0-16533 GCA_050732575.1 Longimicrobiales bacterium
CCGTGATCGTGAATGGTTGGCGATACGCAAATCCGACGGACGTCACGGCGGACTTCGGGCAAACCATCGAGTTAATTCGGCAAGGCAAAGCTCCTTTCGAGAGATACGAATCGCGGCGATTCTAGACACGGACATTCAGGACGGGACGCGGCTTCGGTTTCGGGTTTTGGTGTAACGACAAAAGTGTTCCTCGTCCACAAGGCGTGGATGACCTCCCCATTAACGATGCGACTGGAGATGATAGGAATGGGAAAAGCCAGGAGAATTCTGCTCGCGATGTTTATTGCCGCAGGAGTGGCTGCGTTGCAGTTGCTTACCATCGCGTCTACGCCTCTTGAGTGCCGTGCGTACGAATACTGCGACCCTCACGGCACGTTTTGTATACCAACAGTTCAGCCAATCAACTGTGAGCTGAACGGCCCGATGTGCGGCGTGTGCTGACGCTTTGGCCGTGGAGTCAACGAAGGTTTCTCGATAGCCGGTGCGCCCAACTATGCTTCCGTCGTGATCAGGAGCGGTGGTGATTGGACGCCGCGATTCGGCGAAGAGCGCTTCTGTGTTCGCGGCGCGCTAGCTGAATTGGTTCGGCACGGGGAGGTGTCACCAGGTCCTGGTGTGGATTTCGACACCAGATTCGACACTGAGATCTCATTAATCCGCACGAGGTCGGACGGCAGGTGCGAACCTTTTCGTCTGCGGTACCGGTTGGAACCTAATCACGCGATGTCGCTATCCACCAAATCATGGAGCGCCGTGCGCGCTGCGCCTTAGAGGTGGAGATGGATTTAAGAAAAGTCTCACGGTCAACCCTCTTGGGCTTCGTCTTCCTCACCTCGTACGAACCCTGGCAGCGCCCGCGTACTTACCGGTCTGAACTAGCGAGTTTTCGTGTCATCAGACTTGTGGACGGTCTCCAAAGCCCTTGGTCACTCGCTTTCCTCAACCAGCGTGAGTTTCTGGTTACAGAACGTGCCGGACGACTACGAGCCGTACGAAGCGGTCGCCTCGATCCATCGCCAATTGAAGGTGTGCCCCGAGTGTTCGAGGACAAGCAAGGCGGATTGTTCGATGTGGTCTTGCACCCAAATCATGGGGCGAATCGGCTCGTTTACCTTAGCTATGCACTACCAGATTCGACCGGCGCTAGCGCGACGCTGTCTGTTGTGCGTGGCCGGCTGCAGGGCAATCGACTTGAGACAGTTGAGAGCGTCTTTCAGGCGCGGGCCAGGGGTCAGGGAATTCACTTTGGAGGTCGACTTGCATTTGACTCGGCTTTGTACTTACACATCACGGTCGGGGATCGATATGTACAACCGGATTGCCGAGCCGGCCCAATATTCGAGTGTTCCTCAACACTTGCCACGCATCCAGCGCAAGACTTGAGCAGTCATGCCGGAAAAGTGATCCGTTTGTTCGAAGATGGACGGGTACCAGCGGACAACCCTTTCGCGAATCGAGCCGGAGTACGTCCGGAAATCTGGAGTTATGGCCACCGGAATCCACAAGGCCTCGTTTTTCACCCAACAACGGGAGACCTTTGGTTGACTGAGCACGGGCCTATGGGCGGGGACGAACTCAACCTCATTTTGGCTGGACGCAATTACGGGTGGCCCATTGTTGGACATGGCCTGCATTATGACGGAACTTCAATCCACGAGGGAATTCGAAGAGATGGCCTAGAAGACAGTTCCTTCCATTGGGACTCGACATTCGGGCCGTCCGGTCTGGTGGTTTACAATGGTGAGCCATTTCCACATTGGCGCGGCCATCTCTTCGTAGGCGGTTTAGTGTCCCAACGACTTGTACGTATCGCACTGCACGGGCGCAGTCCAGTTGCGACGGAAGTAATTGTCAGCAACCTTGGGCGAATTCGTGACGTGCGCCAGGGACCGGACGGGTACATCTACGTTGTCACGGATCCGCGCGACGATACGCTGGGCGCGATCTATCGAATCGAGCCTCTTGCGCACTGATAGTGCCCATTGAATGCCAATGAGTTGAATAGAAACATTGAAAACCAAGGCGTGCGGCGGCCGCTGCGGGTGCGTCTGCCGCGGTACGTTTTCGGAGGAGGAATCGTGCCCACTGGACCGAAACGCCATCGTTTGCAGTTGCTGCTCGACGTCAGGTTGTTCCTTGTCGTTCCTTTATTACTTTGCGGCGCCAGTGCGAAAACAGTACTTGCACAACGCGCGGCTGCCAGCGCTCCGGTCCGCATCGAAGCGACTCCGCGGCTAACGGTCGGCGTTCTCGAAGGTGACAGCCTCCAAGAATTCAATCGAGTTGTTACGCCATTTCTCTTAGATAACGGGCGATTGGTGGTGCCGGTGGGAGGCGCAAATTCAATTCGAATATTTGCGTCGAACGGGACTTTCATGGCAAGGCTTGGTCGCAGCGGTGCCGGTCCAGGCGAGTTCCGATTCCTGACCAGCGCATGGGCTCGCGGAGATACGATCGAAGCATTCGATTTTCGACTCAGGCGAGTTACTCGATTCCTTCCTGATAGCTCGATCGAGGTTATTTCATTGGAGACAGCATTGCGCGATGTGTCGGCTATTGCAGGTCCCGTGACCAGTGGGTGGGTCGTCGGAGGTGTTGAATCGGCAGGCCCCGGTCGCCGCGATAGTATTGCAGTTCACCGTTTCGGGCGCAACGGATCCGACCTCGGTCAAATCGCAAAAGTGGCGGGTTTTGCGCGTTATGAAGCTCAAGACTTCCGAGGACCAGAGCCCCTTTCGCCGAGAGCGGTGCTTGCCGTAAGCGACGGCTACCTTTACGTCGGTGAGACCATGACGCCGAGAATCGCGGTATTGACATACACCGGTGCAACTGCAAGAGAAGTTACCTGGCGGCCGAGTAGTTCTGCTTCAGTTCGGAACGCGTGGAGGACAGTGCTAGACTCGGCTATTGCGAGTGCGCCGCCCGGTCGGGCACCGGTCCTGCGCGCGCGCCTCGAAGCCGCACCGCTCCCGAAGCAAGTGCCCGTTTTCTCGAGCTTCATCATCGATCGGTTAGGCTTCGTGTGGGTTCGTCCATTTGAGCCCTTGAGGCATGCAGCGGCGCTTGGCGGCTTAACGAGCACAGGTCCAGGAGGCGAGTGGTTAGTTTTTTCAGCGAGCGGAGTGAGAGTCGGGACTGTTCGTGTCCCCGAGCGACTGGAGCTCTCACAGATTGCTGAGCACGCTGTCGTTGGTATTTCGAGGGACGAATTCGGTGTCGAAACGGTTCATGTTCACACGCTCGTTCGCAGGTAGGAGACCCAGCAATTGCCCCTACTGTGGCGTGCCTGGTCCCCCGCCTGGAGCGCCGCACGTACCGATCCGGTCATTATGTTGCGCGAATAGATCGCCCGGCGTGTACTCGGGCTATGCATCAGCGCGGGTCTCGAGTAAGGCCGGTGCCTCGCGGCTTCAGCAAGAACGAGGAATGGCCGGGTCCTGCAGAAAGCACTGAAATCGCTCCAGAAGCACTCTGTGATCGATTAGAGCTGGCCTTAAGTACCGCCGCAACGATTCGCCGTGTTTTAAGGGGCATTGACATACGGAATGTAGCCCATAGGTTAGCCGCATAGAACTTGGTGTATCCTTCCAGACTCGCGATTTAAGAGGAGGCCGATAATGCGGGCCAACCACCTGCGAGCCGCCGCAGTCGTCCTTATGGGCGCTTCCACACTGATGCCAGCTAGCACCAACGCCGGTTATGCTCCATCAGAATACTGCATCATCTGCCAAGACGGGTTCGAGTGCCCTGACCTTCAGCGGCAGGACGAACTGTGCGACCAACACTGCGATAACGGGATCAGCGCGGACAATTGCCCCAATGGCTTTGAGGAATGCGAGCCATGGCAGCACGGGTGGGACTGCATCGGAGTGTCGTAAGATCCATTAGATCGGTCGCCGAACGAATACCAGCTCCGAACCAGCTGCTGCGCCCATGACCACGTTTCGAGTAGAACTCCGATGACGTGTACACCTTGGAGCGTCAACGATGTCAGAAAAGACGGTCACGGTTGTCCTGGTGGCAGCTGCCGTGGTGATCGCGGCCGTTAACGTTTACAGGGTGCTCCCAAGAAGTAATGTCCGAACGGTCGATCGCCCTCAATCCGCGCAGCGAACTGATCTCTGGAACGAAATATCCAGCGCCGGCATTCCGATGGACTCCACGAGTTCCGAAATCACGCTTGCATATTTTGCGGATCTTGAGTGTCCATACTGCCGTCGTTTCCAGCAGCAGATTGACAGCGCCTTTTCTAAGCAGCAGCTCAGAGTTCGCACGCTGTACGTGCATTTTCCACTTCGCAACCACAAGTTCGCAATGCCAGCTGCAATCGCATCTGAATGCGCCGCGGAGCAAGGACGGTTTGGCGCTTTCGTGAAGTCAGTCTACTACAAGCAGGACTCGCTTGGTCTGAAGTCGTGGTCGTCTTTTGCATACGACGCAGGTGCATTCGACAGTACTTCGTTTCGCACGTGCTTAGCTCGGGGCGCCGTTTCGGAACGAGTCGCCCAAGGAATGGAAATAGGTCGACGTCTTGGTGTGCGTGGCACACCGACTGTGATTATTAGCGGGTGGCTCTTTAACCGGCCACCCAACCCAACCGAACTGCCGTCAATCATCGCAAATTGGGCGGCCGGTCGAGGCCCACTTTAAGCGCTCCATACGTTGGCATGCGCAGACTCGGACTGCTTAGCCAGGAGGCCTCTCTGCCGTTGAATAGATTGGCCATGATTGTCACGTTTTCGGGCTGTGTTTCCTCTCTCGGCACTCCTGCGTTTGCGCAACGAATCACGATCGACGGGGTGGTAGTCGAAGCGGGCACCCGTGTTGCCGTCGTTGGTGCTACGGTGACTCTCCATGAACGTGTTCGAACGTTGACCGACAGAAACGGGGCGTTCCGCATTAGCAACATCGAACCAGGCCGTGTCGTCCTCTCTGTGAGCGCGGTCGGGTATGCTACAACGGAAATCTCGGTTGTTGCCCACGCCGACACCGCTCTTCGCATTGAACTCGCCGTGTCGCCGGTAGTAATCGATCCCCTTCAGGTTCAGACCGGGTTCGTCACCGTTCGGGGTGTCGTGCGTGAGAAAACGTCGAATGCGTGGCTTATCGATGTTGATGTTCTCGCATCGACTGGCACTCAAACGCGCACGAATATCATCGGTGAATTCAAGATTCCGCGCGCGCCGATAGGCGTTCCACTGGACATCCGTCTGGAGAATTTTGGTTATCTTTCAATCATTCACACCATCGTCCCACAAAGGGACACCACGCTCACCTTCGCCCTCGCTCACGATTCCGCTATGATGGCCATTGTGGCCGCGTTGATGCGACGCCTGGATGAGCGATCCGCCGGGCGACGCTACAAGTTTTTGCCAACTCTTGAGCGTGCTCAGCTACTTGAAGACCTCAATCGTAGCGGCACCATCGCTGACATCTTGAGGTATCGGCTCGGCCAGGCCATGTATCGACGGGTAGCATGCGTCGTCGTGGACGAGAACCCCATTCGGGGACGTCAATTCGTTACCATGCTGCCAGATCGGATCCAAAGAGTTGAAATCCTCGAGATTCCGGGTATGAGCAGGCGTCTGATGGTTCGAATTTACACGCGGGCTTTCGTCCAAGACCTACTGGGCAAGGTCGCCGCACTGGCGCATCGTGACCAGGTGCTGTCGATGAATGTGGGGCGCGGATTCTGTCAGTAAGTCGCCTCAAGTAGTCCAGACACGCGCCACTTTCGACCATCAGAACGTCGCCGCCGATTGCATACCGCAGTTCGGCACGAAGCTCGACCAGTCTCCCCCCGGAGGGCGTGCTCGGGAAGCTCGGCGAAACCGGAGGATCGGATTGCCCGTACCGCCGGTATGAGCGGCTCCATCGATCTTGTCCGCACCCGATATGCACCGGGTACGAATCAGCCCGTGATGTGCAGATAAGCCTGATCCTGCGCGGTCGACTGGTCGAACAATCGGGCACGCAACAGGCGGACGTAGGCCCGTTGAGCGCGGTGATCAAAAATGCGGGCGTGCCGCATGCCGATTATTACGGACCGCAAGGCGCCGAGTTGCTGCGCATCAGGTTGCCAGTCGCTCGGGTAGCGAGTCTGCTCGCGGATTGTGACGGTGTGCGATTGCCCAGCTGGCAATGGCTGCAGGATGCTCCCGCCACACGTGCTCTGCTGCGCTTGTATCAGCAGGCACGCGCAGGCGTTGATGCCCTCGAGGACGAGCCCGCGCTGGCGGATGTGATGGCCGCAGTGAGCGTGTGGAGGCACAGCGTGCGCCGGGGCAGCGCGCCCTCCTGGTTGCTCAGGGTACGCCAACAGCTCGACCAGCCGGGTCCGATGCGTATTACGGTGGGCGAGCTGGCGCGCGATGCGGGCGTGCATCCGGTGCATCTCACGCGTGTATTTCGCCAGTGGTTTGGCATACGGTCAGCGGCTATGTGCAGGCCATGCGCCTGCGCCGGGCGGGCGAACTGCTGGCCCTGCGCGCACCGCTTTCCACGGTTGCGCTGGAAGCAGGTTTTTCCGACCAGGCCCATTTCTGCCGTCAATTCCACCAGGCGACCGGTGTGACACCGGGCAGGTGGCGCAAACCGTTCGCCTGATCACGCCGGAACGGCCGCCTGCGTCAACGCCGCCCTTGATGTTTGATTCATTCAATCCGGCATCCCGGTCCAGTGCTACCTTCCCGATTCCCATGCCACCCAACGGAGTCGACGTGAGCAACTGGAAACTGGCCGCACTCGTGCTGACGGGCAGCGTGATGACTTCGGGCACCGTCCCCGCGCAACAAACAGTGCCCGTGTCCGAGATCGATGCGCTGGTGCGGCGGGCGTTTGCCCTGAACAGCACACCCGGTCTGGGCGTCGCGGTCGTTCAGAACGGCCGTATGATCTACCGTGCTGCGCTGGGATTTGCCGATGCCACGGCGCGCAATGCGGCTACGGATTCGACACTCTGGTACATCGCCTCCACCTCGAAATCGTTCACCGGGTTCGGCATTGCGCTGCTCGAGGCGGCCGGCACGGTCGATGTGAACGCGCCCATCAACACGCTGCTGCCGCGCGCGCGCTGGCACGCCGATGTGCGGCCGCAGGAACTCAACCTGGCGGCATTCCTCTCGCACACGCACGGGCTGGGTAATGGCCCCATCGTGATGTCGGCGGCCTTCACGGGTGCATTCGAGGAGAGTCGATACGGTGAGTTGTTGCAGTATTATCCGCCTGGCAACCGCGCGCTGCAGTACGGCAACCTGGGTTACAACGTGGCCAGCATGGTGATCGACGCGAAACGTGCGGAAGGCTGGAAACGCTATCTCGAGAGTGCCGTTTACGCGCCGGCCGGATTGCGGCAGACCTTCGCGCGGCTGTCGGGTCTTGCCCCTGGCCGCATAGCGCGGCCGCACGAGTTGCAGAGCGATGGCACGTTCCGCACCGCAGTGTTTGCCAAGACTGATGCCACCATGAACGCTGCTGGTGGCCACATGGCTACAATCGACGATCTGGCTCGCTGGATTACTGTGCACATGGACAGCGGCAGGATCGATGGGCGGCAGGTCTTTCCTGCGCGCGCTGTGCAGCGCGCGCACGAAATGCTGGCGCCGCAGAACCTGCAGTTCGCGTTTTTTCAGCGTGATGGCTGGGGCATGGGCTGGGACATCGGCAGCTATCACGGTGAACGAATGATCAGCCGATTTGGAAGTCATGCCTCAACCCGCTCACACATCTCGTTCCTGCCCGCAAGACGCATTGGTGTGGTGGCGCAGGTCAAATGGCGCAACCGGTTCGGCGCTCACCGACATCATTGCCGCGTTCGTGTATGACCGGTCCGCCAACCGCACCGATGCCGATTCTGGCCAACCAGCGCCTTGCACAGCTGCAGGATCGCCTCAATCGCGCGCGCCAGCAGGTGGAAACGGACCGGGCCGCACTGGCCGCGCGGCAACGGCCGCTGCCCAGGCCACTCGCCAGCTATGCTGGCCGGTTCGAAGATCCGGCCATGGGACCCGTGATAGTCAGTGTGCAGGGCGATTCGCTGCGCATACGCTGGGGTGTCCTGTCCGGCACGCTGCTGGTGCAGGACGCGGAACGAAGTCAACTGCGCATGGACCTGTTGGGTAGCCCGGCACCCGTGCAGTTCCATTTCGACACGGCCGGTCCCGCTACTGCGATTGAAATGCTGGGCAGCCGCTTTGCCCGCACTCGTGGCTAGCGCTCCGTGAGTCACGGGACATCCAGCAGGGCGCGATACCTGGCCGCTTCCGTTGATTTGCCCCACGCGTTGTAGACCGCACAAGGTACTTGTGAACGCCCTCTATCGTTCCCCTTCGCAAGTTGGTTTGCCGTTACACATAATGGACTACGCAACGAATGTTGGATCCTTTCGAGCGTCGTTTGGATCCAAAGGCGACTTGCGGCCGGGACAATCCGCAGAATTGTTGCGAGCACTCACATCTCCGAGAAGCGGACATGTGTGGGCAGCCGATTTGGTTCGGTATCACCTCACCAGTTTCGATCACGAAGGACGGATACGACAGACCATTGCGCGCGACGCTGAATGGTTTCCGGGCGTCACGAACTTCTTCAGCATAGGAACACACGACAGACCCCCGCCACCGAAAGTTCGAGTGATCGCGGAAGACGACAGTGCGCGTGTCTGGGTGTTTGCTCATGTTGCCGCAGTAAATTGGCGGACCGCGTGGGTAGGCATACCAAGGAATCCGCCGGGTAAGGTCGTCCACGATTCCAAGTTCCCCCAACCTGCTATCGGAAAACTATTGCGCACGCGCGTAGAAATTCTTTCGCCTGATCTTCGACGCGTTTGGGCGACAGGCTTTTATGATGGATTTGTGGTCGCATCTCTGCGCGACGGCAAGATCGCGGCTTGGTCGGAGAGTCCCGAAGGCATTCCGTATGTCCACATTCTGCAGGTCGTCGTACGCAGGTAAACCTCAACCCAATTCTTAATAGGCACAAAGTACCTGGCCCATCAGGTGATTACCGCTACCCTCACACGGCTTGCGAACCCTGCATGATAGGCGACGAGTACTTCCCGGGTGAGTATTGCCATGGTCCTTGCGTGCCGTCCGGCCCGATGGCGTCGATCATGAAACGGATCTACGACGCAGCGTTCACCGGTGATGCAGCAACCATATGGGCACTGGCTCCGATGGCAATGCAGTACGTTGGATATAATTTCGCGAGATCCGCAATCCAGGTGGCGGACTGCCGTGGACGATCTACGCAAGTCTTGCGCTCGATCCACGCACTGCCGTCGCCGCCTTAGGCAACGTCTACGGACCCGACTTTCGTCGAGTGGCGGCGACACAAGCACCGCGTGCTCGCCCTTGGGTGTATGCTCTGTTAGACGCATTCGATGTGTACCTACTTTGAATCATCCGAGGTCTTACTTCGGCGAACCTGATCTCAAGGACGCAAACAATGCATGCGCGAGTCTCTAGCCGTACGCTGGTTCGGTATACTCAGCCGCTCAAGCGGGCCATAAGGATCGCGTGTGCCTTTGCGCTAATGGCTTGCAAGGAGCCGCCTGCTGCTGAGCAGCAGCAGGCGACCACTCCGACGAATGATGCGCGGACTCCGGCTGACAGCGTCCATGGATATCGCAGTTCGGATTTTGAGATGATTGCCTGGTTGAGGGGGTATTGGATCGGCACGAACGAGGGCGGCTCTACGGTCTACGAGAAGTATGAGGCAATGAACGACACGCTGATTCGAGGCTTAACATACAACGACAGTTCGTTCTCGAAAGCGTCAGATACGACCCTTATCTACGTGGCCCACAGTAGAGTCTTCCTGCAGCACCGACAACAACGTTGGGTAGCAACAGTCATTGACTCGGCTGACGTTCACTTCTTGCCTTTCGAACGCGCGGACGGGCAAATGCAGATCAATCGCAACAGTCCCGCCCAATGGACCCGCACAAAAGAAGTTCCGACGCACGGTTCTCGCCTGATAACGAGCTTCCGCGCCCGTCACTGACGACTCAGAAGCGTAGCGGCGATTGCTCAGAACGCGTGCGCGTGATCGGGGAGCCCATGACCTCTGCACACTGGCTATGTCCGACGTGCAATCAGCAGCTCCTGCAGTTTACCGGATGATTCGGATGAATCGGTTGATTGGATGAACCGGATGAATCGGATGAACCGGATGAATCGGTTGATTCGGGTGAACCGGATGAATCGGTTGAACCGGGTGTGAACCGGGGAACGGCGGGGAATGGCGGCGGAAACGACGGAACTGCAGGACAGCGGGTAACGGCGGCAGGCGGTGGTAGGAGGACCATCCTCTTCGATCGTCCGCCGCGGTGCCGCCTTGTCAGCTAGCCCAGAATTCTCCGGTTTTACCCGCTGGTTCCCGGCTTCATCCGATCCGGTTCATCCGGCTCATCCGACTCATCCGGTTCATCCGCCTCATCCGCCTTATCCGCCTCATCCGGTTCATCCGACTCATGGAAACTTTTTTCAGGAAAACCACCCCATGTTACGCATCTGCGGGGCGAGTGGCGGGCGGGTCAGTGCGGCTGTCTCCGGCAAACTGGAAGGGTAAGGTCAGCGTTGCGCCGGTCTTGGGACACTCGGCATGCCATTCATTGGTGCCTTTGCGGTGGCGCCACACGAGCCACTCATGGAAGCCATTGCAGGAGGCACATTTGCCGGTATGTGCGCGAAATTCCGGCACCAGCTCGTGCAACGCCTCCATGATCGCGCGTCGCAGTCGCTTTTCTAGAGTCCGGTTCGGTTCCTCCACACCCATAGATCTGTCTTGCCCATTTCGACTTCCGAGCCAGCCGCGAACCACACTCGAGTCCGCAGACAACCGGCCCGGGGAGAGTCAGAAATGGCAAGTCGCGTTCCGTGGGGTGAGGCGAGTCAAAAGAATCGAGGACATAGGATTAGGGGAAGGGGGAGGGTGGTAGGGACGGAGCTGACCGATCAACATTCCAGGCTACCTGCGGAACCGACGGGTCGAAACAGTCCCTGCCGCCCTATTTCCTTCCCCTATTCCTATATCCTCGATCTGTTGAATTGCCGCTCTCACAACGCGTGCAGCAATCCGTCCAGATGTGGGGGTAGTGGCTCGGCGGGATCACCGGAGTGCAGGATGGTGAACACGCGGCTACGGCCGGCATCATCGCGCACTTCCACGTCGTAGCGGTACATGTCGGCGCCGGCGTGATCTCCGGCCCGCGCTGCGTTGCGCTCCAGGTCATCCACCCAGCTCTTGAGCCGATTGGCCTGGCCGGCCTGCATGGTGGAGGTATCAATGGTGCCGAGCTGTTCTTCGATGCCGGCAAATCCACCGGAGCGAGTGATGTTGATGCGCATGATGCATTCTCCTGAGATCTCGTGGGGGGCCACACCGCGGCGATGCGGTGTGACCACCCGCTGGGAGTCTACCGGAACTGCTTGGCCAGGGTAAGAATCTGCCGGTTGAGCAGACGCTCAGGCGAGATCTCATTCCCGGTTTCACTCAATTCACGCAACTGCAGCTCGAGCTCGGCTTCTTCCTGGTAATACTCGGGTAGCTGCATGGTGCCACAGGTATCGGAGCGGTCCTGCGGCGCCGTGATGGAGGGGTGATCCTGGTGTGCCATGGGCAACTCCTGCACGTCCTTGCCTTCCGTGAATCCTGCGTCCTCCATATTGATGCGCCCGCTCTTGAAGGCCGTGAGCGGCGTGGGTGACACCACGACTTCGCGGAACGTGAAGCGATTGCGCAGGAACGTCCGATAAATCGGCGGGTCGCCCTGGGCATGTGACGCGACCAGCATGGCGTTCACGACGTGAGCAAACGTGGCGGCTGTAGAAGGCGCGTTCCGGATGCCCTTGAGCAGAAGCGCGCACAGATGGCGCGCGACCTCGACCAACACGAGTGCCGGGTCTTTGGTGGTGCGCTGGCGATTCTTCTCGAACGCGTAGATGTCGGCCAGTACATCGTAGACACCACCCGTGAACACCTGGGAAAGCGCGTGCACCTGGTTGCTCACCTGGCTGAGCTTCAGGTCGTTGTCGGCGTTTCTCAGTCCCACCGGTTGACCCAGCGCAGTGCCGAACTGCTCGGCCAGTGCGGCCAGGAAATTCTTCTCATGCAGATTGGCCTTGGTGAGTGCAATGAACGATTCCACCTGGTCCAGCTGCGAGAGTGCCAGGAACAATGCGGTGAGGTCACCGAACGATTCATGCAGCGCTCCGGTTTGCGGCGGATTGCCGAAGGCAAGCCAGCCGGGCTTCAAGCCATCCAGGATCGCGTGTCCAGTCTCGTGCGCAACAATGTCAAAGGAGCGACAGGTGAAGACCGGCACACTGGAGCCCGCGGGCGTGAAGAAAAAGAACTTGAGTGATTTTTCACTGCGGCTGTAGAACGCATTGGCCGTTACACCGGCGCGTGGATGAATATTGAGCACATCCGTGTTGCTGCCGATGTTCCAGGCCCATGGGATGGCCGTACCACCCAACAGTCGCTCGTACAACGTGAGCGAGTCACGCACCACGGCAAAGGTGTGTGCGCAATCGGCCTGCGGCGAGTCGGCAAACGGAAAAATGAAATCGCCATTGATGTCACGCGTAACGGGTGTGGTTCCCACCAGCTGCGTGTTGATGCGTGTATCACGTGGGCCATTGAGGATGAGCCCCTCAATGTATTTGAGTCGCCGACCCAGCTCGATCACGGTTGGATCCTGCTTCCAGATCAGGAAGCGCGAACCGAAGATGATGGGAATCGGAATGGGAATCGGCACGGGAATGGCCGGCCCCGCCGTTCTGACTTTGAGCGCTTTGAGTGACTCTATGACCTGTGCCGCGGGCGCCGGCACCAATGGCTCGAGGATGGCTGTGTTCTGGACGGTGCGACTCGTGTCGGTGACTTGCATGTTGCACTCCGATCATTCGGTAGGCAGTTGGATGTTCGGTTGGATAACACACGCACGGATGGAATTCGCTTTCGGTCTCAGGGCGGAATCGGCGGCGCGCGGGGCATGATCGACGAAGCATTCGGGGCGGGCATCATTGGTCCTGGCAAGAAACTGGGCTGACCCGCATCCAGATAGCTTGCAGCGGGTATGCCTGGCCAGTACCGAAATCGGAAAGCCGTTTCGGGATCTGTCGTTACCGGTCAAATGCGTGTGCGTCGCTCACGGCTGCGGCGCGGAGCCGATTCCATGCTGCGCGTGGTGGCCGCCGGTTTCACATCGGCCATCGGCTTCATGGCTGGCCATTCAGCAGTCAATCGCTGGCGCAGACCGGAGACTTGCGCTACTGCTTCCTCCACGGAAAGCGCGCCTAACGGTCGACCGAGAATGCGCCGACTGGCGCGGCGCAGACTGCGCGCATCGACATTGAAGGCGCGGCAAATCTGGTCCAGCTGGGTGCCACCCACACGCAATTCGAGTACGTGTATCAGGCGAATTACCCACAGTAAATCTTCTAGCCGGTCACGTCCGCGCCCGTCGTGGAACGTCTTCCACTGGTTCTCCAAGGTGCGCGCGCTCACGCCCAGCTCGTCGGCCAGGCCCTGAATGGTGCGCACACTGGTGGGCATACGGAGCGCCCGCGCCAGTACAGTACGCAAGGCATGGCCCGCGCGTTGGAGCTGTTCCACGTGGCGGGCCAGATGCTCGCGGCCGTTCAGGAGCACAATGCGGTTCACCAGGACCGGCAGGCTGGTGGTCAGTGCCTCGAGCGAAACAAATTCATCTACGGCCACACGTCGAAACGGCACCAGGTGGGGCGCGTCCAGGTGCGTGGCCACAATCAAGGTGGGAAGCGGATAACGACGACCGAGCTCGACCAGGCGGTCCGGCAACTCGTTCTCTTCCACGACGCCACTCGCCACTACCGCGGCTTCCATGGTCGGATAGAGTTGAGCAAACTCCAGCCATTGTGACGTGACGCGCGCACCCGCATCTGTGCTGCGCATGGCCTGAACAATGTGAAAATCAGAACAATAAACGACGCACGGTCCCGGAATGTCGCCGCGGATGGGTGGCGGGCCGCTCATGGCTTGATTCCGTACGGTGACGTTGCAGCATCGCGGGGTGGGGCGGGCCTGCACGCGGCAGGCACTGAGAATCGAATCGTGAGAGACACTCGATCAGGCGGGCAACGGCTGGAATGATAACAATAACCGGCGCGCAACGCGACCATCTTGCCAGAACCGATTCACGCGCAGCCGGTCTCGCACGGCTGGTCGTTTGGCCCGCGGCGGTCGCCGCGGACGACCGGCGGCGCAACCTTACCCCGGGCGCAAGACCGTTCAAGCGCGTCAATTCGCGGAGGTTGATTGATCACCATGCCAACCAGCAACCTGCATCCAACTCTTGGCCGCGGCGCAACGCTGCTGGCCGTACTGGCCTGTGCCGGTCTGGACACTACCGCACCGAGTGGTCGGACATTCGACTTGCGGACGGGCTACGTGCTGGTCGCCAACCAGCAGTCCGCCAACGTTTCCTTGATCGACCTGCGTACAGACAGTGCGCGCTTGATCCCGGTGCCCCCGGGTCCGCACGAGGCCGTGATTTCACCCAGCGGCGGCGTGGGCGTCGTGACTATCTACGGCGGCCAGGGGGTGCTGGGGAATCAACTGGTGGTGGTCGACATACGGACGGGCACGGTCAGCAAGACCATTTCACTGGGCGAATACACACGGCCACACGGTGCGGTCTTCCTGCCCGGCGATGAAACACGCGTGGTCGTTACATCAGAAGCGACCCAGCGCCTTCTGCTGGTCAACCTCGCGTCCGGTACGGTTGAACACGCCATTCCCACCAATGCGAGCGGTTCGCACATGGTCGCCGTTACTGCAGACGCAAAACGCGCTTTTACCGCCAATGTTGGATCCGGCTCGGTATCCGAGATCGACCTGGTTACGCGAAACCTGGTGCGCGTGATTGCGGTCGCGCCCAACGCAGAAGGGATCGCGGTCGCACCCGATGGCAGCACCGTGTGGGCAGGCAGCAATGCCAACGGAACCGTAAGCGTGATCGACACCAGGACCGGCAGTATTGCGGCTACTTTGACCGGCTTTACGCTCCCCTATCGCCTGGCCATTTCGGCCGACGGCCGCACTGCCATCATTTGTGACCCGCAGGGCAACAAGATTCATGTTGCCGATGTTGCACAACGCAGCATTACGTGGACGCTCGATGCTCTGGGCTCGCCGCGCGGGGTGAACATCGCTCCAGACGGAAAAACCGCGTTCGTCACGCTGGCCGCCGATCAGACGGTCGGCATCATCGATCTCGAGAGTCGAAGACTCGTGCGCAAGATCAAGGTGGGTGCCTCACCGGACGGCGTGTGGTACGGGCCCACACCGCGCTGATGCACCGGGGTCGGACGGCCGGCTACAATGATTCGGGAGCGTAGAGCGGGAGTAAGGAGCGGGAGCAGGCGGGAGCGGGCATGCGCGCTTCGATCATCGGAGGCACGCGCGCCCGGCCGCGCCTGCTCCCGTTATGCGCTCCCGCTCCCGAACGTGTGCCGGCGCCAGTCAAGCGTGATGACCAGAGATTCATCCTCGATGAAGCTTCAGTCCAACATGAAAATGCATGGCCAGGTTGGGCACATTGGCGTGTCCACCCGCAACGGGCAGGCGCGCTCTGGATGCAGATGCGCCCGCTTCCAGCGCCAGCGCGAGAAACGACGTCAACAGTACATATCGGCCTGCTGCGCCCTGCAGCGACGGTCCCGTTAGATAGTAGCCGCCGCCCAGCGGACCACCGTCGGCCGGCGTTGTCCTGCCTCTTACCACAGTTTCCGGATGGGCAATGACAACGCCGCCACCCACGCCGAAATAACTCGAGCCGTGCAGCCAGCCATGGGTAACCGCCACCAGGTTGTAGCCGTGACTCACCTCGAATCGTTGGATGGCAGATGGCGCATTGGTGAGATAGAGCTTGTGATGCAGAAGGCCCACCGCCCATCCGCGCCGGCTCCGCCAGTAGCCGATTCGCCACGCGTAATACGGCGATCCTTCCAGGGGCCGGGTCTCATATTTCGCAGTGAAGCGGAGCTCTGCGGATCCGCTTTGCGTTACATGCAACGGCAGCGGTACGCTGAGCGCGCTGCCCATGAAGCCTTCGGCGAAGATCTGGGCGCGGCCCGGGCGTGCTCCGGCGGCGAGGAGCAGCGCGGCCAGCAAGACTGCCCGGTGTGCATGGCGGCCGATCCAATAACCGCGTCCAGTCATGGGCACCGAACTCAGAAATGTTTGCCAACCGCAATGTACAGCGCTCCGGGACGTCCGCCCGGGAAGATTCGCTGACCCAGATTCTGCGGAGCGACTTCGTCCACAGCACGCAGCCAACGAATCTGGTAGGTGAGCCGGTGTGCGCTGTTGAACGTCTGCTCGACGCCCAGGTTGAAAGCCATACCCAGGCTCGCATCGTATCCCAGGTCAGTGCGTTCGGCATGGATGCGGCGGACCACACCCAGATACCCAAATCCCAGACCCACGTAGGGATTCATGGTCATGTGCGGGCGGAATCGGTAGTTCGCGGATAAGAACAGGAGGTCGGCG
>JBOHRF010000094.1:0-16418 GCA_050732575.1 Longimicrobiales bacterium
CCATGGGCTGTGGGATGATCGAACCACGGTTTGGCGCAAATTCGAGCCGGACAACGTCCAGCATTGGCTCCGTAAGCGCGATTGTATCGATCACCTCGCCCGAACGTCTAACGCGCAGCAATGGAAACGCGTGACCCGACCGGCTAGAACCAGATCGGAACTTACGGGGCCAGCCCTGCTGAGTATCGACCCATCAGCCAGCACGCCATCAGGCGAGAGATTGCGCAAGTATGGGGATGGTGCCGTGGTTACAAAACTCACAGAAGTAATGAAACGGCCGCTTCTATCGAAAAGACTCAGGCGCGATTGCGGGGATCGACGACCCACAGCGTGTCACCCTTCCATCCGATGGACGCAGGGGTCAGGAACTCGCCAGGTCCTGTCCACCGCCTCCCGATCGTGCGGACCTGAACACCAGCATGATTCAAGACCGTTACCGCCGGCACTTGCCACTGCGTCACATAAATTTCAGATCTCAGGGAGCATGCAGGTGAGCACCTTAAGCCGCAGATACTCAGGATCCCGGAGTCCGTAGGGCGGCGTTGAAGGACGCGAATCTTGTTGTTCAATCCTTCGACGAAACCGAGTGACACCTTGTTCGCTGGATTGCAGTAGGCAGCGATCCCGTCCCAGTGACGCTCGGTCAGTGCGGCAAACTCTTCATACGGTTTCAACCGCTGCCACTTCAAGGCGGCACGCCACTGTTCGAAGAACCGGCGTGCCCAGCCCTCCCGCTTGTAGTCCCAGAGACTGGCCGAACGATTCCTTGAGCAGACTAGGCCGTATTCAACCGTTTGTTGGCTGCCAGCAATACCTTCAACGCCTGCCAGGCAGCTGAGGCATCACTTACGTACGCGCTGAGCAGTGCGCCGACCTGGGCCTCGTTCTGACCGGACGCGATGTACACGGTCACACTCGACGTGGGCGGGAAGAAACTGACAACGCCAGCAGTGGTGCGCGTGAGAAGTCAAAAAACCAGACACCGCGGACGGGGATTTCCACGGAGATGGGGAGAAGGGGAGACAGAGAGAACGGAGTCATTTGACGTTAACAAATTACGAATCCGTTCTCTTTGTCTCCCTGGCCGCCTTTCCAATGAACGAGCGGAAAATCAGGGCGCAACCGCGTTATCATGGATCAAACTCTTCAGTTCGACCGCCTTCGCCGCACTGAGGGTGTAGTGCTCCGCGACATATCCAGGCTTGCACCCAGACATCACCTGTATGGCTCGACGTTCGGGAAGATATGCAATTAACCGGGCGCGGGTTAGCACTTTCTTGGTCGTTACCATATCCCCGCGCTTGAGTGCATCGCGTAGCTGGTTCCGCAATGCAACCTCACTGCCGCCACCCCCACAGGCGATGTGGTTGCACCCGCCCATGTCGGGATCATCCTCCGAATGACATTCGGATGTGCCCCCGCACCGTTTGCAGTCACCGCTTCCGCCGTCGCCCACCAGCCGAATCGCGGTGCCGTTTGCGGCGAAGTTGTGCGGATTGCCACACGTTTCCTCATCGAAATAGTGCTCCGTCCACGATTGCCAGTAGCATCCGCCGGGATCGCAAACCAGAATGCCATCTTCTACTTGGTGGCAGTTACGACACTCGACTTCACCTGCTGCCAGTGCAGCGGGGAAGGCACAACCAAGCGCGATCAGTCCAAGCATGATTCTTGTTCGCATCATTGCTTCCTCCATCAGGAAATGGGTTTGAAGGAAAGCTCGAACACCTCGACCTCAACGACGCCCTGTATCGAATAGCCGAGTCGAGCAAGACTGCCATCATTCATGAGCGTGCAAAACCCTGCCACTCTGCGCCGCGCAAGCAGCTCACCCGTCCTCATGTCAATAATATCGACTATAGTGTCGTACGCTTTTGGCTTGTAATCATCTGTGAGAATGACCTCCTCCGTACGCCTGTAATTCACCGCGACTGACTCCCAATTGGCCGCACCAATGTGCCAAGCCACCCAGAGATGACCGCTATCGACGAACAAGCCCGCTAACTCGGGGATTGGGCGGAACGGCAAGTTCGTAGGCCTGCTTTCGAACGCATTGGTGACGTCCTTAGGAGGCCGGTTCGTGACGATCGAATCGCGATGGGCATGGCTCATGATCTCACGAAAGTGCCAGGAATCGGGTGGCCGAATTCCGATTGTTCGGAGGACAGTGCCAGCGGTATCAAGCTGTTCTATCCGATAGTTGTGCCGTTCAGCCGCGAAAATCGTTTCGTTCGGACCTGGAGAGACGAACCTCTCGGGCGGACCCACCGCCACAATGTTCTCTGTGCCAAAGGACTTGGTTGAGTTGCCATCAACTGAAATCAAGTGCAGAGGTTTGCCTGCAGATTCCTGCGTGGCAGTCCAACCGGGAATGACATACCTCCCATGCTTCAAAGGAATCAGGCCACCCCGCGCGGCAATGGGAAGGCGAATCGAGCGCACGGCTCGGAAATCACGATCGAAGACCGTCAAAAAACGACCATCATGGACCAGACTGATTGAATCACTTGGGCCAACACTGAAGGTGTTAAACCTGCGCATTTCGCCTGGCCCCGATCCGAACCTGCCAAACCAACCGATCAAACCACGAGTCAGGTCATAAACAAGAATCTCGTGATCCTGGCCCCGAACTCCAGCCAGCAAGCGGCCGCGGCCGTCGCGCACAACATGAGGCAGCCGTCGTAACAAAAGGGAGTCTGTCAGAGTCCCGACTTTCCCGATCAATCGAGCCTGAATACAGTCGGCACAGCGCGGAATGGTATCGAGATCTCGGGTTACCAGCCCGCTTGCTCCTGCGCTATCAAGGACCTCAACACCTGGGGGAAAACCACTTGCGCTAGTATCGCCTTCAAAGCCTTTGCGATCCCCATTCCACAGAAGGACTACAATCAAGACTCCCGTAGCAACCGCGGCGCCGACAACGATCCGGATCATCGCTTGATTCATAGGCCGAATCCTGTGAAGTGGTATTGATGGGGGCGATAGGTCATTCGTTCGTGTCAGATCCAGCCATTGGACCTAGTTCATTCGATTAAATGCCATCACCGGCACCCAGCTCGCGATCAAGTTCGCGCCAGAAAAGCGCGGCAAGTTCGCTGCGTCGGGCGATGCGAAGTCTTCGAAAGGTGCTGTGCAAATGATTCTTGACTGTTGAGACCTTGAGGCCAAGTCGGCTGGCGATTGCCTTGTCGGTGAATCCGCCGGCTACAAGAGTGGCTATCTGTTGCTCTCGACGAGTGAGGCGCGCCAAGTGCGAAGCCTCGAGCGCCTGGCCGCTTGCAACTTGCTTCAGCAAAGTAGCGGAAATAGTTCCCGGGATCGGTAACTCGCCTTGACAGGCGCGTTTAACCGTTTCAAGAACATCTTCTGGCGCCGCGTCGTGGCTCAGGATTCCATCGACCCCGGCCCGTATGCATAGAAGCGCCTCATTGGGTGTGGCGGTGCAGCTCAGTGCGATAATCCGTGCTGACCCCAGCTGTGATCGGAATTCCTGCAGATTGCCGTCGTCGTTGAGTTGCGCATCGACCAAAGCGCAGTCCGGAGCAACCATGAGCTCAAGCGAGTCCGAGGCGATCAGGTCTGAAAGCACCTCCGATCACCTCAATACTTCCGTGGTCGTCGAGCACGCGACGAAGCCCCTCACGGTATAGACGGACTGCACTGACTATCACAATGCGCATAGCTGACATAAGCCTCCCCTGAAGGAGGAGTCCACCCGATACTGCGCGCGGTGTGGGTGTTGAGGCTGTTTGAGCTCCCGTGGGTAAGCTTGGGTTGCTGGGTCGGTCGCGCCGAGCCCTGGCTGGCCAGGTCTTCGAGGTCCGTGAGGACACCTCCAGGCGAGCAGGCAGGCACTCAATACCACTGTCGTGACGGGACGATGTATCAGACGGAATCGGATCCAGTTGCCGCGGGGAGCCCGGAAGCGAAGCAGCGACGCTGGTGGAATCGACGAGACGGCCACGCACCTAATCCCCCCAAATGAAGGCGACCGGCCGCTGAAGCGGCCACAATGATCATATTCGAGGAATGCAAAGTCAATATACATGGTGCGACTTTTATTGTTGGAAGCGTTAAGAAAACGACGCAGAGGAGTCATTGCGAACGCATGAATCACCCGACCGCAGGCGCGGTGGCCGGCGTGGTCCGGGCCGGATCCGTCCGGCGTCGTGTATGCGGATCCGTCCCTGGATAATGCGCTGAGGCCCGGGCATTGACCTTTCATGATCAGGTGGCGCCTCCACAACGGCCGCCACTATGATGGCATCCTTTCCTCACTCGGGACCCGAACTGTGAAGCTGCTGCTCAAGGTTCTGACACTGGCCGCCACTGTGTCGATTGTTGGCTGCCGCGCGGATGGCGCGAACCCATCGGAGCGGACCTGCATCTCTGTTGAGTCGCGGCGCATCGATGTCGCGTTCCTTGGGCACGCGGATACGCTGCCCGATGCGCGGCGCGCGAGCGAGCTGCTCGCGGCGGCGCTGGGCAGGTATGGCATCAATGTGCATTATGTCGAGGCCGGGGACTCGACGCAGCGGTACAACCTGTTCGATGTGGCGATCGTACGCCGCGATGTCGACCTGGCGGGATTTGCTCCGGGAGCGCGCGACGGACGCGGACTCGTTTTCTATGCTGACTCGCTGGACGTGCGCGGCGAGGGCGATAGAGGGCGGGTCTTTCGTTTTGCGAACGGCCGCACGCTGCGGGAGTGGGGCGACAGCACATTCCAGCAGCAGCTGCGCGACGCCATCCTCGCCGTCGCTGGCGGCCGGGTGCGCCTCAGCTCGGGCAACGACACGGTGGCTCCGGCGATCGGCTCGAGCGAACGCTCGGCCCGCACCGTCCCCCGGATGGCGGCGCCCTCACTCAGCAGCGCCAGACTCAACAGCCACGGCAGCATGGCCTACCGAACCGGCAAAATGAACTCGGGCCCGTCGATCATGACGATAACGTGCCTGGCCGCGCGGGGCAGCGTGGCCTCATGCCCTAACCAATGCCGCGGGCGGGCCGAATCTTACAGGGCCAATCTGGATGAGGCGGTGTTGAGCGAGCATTTCCGGCGTGAACCGCTACCCTGCGAGGCGGCGTTGCTCGCTGGCAGAGTGTTTCTGCAGTACCGTCCACCAGGCGGTACACGGGTGCCGGCCATTGCCTGATTTCTTCATCGGTGCTCATGCCGCGATTCGGGATCTGGTGCTGTTGACTCGTGATGCTGCGCGCTATCGCACGTATTTCCCAACCCGTCGAGTTGGTCGCCCCGTAGCGGAACTCTTCGGAGGCGCATCCGCGGCCGGTGCAGACCGCGAGTTGGCGCCGGCCGCGAGAGTGCGTGAAGCAGGAAGGAAAAGTGTGGCAGCGCTGAAACGCAGGTGCCTCCTGGTGATGCTGGCTGCCGTTTGCTCGATTCAAGACCGCGTGGTGGAGCTGCTGCACAAGGTTCTGGCGGGATTTGCCCCTGGTAGTCCCGCGGCCCGTGGCCGCGCCTTCACCACGGCCAGTTTGCTCAGTTTCTGTCCCGCAACATCCAGCGTGACCGTATAATCTCCGGGCGTCAGCGCTGCGGCCGGTCCGCCGCCTCGGCCGCCGCCAAAGCCTGCGACCATACGGTTGAGTCCGGCGCGCCGGATTGCGCTGTTCTGAAACACGATTCGTCCGCTCGCGTCTGCGATCGAGACGCGCGCCGAGTCAGAACTCGCTTCCGCCGATGATGCCCGGTCCGCCAGCTCGCCCGCCGCGGCCGCCTGCGGCCGGTGTCGGAGCGGCAGTGCGCGGATTCTGGTTCTCGACCAGTGCATAGAGGACATTCGGATTCTTCTGATAGATATCGAGACCGATCCGGCCGAGGTTAGAGCTGGCCAGTCCACCACTCAACTTCTGCCATGTGCCGCCAGCATCGGTCGTGCGATACATCGCCCTGCCCGGTCCACTCTCGATCAAGCGCCAGGGCAAACGCTGCTTGTCGTACATCGCCGCGTAGAGTATCGACGGATTGCTCGTATTGATGACCAGATCGATGGCACCGGTCTGATCGTCCACGTACAGCACTTTCTTCCAGGTGGCGCCACCATCGGTCGTTTTGAAGACGCCCGCGCTCCTCGTTCCTGGAAAACAGGTGTCCCATGGCCGCTACGTAAACGATGTTCGGATTGCCCGGATGAATGACGATGCGGGCGATGTGATGCGAGTCCGGCAAGCCCATGTTCTTCCAGGTGAGACCGTTGTCGATCGTTTTGTAAACGCCCCTGCCCGAGTAGGAACTGCGCGCATTGGCCTGATCGCCGGTGCCAACCCAGACGATGTTGCCATCGGTCGGCGCAATGGCGATCGCACCGATGGCGGCCACGCCCTCGCCGTCGAACACCGGATCCCAGGTCACGCCGCCGTTGGTCGTTTTCCAGACGCCGCCACTGCGCGTACCCGCCCAAATCGTGTAGAGATGGTCGTGCTGCGGTGCGTTGGGCACGGCGATGCTGGTGATCCACGCACTCGGACGGAACGGGCCGATGTTGCGCATGGGAATCGCATTGAGGAAATCGTCGAGCGGGGTTTGCGACCACGCGCGGCCGTGCGCGAGTGCGACCAGCAGGACAAGCAGAGCGACCGGTCGGTGCATGCGGACTCCACGAGCTGAATGGTGTGGGGCGAGCCGATAGTATACGATATACGACCCTCCAGCCCGAGGCCTGTACCGCGTATGCGCTGCTCAATCGTAACCCTGGCCTTCCTGGTCGCTCCCCAGGCCGCAGCCGCCCAGGTCGCACGCTCAGCACCCCCCGTCTTCACCGAGGCCTTCCCAGCCGAAGAATTCGCCGCGCGGCGCGCGAAGCTCATGGAGCGCATTGGGGATGGCGTCGCCATTCTGCAGGGCGCGACCGAGAAGCCTGCCGAGGCCGCGTTCCGGCAGAACAACCAGTTCTTCTATCTCACCGGCGTCGAGGTGCCGCGCGCTCTTCTGATCATCGACGGTCGCACCAGGCGCAGCGCGCTGTTCATTGCCGACCACACGCGCAGGCTGCGGCAGTACGGTCCACTGCTGAATCCGGATAGCGCAGCGCCGCGCATCACGGGCATGGAAACGGTGATGCTGCGCCATTCGTTCGGGACGTTGCTCGCGCAGTTGCAGGGACGCACCGTATACGTCCCCTTCCGCGCTGAGGTGCTGGGCAGTGGATCCGGTGCTGAAGCAGCGGGACTTTCGCGCGCGAACAAGGCGGACCCGTGGGATGGCCGTATCGGCCGAGAGGAAGCGTTCCTCGAGAAGCTGCGAGCTGCCCTTCCGGCCACCGAGATCAGGGATCTCGATCCCATGGTCGATGCCCTGCGTACCATCAAGAGTGCGCGCGAGATTGCGGTGATTCGCCAGGCCACGCGTATGGCCGGCCTGGGCATCATGGAAGCGATGCGGGACGCGCAGCCGGGTATGCGCGAATACGAGTTGCAGGCGGCGGCAGAGTTTGTGTTCAAGAAGCACGGCGCCCAGGGCGCGGCGTATTTCGCCCTGGTCGCGACCGGTACCAACACGCTGTACTCGCATTACCACAAAGGCACGGGCGTGCTGCGCGCTGGCGACCTGGTTCAGTTCGATTACGCGCCCGATTACAACTACTACGTGTCCGATGTCACGCGCGTATTCCCCGCGAACGGCAAGTTCACGGCCTGGCAGCGCGAGTACTACGGCACCTACCTGAAGCTGTACCAGGCTCTGCTCACTTCCATCCGACCGCACACGGCACCGCGTGACATCATCAAGACGGCCGCGGCCAGGATGGAGCAGATTCTCCAGGCGACGCGCTTTACGGACCCCAAGATCCAGGCCGCCGCAACCGCGTTCGTCAATCGCTACAAAAACAGCACGTCGAACAGCCTGGGTCACACGATCGGGCTCGAGGTTCACGATGTGCGGCTGGGCAGCGATGTGCTGCTCCCCGGCCACCTCTTCACGATCGAACCCGCCCTGATCATCAACGATGAGCATCTGGGCATCCGCCTGGAAGATGTCATCCTGATTACCGAAACGGGCTACGAGAATCTGTCCGCGTTTGTTCCCGTCGAGATCGTGGACATTGAGAGGCTCATGGCGCAATCGGGGCTGAGCGATGCCATGATCAGAAATGTGAAGCGTTGATGATTGGTTGCGACGCCGTTACGTTCACGCTCTCGTTCTCGCTCACGCTAACGGCTGTTTCGGAACAGACCGTGAACGTTAACGAGAGCGAGAGCGCGAACGTAACGGCAGCTACCTTACCTAACAACAATGTATTCGATTATTGGCGAAGACGGTTTCACCAGACTCGTGTCCGCGTTCTACCGGCGCATCCCTTCCGATGACGTCCTGGGTCCCCTGTATACGCACGACGACCTGTTGGGCGCGGAGCAGCGGCTGCGGGATTTTCTGATCGGCCGCTTTGGCGGGCCACAGCGCTACATCGAGCAGCGCGGCCACCCACGACTGCGCGCGCGCCATGCGCCTTTTGCCATCAACCAGAGCGCGCGCCAGCGCTGGCTGGAGCTGATGGATGCCGCGCTGCTCGAGACGGCGCTGCCCCCGGCGGTGGAAGCGGAGCTACGCTCCTTCTTCGACTCTGCTTCCGCCATGTTGATCAACCGGCCCGGCTGAAGAACGACTGGCGGGCCTGGACCGAAAGCGTCAATCTTCCTGCCATGAGACTATATCTGCCCATTGCGCTGGCACTGGTCAGCGCGTCCGCCCTGCAGGCGCAGACACCCAATCCGGTCAACCTCTGGCTGGTCGAGCTGAAATGGTCGGGCAACCGGCTCACGACGGGCACGCCGATAAAGCTGACCAATGACAACGGCAACAACAGCCAGCCGGCGTTCTCGCCTGACGGGCGCGCCATCGTGTTCAGTGCGGCGCGCGACACAGGTGCCAACGCGCGCAGCGACATCTATCGCATCGATCTTGCGACGCGTACCGAAACGCGCGTGACACACACGCCCGAGAACGAGAACTCGCCGACCGTGACCGAACGCGGCGAGTACATCGCTGTGCGCTGGCAACCGGCCACGCTGTTCCAGGAATTCGGTCCGTGGATTTACCACGCCGACGGCACACCGAAGCAGGGCGTGCTGCCCGCGCCGGATACCACCGGCTATTACACGCCACTCCCGAACGGCAACTACGCACTCACGCGGCCGAAAGCGAGGTCATTCACAATCGGTCTCTTCGACGCGCAGACGGGCACGATCGTGGATGTGGACAGCGGAGTTCCAGCGCTGCCTGCGCAGCGCGTGCCCGGTCGCCCGTTACTCACGTACGTGCAGATCGATTCGGCAAATGCGCGCCACGTGCTGCGCCAGATCGACCTGACCACGCGCAGGACCACCACCCTCGGCCCTACGCTGGTCGGGCGCACGGTGCACGCCTGGGTCGCGGGGCACCAGACCATCCTGATGGCCAAAGGGAACGAGCTCTACGCGCGCACGGCAACCGATCCGGTCTGGCGTTTCGTGACCACGTTCGACCATCCGGAACTGCGGGCCGCGTCGGCCTACGTCGTGAGCGCGCAGGGCGACAAGCTGATTCTCACGTCGGCCAGGCAGCCCACCGTAGCAACGCTGCTGCGCGATTCGCTGGAAGCAGGACACAGCGGAGCTGAAGTGGCAGCGTTGGCCATCAACCTGCGCGCTGCGGGCCGGTTCGCCGACATGGTCATGACCGAGAACTCGATCAGCGCGCTCGGGACGGATCGCATCGACAGGAAGCGTTTTGCCGACGGCGTTGCGCTGCACCAGCTGGCCACAACGTTCTATCCGAACTCCTACCGCGCCTTTGACCGCCTGGGCGATGCGCAGCGCGCGGCCGGTGACACTGCGGCCGCAATCACATCGTACCGGAAGTCGCTCGAGCTGAACCCTCAATCGACAAACGCCGAGCGCGAGGCCGCTCAGGCAACGACGCGCAAGATCGAGGGGCGCTAACCGCAGCACCGCTGGCGGTCACCCGTCCGCGCGCAGCACGATCGAGGGCGGAAGCGCGGCCGCGCGGCGGGCGGGCAACCAACTGGCCGCGGCGGCCGCACCCAGCAACACGGTCGAGACCACTGCGTAGGTCAGCGGATCGATCGCTCTTACTCCATACAGCACGGCGCCCATCACGGAACTGAGGCCGGCGGCTGCCAGGAGTCCGAGCAGGACACCGGCGAAGGCGAGGCTCAGTCCCTGGCGCAGCACCATGGCGCGCACGCCACCTGCGGTTGCACCCAGCGCCATGCGCACGCCGATCTCGCGCGTGCGTTGCGTCACGATGTAGGTGATCACGCCGTAGATGCCGATCAGGCCGAGCAGCAGCGCAATGCCGGAAGCCACGGCCAGCAGTGCCATGGTGAAGGACACGCGGGCGGTTGCGGCTTTGACCAGATCGCTCAAGGCACGCGGGTTGGAAACGGGCACGCGTGCATTGAGCGCACTGACCTCACGCCTGAGCACGGGCGTCATGCGGGTCGGGTCAATGCTTGTGGTTCGGACCACGACATCCAGCACGCGGGTTGGTTGCGGCTGCGCAGCCGGTCCGACCGTGGCCGGCCAGTACACAGCCTCCTCGGGTTTGTCCTCGAGCCGCGCATAGTGCACATCGGCGACTACGCCGACGATGGTGTACCAGTCCTCTTCGGGAAAACCGAGCCGCATGCGCCGTCCGATGGGACTGGTGTTGGGCCACCAGTGCTGGGCAAAGGCTCGCGATACCACGACTGCGCGTGTGCCTTCGGCGCCATCGCCGCGCTGGAACGTGCGTCCCTCGAGCAGGCGGATGCCCAGCGTTTCGAAGTAACCGACCTCGACATTCTGGTTGCTGGCAAACACGGGCATCTCGTTCGGGCCGCGCGGATGATCGGCGACATCGATGGCGAAGAACGGTAGCGTGCCCGCAAGCGGCGCACCCTGCACGAAGCCCACCGACTCGACACCGGATTGTGCCGCCAGTCGATCACGCAGATCGCGGAAGAAGCGGGCCGTGGCTTCCGCGGTCTGAATTTCGGCCTGCGGCACCGTGATGCGTGCGGTGAGCACGCGCTCGGCACGGAAGCCGGGATCCACGGCGCTGAGCGCGCGGTAGCTGCGCGCCATGAGCCCCGCTCCCACCAGGAGCAGCAGGGCCAGTGCGACCTGTGCCACGACCAGCGCATTGCGCAGGCGATGCCGTTCGCGCCCGCTGGTGGCGCCGCGCCCGCCGCCGTCGCGCAGTTGTGCCGCCAGCTCACCGGCACTGAGTCGAAGCCAGGGAAAGAAGCCGAAGAAGAGTGCGCAACCGAGCGCGATCGCCGCGGTGAAGCCTGCCACGCGCAGATTGACGCCGATTTCCGCGAGCCGCGGGATGTCGGTCGGTACCAGATTGATCGATGTGCGCACGGCGAGTGTGGCGATCAGCAATCCGAGCAGACCGCCTGCGGCTGCGAGCGCAAAGCTTTCGCCCAGGAACCAGCGCAACACGTGCCAGCGCCCCGCACCAATGGCTACGCGCACCACCAGCTCGCGCTGGCGGCTCTCGGCACGCACGAGCAGCAGGTTGGCCACGTTTGCGCACGCGATCAACAGCACGAATCCGACTGTGCCGAGCAGGATCCAGAGCGTGGTGCTGACTTCACCGACCAGGGATTCCTTCAGAGGCAGCACGCGCGACTGCAGATTGACTTCTTTCAGGAATGCGGGCGAGCCGCTCTCGGGAAACAACTCACTCAGCCGGCCGATCAGCCCCTGAAGTTCTGCATGCAACGTTTCGGTTGTTGCGCCGGGAGCCAGGCGGCCGATGGCACTGGCGCCGAATGCGTCCAGCGATGCGCGGGCCGAGTCCACGATCATGGGCAGGAACAGCTGGGCCTCGCGATCGGGATAACCGAAATCCGCTGGCAACACGCCCACCACCGTGCGCAATCGACCGTTGATGTCGAGGGTCTTGCCCAGCACGTCGGCGTCCGCGCCGAAGAAGCGCCGCCGGAATCCATCGCTCAACAGCACCACGGGCGCACCGCCAGGCGCGCCTTCCGGGGCACTGAATTCACGGCCGCGCGCCGGCTTCACACCCAGCGTGCCGAAGTAGCCGGGCGTAACGACTTGCGCAGCGATGCGCTCCGGCTCGCCGGTCATGACCAGGTTCACATTGGTCGCGTTGTAAAGCGAGAGTGCCTCGAGCGTTTTGGCGCGCCGGGCGTACAGCACGTAGAGGCCCGTTGACATGGGCAGCTGATCCTGGCCGCCACGACCGATGTGTTGCAGCGAGACGAGGCGTTCCGATTCGCGAAAGGGCAACGGCCGGATGAGCACGCCATCCACCAGGGTGAACACCGCGGTGCTTGCGCCGATCCCGAGCCCGAGCGTGAGCACAGTGGCACCTGTGAAGGCGCGGTTGCGAGCCAGGCCGCGCAGAGCAAAGCGCAGCTCGCTCAGCAACTCCGAACTTGCCATGAATTACCGTTCTGGTCGATTGGTTTCTTGGTCGGACGCGTGCGCGCGGAGGATGGTTGCATTGCCGTGTTGGGTGTGCTTGATTGACCGCCCATGAAACCAAAAGAACTGACGCTGCGCGGCTTGATCCTGGGCGTGCTCATCACGCTGGTCTTCACCGCGGCCAACGTGTACCTGGGACTCAAGGTCGGGCTCACGTTTGCGTCGTCGATCCCGGCCGCGGTCATCTCGATGGCGATTCTGAGTGCGGTCAAGGACTCGTCGATCCTCGAGAACAACATCGTGCAGACCGTGGCCTCTGCGGCCGGCACGCTGTCCGCGATCATCTTCGTGCTGCCCGGACTCGTGATCGTCGGCTGGTGGGTGGGCTTTCCCTTCTGGCAGTCTTTCCTGATCTGCGTGAGCGGCGGCGTGCTGGGTGTGCTGTTCACCATTCCGCTGCGCCGGGCACTCGTGACCACGTCCGACCTGCCCTATCCGGAAGGCGTCGCGGCCGCCGAGGTGCTGAAGGTCGGGTCGGGCACACGCGGCGAGACGAAGGACGACACGGGCGAGGCGCGGGAAGGACTGAGGGCCGTGATGATCGGTTCGGTCGCTTCCGCGGGACTGGCCATCCTGACGGCCACGCGTATCGCGGCCGCAGAGATCGGCGGTTTCTTTGCCATCGGCGCGCGTGCATCCAGCGGCTACAACATAGCGTGGTCGCTGGCACTGATGGGCGCGGGTCACCTGGTCGGGCTGTCGGTGGGCATGGCCATGCTGACCGGACTCATCATCGCGTGGGTGATTGCGGTGCCGATCCTGACCGCACTGCAACCGGCCGCCGAAGGCATCGATCTGGCCACGCACACGCTCACCGTATGGCGCACACAGGTGCGCTTCATTGGCGCGGGCGCCATTGGTGTGGCCGCGCTCTACACACTGGCGCGTCTGGCCAAACCCGTGGTCGGTGGACTGGTCAGCACACTGGCCGCATCGCGTGCAGCACATCTGCGCGCCGATACCGACCGCGACATCTCGGGCACCTGGATCCTAGCGCTCACGGCTGCCTGCATCCTGGTGGCCGCGCTGCTGGCGTACACGTTCGCTCGCTCCACCGTGCTGGCGGGCGATGCGGTGACGCTCACCTTGATCGCGATACCGTTCGTGCTCATCGGCGGTTTTCTCATCGCCGGCATCTGCGGCTACATGGCAGGACTGATCGGCGCCTCGAACAGCCCGATCTCGGGCGTGGGCATTCTATCGGTCGTGGTCTGCGCATCGCTGCTGGTCATGGCGGTTGTGCCGACGCAGGAAACCGCGCCCGCGCTGGTTGCGTTCGCGCTGTTCATCACCGCCATCGTGTTTGCCTGCGCCACCATCTCGAACGACAACCTGCAGGACCTGAAAACCGGACAACTCGTTGGCGCCTCGCCCATGCGCCAGCAGATCGCGCTCATCGTGGGCGTGGCCGCGGGTGCAGCAGTGATTCCGTTCGTGCTCAATCTGCTGGCCAAAGCGTACGGCTTCGCGGGCGCACCCAACATCGGCGTGCTCGCGCCCAATCCGCTGCCTGCGCCGCAGGCCACACTGATCTCCGCACTGGCACAGGGTGTGATCGGTCGCAATCTCGAATGGACGATGATCGGCATCGGCGCTGTTGTGGGCGTCGGCCTCATCCTGCTCGACACTGCCTTGGGCGCGCTCAAGAAGCTGCGCATTCCACCACTCGCAGTCGGAATCGGGATCTATTTGCCGATGTCGGCGACGTTTGCCGTGGTGGTCGGTGCCGTTCTCTCCCGCTGGTATGAAGGTCGGACGCGCAACGCGCCAAATCCCGCGCGCGCGCTGCGGCTTGGCACATTGGTGGCTTCGGGTCTGATCGTGGGCGAGAGTTTGTGGGGCGTGATCAACGCGGGTCTGATCGTCGGCCTGTCCAATGATGCGCCTATCGGGCTCGTGCCCGGCACGTTTGTGCTCGCGCCCTGGCTCGGTTTCCTGGGCTTCGTGGGCGCAATCATCTGGTTGTATGGCTGGATGCTGCGTCGGTCGGGAGTGTCGCCGCGCGCATCGTAATCTCCATTCAGCACGGATCGGATTGACCGCGCGACTCGCGTGCGTGCACGGAGCTGCCGATTGTGCGCGCCGCGTTGTCTCAGCAATGCCCTATGCTCTTAGCTCCAACAATTTCCCAGCCGGCGCCGCCGCACCACCGGGCCTTAGTACAATGCCCTTCTCTTGAAGACAGATCACTGGCCTCTGACCGGACTGACACCAGGTTACGTAGTAACTGAACGATATCGCGAGCGCCCCAGGGTCAACTCTGTCGACAGAAGTTATCACAACGTAAACGCCGTCATCTCGAACGTAAGGACCCTCGCGGGCCGACCGAATCGAGCACCAACACGCTGCTGTGGCGCGCGCGCCGCCAGTCAGAGGCTGGCCCGGCCGTGTCGTCCACCAAAGTGACGCCAAGGCGCTCCAGGTTCCGCTTGTCCAGCGGCCCGAGCGCGTCGCGTCCCGGTGCATTGCGGCTCACCATCAGGAACATGCGACGGATGTTGTACGGTCTCATCTCCGGAGGCACGGCCTTGCGCGCGTCCTCACGCACAAAGGTGAAGAGCACATCGATCGCGCCACGGGGTTCCTGCCCGATCAGGTAATCTGATGGTGCCCAAGTGCTCGAGGCCACGAGAAGAAGCAGTGCGGCTCGCTTCCCTGATACAGTCATCGGCTTCTCCTGTCCTACTACTCCCGGCGCAGCGCCTGCAGCGGGCTGACGCGTGCTGCCCGGCGCGCGGGCAGGTACGCGGCGAGCGCGCTCACAATAAACATCACAACGGTGGCCAGGGCAAAGGTGACGGGATCGCGGCTGTTCACCTGGAACAGCGCAGCTTCCAGGAAGCGACTGAGTGCGAACGCGCCGGCCAGACGGGCACCGACGCCCACGGCCGCGAGCACGAGTCCCTGGCGCAACACCAGCGCCTGCACCCGGGCGGGCAGAGCGCCCAGGGCGATGCGCAGGCCGATCTCGGGCGCGCGCTCTTCTGCGCGCAGCGCGAACTCATAGTAGGCGGTGAGAAACACGACGCGGGCATGCGCTCGGGCGAGGGCAGGCGCATGACCTCGAACCCGTCGATGCCGGGTATGGTTGTGCCGCTAAAGAACACGTTCGGTCGACCTGGGCTGCAATCGGGCGTTGGCTACTTGCGCGTCTTCAAGGCCTGCTTTACGCGCGGGTCCGTCATCAGCGGAATCAGGCCCGAGAATCTGTGCCCGATTGTACCCATGCCGTTATCAGCATGCTCGAGTAGAAGAGAAACTGCGCGGTCACGTTGGCCATCATCATGGCGTTTTCTGCCAGGATCTGCATGAGCATCGGGCTGCGCATTTCTATCAAGCGGGCGCGCACGCGTGTTATTTCTGCCTGGTCGTTCTGGAGCGTGGCGATTTGCAGAAGCAGGATGAGTAGATCCATGCTCGCACGATGGGCTGGCTCGGCGAGGGCCGCACTCACGATCGAGCGCGCCGAATCAAGTTGTCCGGCCTCTTTCAGAAATGTCGCGAGCGTGGTCTGCCTTACCCTCCATTCCAAATCGGTGGGGCCCCGGGCACGAAGTCGCTCGAGGTTCGCTGGTTCTTGCATCCGTACGAGCAGCCCTTTCACCAGCGAATCAGCCAGCCGGTCGCGCCCATGCCAGCGCAGTTCTGTAATGAGCGCCCAGAAGAACCAGCCCTTCCTTGCCATTGTACTATCGACGATGGCAAGCCCCCTGGTCAAAGGGCCGGCGCATAGGTGAGCGTCGGCTCGAAGGTATTCCAGTTCGCCCAGCGTTTCCGGGAAACGCCTTGCCCCCTCATCATGGACATCTGCCTCCAGCGCGCATCGGCCCTCGAGATCGGCGTGCAGGATGATGCGGGGCAGAGTCCGTTCGTTTTCGAGGGCATCGCCGTGAAAGGAATGGCCACCGGTCGAGTGAGCGGTAACAACCAGACGGGCACGTTCCGGCTTACGCGAG
>JBOHRF010000095.1:0-16354 GCA_050732575.1 Longimicrobiales bacterium
GTTAGATCGCCGGAACATCATAGCGCCTTCCTCGCCACTCCACGCGGCGGCCGCGCCAGGCACTGCGTCCCAGGATGAAGCATGTGACCAGGGTGCCGAGCGGGAAGAGCAGCGCGGGGCCCAGGCTGGACCGCATGTGGAGATGCACGTAGATCCAGCCGGCCAGCGAGGCGGTCGTGGCGGTCAGGGCCCAGAGTCGAAGCGGCGCGAGCGCGCCGTAGAAGAAGCTGCCCAGCAAGAGCACGGGCGGTGTGAGCCAGAGGCCCAGCAACAGTACAATGACCAGCCAGGGCACGAGTTGGCCCACCCGAGGCGGAAAAGCCATGCGCGCGCCCAGCGCCAGGTTCTTGGACCAGCCTTCGACGATTTCACGCAGCGATCGATACATTCGCGTCTGCATGAACTCGGCCGCGTGCAGGAGCAGAATGGGTTCCCCGATGCTGACCGTCCGTTGTGCCAGCGCCACGTCCTCGACCACTTCCGCGCGCACGGCATGGTGGCCATCGATGCGCTCATACGTGGAACGCTTGAGGAGCAGGAACTGTCCGTTGGCCAGGACGTGCCGCGGGTTGCGCGTGCGATTTACGCGTCCGGCGTTCGCGTAGCGCATGGAAATGCCGAGGAATACCTGAGGCAGTACCAGGCGTTCCCAGAAGGTCACCAGTTGTTGCCGTGGCAGGAGGGAAAGCAGGCTGGCGTTGGCGTGCTGCAGGGCGCCTACCGCGCGCGTCAGCAGCGTGGGCTCGTGGCGCGTGTCGGCGTCAGTGAAGAGGAGCAGCTCGCCGCGCGCTTCCCGAAAGCCGGTCCAGCACGCCCATGATTTTCCGATCCAGTCCGGGGGCAGGGGTTGGGTCTGGACTACGCGCACATCATGGGGCGCGCGTTCCGCTAGCGCACGTGCCAGCTCGCCCGTGCCGTCCGTGCTGCCGTCGTCCACGATGATGATTTCACGGTTTGGATAGCTGGTGGCCAACAGTGTGCCGACGCAGGGGCCAATGTTGATGGCCTCGTTGCGTGCCGGAAGAATGATGGAGACGCGCGGCAGTTCACCGGTAGCGCTCGGGCAGTCGCGCAGGCGGGGCCGCCTGCGCAGCAGAATGGGCACGAGTAACGGGAAGGCGATCCAGGGAGCCGCCTGTAGAAACGGATTCATTCCCTCTTTTCGCGTAGGATGCTCGGTGCGAAGTTAAGCGCCGCCCTTCCAGGCCACAAATTCCGTAAGGGAGTGAGTAGGTAGTGAGTGTGTGAGAAAGATCCGTTCGCGGTAAGGGAGTAAGTGTTCAGGAGAACGGGAAGGAGTAAGAGGTAAGGAATGGATTGGACGAAGTGGCGTGCGGAATTCCCGATTCTTTCACGCAAGACCTACCTCAATTCGTGTTCGTTGGGCGCCTTGTCGCGGCGAGCGGATACCCGCCTGGCGCAGTTTCAAGCGGACTGGCACGAATACGGTGCTTCCGCCTGGTACGAGATCTGGCTCGGTCGCACGGCGGAGCTGCGCGCGCGTGTAGCTGCCATGTTGCACGCGGCAGAGGCCGAGCTGGCGTTTACGCACAGTACCTCGGCGGCGCTGTCCAGCATTGCATCGGCGCTCGATTACTCCACGCGCAACCGGGTCGTGGTTTCAGAGCTGGACTTCCCGACCGTTGCCTATCAGTGGCTGGTGCGTCCCGATGTCGAGGTGGTGCGTGTGCCATCCGACGATGGCGCAACCATCGACTTGGCCCGCTTTGCGGAAGCGATCGACGAGCGAACGGCGCTGGTAGCTACGGGTCACGTCTTTTTCACTACGGGCGCTATTCAGGACGTGGCGCGCATTGCTGCGCTGGCTCACCAAGCGGGCGCGCTTTGCCTGATCGATGGGTACCAGGCGCTCGGCCAGTTGCCCGTGGATGTGCGTGCCCTGGGTGTCGATGTGTACGCGGGCGGGCCGTTGAAATGGCTGCTGGGCGGGCCCGGGCTGTGCTATCTGTACGTGAAGTCGAGCCTGATTCAGAAGTTGCAACCAACCATGACCGGCTGGTTTGCAAATCGCGACCAATTTGCCTTCGATTCGTCGCATTTCGAGTTCCATGATGATGCGCGTCGCTATGAGCTGGGCACGCCTGCGCTGCACGTGCTGCACACGGCCCTGGGCGGCCAGGAGATCATCGATGAGATCGGGCTCAGCACCATTCGCGAGCGCAATGGACTGCTGACCGAACGATTGATCGCGTTGGCGCGTGCGGCCGGATTCCGGCTGCGCATGGCGCCCTCGCCCGACACGCGCTCGGCGATCGTGATGATGGCGCACGCCAATCCAGCCGCCGCGGTGGCGCATCTGGCCAACTACGGTGTCATCGTGGATTGGCGACCGGGCCACGTGCGCATCTCACCACATTTCTACAATACCGAGCAGGAGATGGAGCGCGTGGTTCAGCTGCTGCAGGAGTGGCGGCCATGAGCCTGGCCATTACCGACGCGCAGCGCGCCGTCGATGCTTATGTCAGTCAGTTCAAGGAAGGATACTGGCCGCCGCTTTCCAATCTTGCGCGCCTGGTGGAAGAAGTGGGTGAGCTGGCGCGCGAGCTGAATCATCGATACGGTCACAAGCCCAAGAAGCCGGACGAGCCGGAGCAGGATGTAGCGCTCGAGCTGGCCGACATCCTGTTCGTGCTGTTGGCTCTGGCCAACGAGCAGAAGATCGATCTGGAAACCGCGTTTCAGCGCGTCCTGGAGAAGTATCAGGTGCGCGACGCAGCGCGCTGGACCCGCCACAATTCGTAAAACTACCACGCAGTGAGGACCAGTGCGTGCTGGATGGTACCGTTGCTCAGCAGCCGCGCCATTTCGCTCTCGGCCACCAGACGAGTGCGGGTCTTTCAAGGCTCGAGCACGATCTTGCCGAATTGCGCACCCTGCTCCAGCCGTTGGTGCGCGGCACGCGCTTCCTCCAGCGGCATCACGCTATCCACCACGGGTTGAAGTTGGCCGGCAAAAACCAGATCCATTACCGCGCGAAACTCGGCGTGCGTGGACATGGTCGTCCCGATGATTTGCACTTGTTTCCAGAAGAGCAGTCGCAAATCAGTCTCACCCATGGGCCCGGTGGTCGCGCCGTAGACGACCAGTCGGCCCAGCCTGGCCAGGCAGCGCAGGTTGGCCTGCCAGGTGGCCGCGCCCACCGAGTCGAGCACGACATCTACGCCCCGTTTCTCGGTATCACGCCAGAGTGCCCTGGCGTAATCGACCTGCTCGCGATCGTAAACCACATCGGCGCCCAGTGCGCGTACTCGCTCCATGTTGGCACCGGTGGTGACTGCAAAGACGCGCGCATTGAGCCGTTTTGCGATCTGGATGGCGGCCGTCGCTACGCCGCCGGATGCACCCGTTATCAACACGGATTCGCCGGGCGCAAGGCGGGCCCGGGTATGCAGTGCGCGCCAGGCCGTCAGGAAGGCCAGCGGCGCGGCTGCCGCCCGGACCAGGTCAGTGCCGGGCGGAACGCGGTAGAGGTTGGCGGCGGGCACCGCTACGAACTCGGCAAAGCCGCCCTGGGTGTGTTCGCCCAGAATGCGATAATCTGTGCAGACGCTGGTTTCGCCGCGTCCACACCACGTACAGCGGCCGCACGGCAGCGATGGGTCGACGACCACGCGGGCTCCGGGCTCCACTCCCGTGACTCCTGAGCCAAGCTCAACGACTTCGCCGGCCACATCGGAACCGCCGATATGAGGCATGGGGGTTTCGATGGGCAGGCCGCGCCGAACCCAAAGGTCGAGATGGTTCAGTGAGGCGGCATGCACCTGGAGCAGGACCTCGGTCGGGCCGGGGATTGGACGCGGCACATCCTCGATGCGGATGACCTCGGGGCCGCCCTGCTCGTGAAAGATGGCTGCGCGCATTCCTCCTCTCCTCCGCCTGACCTTATCCGACGTTGTGCCCGTGCGCCAGCGCGCGCCACATCCGGGTAATTGCTCTGGCCCGTCCGCTCGTCAGATCCTAGCTTGCGCCGCGATGCACGAGCGCGATGACGAGAATCTCTTCGAGCGAATCGAGCGGGAGGCGCTATTCCGCGACCCCGAGGACGCGGAAGAGCCCGAGGTCGACATCATTCGTGAAGTAGCGGGCCTCCCAGCGGAGGGCAGTGCACAGGCCGCCGATCTGACGCTGGGTGGTTACATCGAGATGCATCAACGACCGCCCGCATTCGAAGGACTGGACGGACAACCCTATACGGTTGATGTGGAATCCGAGGCTACGAACGATGCTCTGCAACCGTTCGCAGCCTTCTTCGTTTTTGTGCGCTGGGCCGCTACCGGCGCCGGCATCATGGAGCACGTGGAATCCGAAGACGTGGCGCATGGCCAGTCGGAAGCCGAAGCCCGCGCCGGGGCACTGGAGCTTACGCTCTACGAAGTGAAGTTGGAATTGGACGCGGCCATTGAACGCAAGCGCAGGCTGCTGGAGGAATAGTGCTGCGAGAGGCATTGATTGCACTGAGTGAAAGCACCACCGCGCGGCGCCTGGTCAGGAGTGCACCCGGTGCACGTACCATGGCCAGCCGTTTCGTAGCCGGTGAAACCGTGGAAGCCGGCATCCGGGCAGCGCGTGCGCTGAACCAGGCCGGCATGGGTGTTTCCCTGGATTATCTCGGTGAATCCGTGCGCAGTCGTGAGGAAGCCCGCGCCGCCGCCGACGTCTATCTGCGCATGCTGGATCAGATCGCGCAGGAAAAACTGAATGCCAACGTTTCCCTCAAGCTGACCCAGATGGGGCAGGACATTGATGAAACGTGGCTGCGTGAAAACGTGGGCCGTGTACTCGATCACGCGCGCACGCTGGACATCTTCGTGCGCTTCGACATGGAGTCCAGCGCCTACACACAGCGCACGCTCGACTTTTTCCGCCGACTCTGGGGTGAAGGCTATCGCAACATTGGCGTGGTCATTCAGTCCTACCTGCGCCGCAGTGCCGCGGACATCGAGCAGCTCAATCGCGACGGCGTACGCGTCCGGCTGTGCAAAGGCGCCTACCAGGAACCTGAATCGGCGGCCTTCCCCGAAAAGGCCGACGTCGATGACAACTACGTGCGCTTGATGCGGATGTTGTTGCAGCAGGGCAACTACCCGGGCCTGGCCACGCATGATGAGCGCATGATACAGGCAACCCTCGACCTGGTGGCCCGGAACGGCCGGCCAACCTCAGACTTCGAGTTCCAGATGCTGTACGGCGTGCGCCGCGATCTGCAACAACGCCTGGTGGCTCAGGGGTATAAACTTCGCGTCTACGTGCCGTTCGGCGAAGCCTGGTACCCGTATCTCATGCGGCGCATGGCAGAACGACCGGCTAACCTGTTCTTCATCATCAACGCCGTGCTGAAAGAATCACCATTCCGATTCCTGTTGGGTCGTCGTCAGTCATGAATGAGTTGCTGCGCGTTACCGAAATCTTCCACTCGATTCAAGGTGAGAGTACGTGGGCCGGACTGCCCTGCACGTTCGTGCGCCTCACCGGTTGTCCGCTGCGCTGTGTGTGGTGTGATACTGCCTACGCATTCCACGGCGGCCAGAAGCTGACCCTGGACGAAGTCACCCAGCGCGTGCACGACCTGGGAGCACCCCTGGTCGAGATCACGGGCGGCGAACCGCTGAACCAGCGCAACGCGTTCCGGCTGGCAGAGCGCCTGCTGGCCCGGCACTACACGGTGCTAGTGGAAACGTCCGGTGCCATCGATGTTGCGCCGCTCGATCCGCGCGTGCACAAGATCATGGATCTGAAGTGTCCCGGCTCGGGCGAGGAAGGCCGCAACCTGTGGTCCAACCTGGACCACCTCACCGAACGTGACGAACTCAAGTTCGTGATCAAGGATCGAAACGACTACGAGTGGGCACGCACTGTTGTGCGCGAGCGCGGCCTGGCCGACCGCATCCAGAATGGAACGCTGCGCGCAATTCTCTTCTCACCCGTGTGGGAATCCCTGGACTTCCGCGAGCTTGCCGAATGGATCCTGGCCGATCACCTGCCGGTTCGCTACCAGATCCAGCTGCACAAGGTGATCTGGGGCGCGCACGTGCAGGGTGTGTGAAAGTCTGAACAGAAAACGGATCTAACAGACGATCCGTTTTCTGTCCTGTTACTACATCCCTGCTTTCTTCCCGTCTCCCGAAAGCAATGAGGCTGTGCTGCACGCGTTCCAGCCGGACAGGGCAGAGCTCGTATCAGTGAGGATGGCGGGTTCTGCGGCGAACGCATTGACCGCAGCAGCAACGGGTGCGGCGAGTTGCGCGCCTATCGAGTCAACGACAATGGGCAAGGGTCCACGATAGAGTTGGCGTATCAGCTGGTGGCGCGCGGCACCCATGGCAGAGCGTTGCAGGTGGCGTGCGGCGAGGCCCCGTGCGCGAGCGGTACTTGCCAATAGTACGAGCTGGCGGCGAGCAGACTGGAGCTCGGTTGGGCTGAAGTGCGCGGGTGCGCACGCTGGCCCATCGATGTCGGCCAGGGCAGCATTACGTGCCGCGCGAAGCGCATCGAGTTCATGGGACAACAGACCGGTTTTGGCATCAGATCGTGGTGTCTCGACCACGCGCCTGACCAAATCATAGGCGCGCGGAGTGCGTGCCCGGCCGTACAGGATGCGATAGGAAGCGCGTTGCTGGCGATAAACGGGTGCCAACGCACTCAAGATGTCCATCAGGGCCTCGCCTGCGGCACTGGATACATCGGGTGGTCGCACGGTACCGTAACCGGTGATCAGCTCATCCTGAACAGACGAGAGATACCCATTGCGACGGCCACCACTGGCCAGAGACACGGCTACATACCACTCGACGGCGCGAGCAAAGATTTCTGCCGGTCGAAGCGCGTGCGAGCTGAGCTGGCCGGGCGGAGCTATCGATGCGGGCATGACCAACGCCAGGTTGCGCACCTGCGCGGCCAGGGGATCGCTTCGGTTGCGCGCGGCGCGATCGGTGGCGTAGTCGCCGCGCACGCGATAGCGACGCAGAGCGACCTGCCAATCGATGTCGTGTGCGACCTCGTGCGCGATGGTGCCGGCTGAGGTGAGCGGCGGCAGTACCAGTCTGCGGGCCGATGGATCGTGCAGCGCGAGCGCGTCTGTGTTGGGCGGCGTCGAGCCGAAATGGACGCGCAGACCGCGCAAATCGAGTGCGGGGAGAACCCTGCGCAGGTCGTCCAGCGCGTTGGCCAGCATGCGACGATAGTAGGGTCGCCAGGCAGCGCGGACCGTGCGATCGAAGCTGATTCCTGCCAAACCATACTGTTCCTGCAGGTCTCGGTAGCTCGGCCCATCCATGCCCGGAAACCAGCTGGCCTCTTGCGCGTAGGCGCGCAGCGCCACGGCAGCCTGCAGTGCAACTTGCGCCGCCGAGTCGTGCTCGCCCGCCGCATGTAGCCTGGCCCACGCTACTACAAACGACTCTTCGTTGCGCGCGCGTTGACCAAACCCGACACGAACGGCCCGTTGCTCGCGGCTGAGCCACGGCTGGTGCTCCGCTTCGCGTGCGATCTGGCGGGCGGCAATCACGATCGGTGTTTGGGGTGGCGCAGCGAGCCGTATTTCCGCTTGTTCAATGCGCTGCGCCAGTTCCGGTGCCAGCCAGTGTACGTCGCTGCCATTTGGGGCGGGCGCCGAAGTGCCCGCCGTTTCCAGCGCGAGCTCACGAAGGTCGCTCACAATGAACGCCGCGCGGCGGATGGCCTCGAGCTCGACCTCCGGGGCGAGCGGACCCAAACGCGGCAGCTCGACTGTGAAGCGCCGTTCGGCTCGCCACTGGCGCAAGAGCTGTGAAGCGGGTTGCATTGGGTTGGCAGCTGCCAGCAGCGTGGCGGCATCGGCACGCGCGAGTGCGCGATCGGTCAATAACGCAGCTACGCCAGCCGCGAGTGCCGGCGCTTCCTTGGAAACCAGGCCTTCCGCGGCGGCAATCGTGTAGGCCATCCGCAATGCCGCCTCGCCCGCGCGCGGTTCTTCGGCATCCTCCATCACATTGACCATCAAGGCCAGATGCAACGCGCCCGAGCGCGGCTCGCCGCGCAGAGCACCGGCGCGATCGAGCACGCGGGCGTCAACATGATAAACATTGCTGAGCAGGACTCGATCGAGCAGCGCGTACGTGAGTCGAGTGCGCACGGTGTCAGACAGGCGAGGATCGGACGTTGCGAAATCCGCGAGGCGAAATGGACTGCCCAGCCCGAGTCGGAGCCGCTCCAGATAACTGACGGCCACGACCTCCATCTCACTCAGATCGGCCGGTGGCTTCGACTCCCATTGGAGCGCCGCCGCGCGACCAAGTTGCAACTCCCGGCGCGTACTCTGCCCCATCCGGCGCTCATTTTCGGAGCGGCAGCTCATGATGCCCGGCACGAGAACGAGGCATAGGGTCAGGACGAGCGGGTTCCTGCGTCGGAACTGCATGGAATTCTTAGCGGGTCTTGCGCGCCGCCTCCTCCACGGCGAGCCGGATGCGAGGCCAGACGTACAGCGCATGCTCCAGGAAATAGTCGCGCAGCTCGGGATGGCGCGCCAGGAACGACCACGCTGCTTCGCCTGCTTTTGCTTCGTTACAACGGATGCAACACGTCACCAGATTACCGTCCGAATGATCGCCGCCCTTCACGCGCGGCTGCACATGATCCAGAGTCAACCCCGAGGGTTCATGCAGATCACCGCAGTACACGCAACGATAAGCATCCCTGCGGAAAATCCGATCGCGCCGGCGCTCGATCTGGGCTGGCTTCATTGCGCGATTCTACACGCCGTGGCGGCTTGCGGTCCGATGTCCCTAATGTAACGCGTGGACTCGCGACTTCGTACCCTGCACGAAATCCTGCAGAATCGGCCGGCCGGTCGCGTGGAACGCGATGGGCACAGGCGCGAGGCTGCGGTCGCCCTGCTCATACGTGCGCGCGACCAGCTGGAACTGTTGCTCATCAAACGGGCCGAACACCACCAGGATCCCTGGTCCGGCCACATGGCATTGCCGGGCGGCCGCCGCAGTGCCACCGACCCCGACCTGGTTACCACCGCTTATCGCGAAACGGAAGAGGAAGTCGGCATCTCGCTAGCCCGCGAAGGCCTATACCTGGGCGCACTCGATGAAGTTGCGCCCATGGCGCCGCGGCTGCCCCCGCTCGTCATTGCGCCCTTTGCCGTGGGCGTTTCGGAAACCAGCATGCCCGTGGCCAACCCGGTCGAGGTCGATTTCGCGGTCTGGATACCTGTCCCGGCCCTGCGTGAACCGGGCGCCATGGGCGAAATACTGATTCATTTCGAAGGCACGCAGCATAGCCTGCCCTCACGCCGCTTTGGCGATCACGTCATCTGGGGACTCACACTGCGGATTCTCGAGCAGTTCTTTTCCGTGATGGATGAGTCGGGACTGTAAGAATCTTGAGTCGGATGAATCGGATGATGCGCATGAACCGGATGGCACAGGGAAGGCGGGGTTGAAGCGGGAAAGCTACGGGTGAAGGCTGCGCTCTTTGTGGGAGTTACGATTGATTGTGTGGTAGCCCATGAACCAGTGCTGTCAAACCTGATCGTACCTGCTGCACCTTATCCCGTCTCATACGGCTCATCGCTTTCATCCGAAGCATCCCGCTTCACCCGACTCATCCGATTCTGTCCGTTCCGGTACGGTAGTGCAGTCCCGGCTGTCGAACGCCCGCGCTGACGCCGGCCAGCTCGGCCAGCGAACCGGGCGGCAATCGTTCGGTGCGCATAGCCGCGGCGCGCTCGGCGGCCTGGTCAATCTGCTCGCTCACCGATCGTTCGATCTGCTCGAGGCGATCCCGCTCGAGACCGCGTCCTGCCAGGTAGGCTTCGAACAATCCGATCGGATCGCGCTTGCCCCAATGTTCGAACAACTCGGCCGCGAACGTGGCGCGCGCCTCGGCCTCATCGTGCGTGGCATGCCCGCCCATACGAAACGTGTCCACCAGCAGCAGGCTGGCGCCCGCGCCGGCGCGCGCGCGGTCGGCGGCCATGCGCGTGGCCGCGTAGACATCCAGCACGTTGTTGCCATCGGCGTTGAGCAAGGGCATGCCATACACGGCGCCCCAGGCTTGCAGATCGCCAACCTGATGCTGTTCGAGGCGGGTGCCCAGCGCGACCTGGTTGTTTTGGACGACAAAAATGGCGGGCACTTTCCAGATGGCGGCCAGATTCAATCCCTCATGCACGGTTCCCACCTTGGTCGTGCCATCGCCAATCCAGGTTAGCGCCACGCGCGCTTCCCCACGTTGCTGGAAGGCGAGCGCCATCCCGGTCACGATGGGCACCATCTGTCCAACGTGAGAGATGGGCTGGATCACACCCTTTGACAGATCCCCAATGTGTCCGTCAATGCCGTGGTTTGGACTGTCCAACGTGGCCAGGTAGCCGTGCAGCATGGATTCCACGGACATACCCATCTCGTGCAACGCGCCTGCGTTGCGGATCATGGGTGCCACGATGTCGCGGGCTCGATCCAGCGCGTGCACGCAGCCGATGGTTACCGCCTCTTCACCGGTACCGAGCCAGGCTTTCGAGATGACGCCCTGACGCACCCAGCGTTTGAGCGCGTAGTCGTGCAGACGAAAACGCACCATGCCCGCGTACAAGGCGAGCAATTGTTCTTCGCTCAATGCATCGACCAGACGCAGCCGTTCCGCGTCCGCTTCTAGCCGGGCGCGATATGCGCGCACCAGCTCCGCGTCCGGCGCCCAACTCAGGTATTCGGGTGGATCGAAAAGAGGATACCGCCGCACACGGGCAAAGTAAGCGAGTCTCGCCTGGCCCGGCTACTGGATGGCGCTAAGCGTGTCCTGAATCGCCCGGCTGATGCGAGCCGCGGTGATGTCCAGATCCGAGCGCATGGGCACGACCCCATCTTCGGGCGGCAGCTGCAGTGCAAACTGCTGTCCGCTCCGTACGGGAATCAGGTGAAAGTGGAAATGCAGCACGTCCTGCCCACCTGCGCGGCCATTGGCACTGAAGAGATTGACCGCATCCGCGCCCGTGGCCCGCTGCAACCCCGGTCCAATACGGCGCGCCAGTGCCAGGCAGTGCGCAGCCAGGTCGTCCGGCATGTCGAACAACGTTGCGTAATGGTCTTTCGATACCACGAGCGTATGACCGCGGCTGACCGGTTGAATGTCCAGAAACGCAATGGCGCGATCGTCTTCATGAACGATGCTGACCATTTCTTCGGCGCCGATGATCCGGCAAAAAACACAAGTCTGGTTGACCATGGAAAAACCCACCCTTTGACCACCCACAATGCAGGAAGCGGACCTGTATCAAGTTGTGACATTTTGGTACGTCCACCGCAGCCATCCCTTGAAAACAAACGGTTCTGGGCGGGCAAGAATCGGGTTTGAAGCGTCCGGGCGGACACACTGCAACGGCAGCCCGTTGCGGCTGTGCTACAACCAGTGCTGAAGTGTGGTGACGCAAGCCAAAGGTTGCACGCTGGCTGAGGACGAGAGCAAATTGCCCGGTAATGAGCCACCCAGTCATGGCCGGCAAGGTGTCGGCAGCGCTTCCGCTCTCGTTGCTGGAATCGGTGCGTGCACACGATCGCCCGGATGAGTTCCTCGAGGATGAGGACATGATGCTCAGCATGCCGCGCCGGCTGGGTCTCACGGGAGTGGTCGACAACCAGATCCGGCACTATCAGTCGGCGGGCCGGACCGGTGTTTCACTCGAGGAATTCACGAGTCTGATTCGTCTGGTTCTGAAGCGCGACGATGCCAGCATGATTCTGCGCGCGGCCGGCCGGCGCATGGCAGAGCAGCATTTCGAGCGTTCAGCGCGGGGTCTGCTTGGTCTGTTTCGACTGCTGCCCGGAGGTCTGCTGGTGCGATCGTGGCGGCGCTCAGCCAACAAACTGATGGGCCAGATGGTCGGTGACGCTTCGGCCCGTGTGAGGGGCAGGCCGCCTATCGTGCGTCTGGATCCGAATCCGTTGGCGCTGCTCGAGCCGCAGGGTACGGCGTGCGCCCTGTATGGCTCGGTTCTGGAGCGCCTGGCCGAGTTATACACGGGTGAAAGCGCGTCGGCCAGTCAAACTCATTGCAGCGCGTACGGCGAGACGTACTGTCAGTGGAGCATCCACGGACTGTAAAAACGAATCAGTCGTCGGGCTCCTCAGCCGGCTCCAGACCCGCCGCGCGTAGAAGGCGCGCCCGGATCTGGTGATTGAAGGCCTCCCACTTCAGCTGCATCTGCTCGCTATCGAGTGCACCCTCCAGGAATCCTACCGGGATCTCGAAGCCACCCGCACGGCTGCGTCCACCGCCGTAGTAGCGGCCGCGTCCATCTGAGCCCAACGCCGACTTGAGGAACTGATCGACGTCCATGGTGAGACGCTGGGTGCGTACGCTGCCCACCACGCTTTCGCGTTCGCCCTCGCCCACCAGGATGCCGTAAACGATGGCCGTGTTGACGTTCTCCTCCGTGAGCAGGAAGTCGGTCGCCTGCGGAATCGCGTCCCGGTCGGCATGCCGCAGGTAGCCCACACCAGCAATCGAGTAGCCGCCCAATACCTGTCGGTCGGTGAGCGCAATGCGGATTACATCCATGGTGCCACGCGAGCGCTGCACATGCAGAATCGACTCCAGCAATCGCGGATCCTGATAACGACTCAGGAACGAGGCAGCCGCGTACTCCTCGGCACCGGCCCGCACCATTCCGTTGGTTTCGCTGCGCAGCGCGTGCACCAGTGCCGTGGCCAGTCGCACGTGGCCGGGCTTTTCCGCATCCAGTGTGAGGATTTCACCACTGCGTAAATAGTCGGCCAGAATCGTGGCGGCGGCGCCCACCGGTCGAATGTCGGTGAATTCTGCGCGCAGTAACCCTTGCGGGGCGTGGTGATCGATAATGGTCATGGTCGGCACGCTCGCGCGTTCGAGTCGATCGGTCAGGCGCGTGGTCGTACCTTGATTGTCGATGAACGCGGCGCCGTCATACCGATCGAGCGGCAAGCCATCGGTGTAGCGCGTCAGCTCGAGATCCAGCACCTGGACCAGGGCCAGGTTTTCCTGGTGGCTGATGCGTCCCTCGTACAGAATGTCGACTTCAATGTCGAAGCGTTCACATAACATCTGATAGGCAAGGGCGCCGGAGATAGCATCGGGGTCGGGGAAGTCCTGCAATGCGGCCACATGTCTCTGACCGCGATGTTGGCGCAGGAACTCGGCGAACGCGTGCGCGCGCTCGTCGTCGCCAAAATGGACGGGCCGCTCGAGCACGTCGAATCCGGTAGCAAAAGCGCGGTTGGCCACGGGTTCGCCGTTTCGAATCAGTCGGCCGCCTGGCTGGGCACGTGTCCTATTTCAGGCCGTTGCTCGTCACCCGGCTGATGTGGGGCTTTGCCCAGAATCGAACGTAGCTCCTCGCGATCCATGACTTCCTTGTCCAGCAATCGGCGCGCAATCTCGTCCAGGTTGGCGCGATCGCGACGCAGGATTTCGAGTGCACATAGATACTGCTCGGTCAGAATGCGACGCACTTCTTCATCGATGGCGCGCGCGGTGGCGTCACTGAATTCGCGGCCGTCCAGCATCGGCTCGGGCAATTGCAGGAAGGGACTGCGCCGCCGGGCAAAGGTCACCGGACCGAGCCGCTCGGACATGCCCAACTCGGCCACCATGCGGCGCGCAATCTCAGTGGCGCGCTCCAGGTCATTGCCAGCGCCACTGGAAAGCTCGTTGAAGACGATTTCTTCGGCCGCTCGCCCGGCCAGCAGTACCGTGATGCGATCCAGCAGCTCGCGCTGCTGCATCAAGTAGCGATCGTCGGTGGGCAGCTGCTGTGTGTAGCCCAGGGCGGCAACACCGCGCGGGATAATCGAGATCTTGTGCACGGGATCGGCTGTGTCCACGCGTTCGGCTGCAATGCCGTGACCCGCCTCGTGATGCGCTACGATCTCACGTTCTTTGGCATTGATGAGTCGGTTGCGTTTCTCCAGGCCCGCAATGATGCGATCGATGGCCGCATCGATGTCATCCATGGTGACCTGGTTCCGATCATTGCGCGCGGCCAACAGTGCCGCCTCGTTCAGCAGATTGGCCAGATCAGCGCCCACGAATCCGGGCGTACGGCGCGAGACCACGGACAGATCGACATCGGGCGCCAGCACGATGGCGCGCGCGTGCACGTTCAGGATCGCCTCGCGCCCTTGCATGTCGGGCCGGTCTACCACCACCTGGCGATCGAAGCGGCCCGGTCGCAGCAGCGCCGAATCCAGGATCTCCGGTCGGTTGGTGGCCGCCATGATGATCACGGCCGTGCGCGGGTCGAAGCCATCCATTTCGACCAGCAACTGATTGAGCGTCTGCTCGCGCTCGTCATGGCCGCCCACCGCGCCACTGATGCCGCGCGCTTTGCCCAATGCATCCAATTCATCAATGAAAACAATGCAGGGCGCTTGGGCCTTGGCCTGCTCGAACAGATCACGCACGCGTGCGGCGCCCACGCCCACGAACATCTCGACGAACTCTGAGCCGTTGATGGAAAAGAACGTGACGTTGGCCTCGCCTGCCACCGCCCGCGCCAGCAACGTCTTGCCTGTGCCCGGTGGACCGACCAGCAACACGCCCTTGGGGATCTTGGCGCCCAGCCGCACGAATTTGTCGGGCGTTTTCAGGAACTCAACCACTTCCATGAGCTCCTGTTTGGCCTCATCGGCACCGGCCACATCCTCGAACGTCACACCCGTGCCCGCTTCGCCCACCACGCGCGCGCGATTCTTCCCGATGGTCATGACACCCTGCGCCGGGTTCATGCGCCGCAGCATCCAGAACCAGGCCAGGATGATGATGCCCATGGGCAGCAGCCAGATGAGCAACTGCCCGACCCAGCTCTGTGCAGTGGCCTCGTAGGTCACGCGCTTGGCATCGAGCAACGGGATTAGCGTTTCATCCTCGGGCGGGCGTACCGACGTGAGGATTTGCGCACCACCAGTCTTCTGCAAGCTGTCGATGACGGCCGCGCGGATCGCGTCCGGGCTCAGTACTACCTGCTTGACCTGACCGGCAGCAATGCGTCCCTTCAATTCACTGTAGGGGATCTGTTTCGTGTTGCCCCGACCGAGCAGCGTGTTCAGGCCGATCAGGATCACGAATGCAATAACGAAATAGAGGACGGAAAAACGCGTGCGGCGATTGCCCGCGGCCGGTGTGATCACGCGCCGCCGGTTGCGACCGATGTCACGGCGATCGGTCTGCTTGCGGCGATCCGGTGCCGGATCCTGCCGTTCCTGTTCCATGACGGGCTCAGAGGGGCAAGGATTGTACCTTGCCATTGAAAAACGGTGAGAAAAACCGTAAGAAGAGCCATAAGAAAAAACGGAAGAAACAAGGCCGCGCAACCTGAGAGGGCCATGGTAAGCTTGAACGACATTCAGCAGGCACGTGCATCCGCCCAAGGTCGGATTCCACGCACGCCGCTCTTTGGTTCCACGGCATTGAGCCAACGTGTGGGCGCACGCGTCCTGCTCAAAGCTGAGTTCCTGCAGAAGACCGGCTCGTTCAAGGTGCGCGGTGTGCTGCACAAAATCAGCCGGCTCTCGCCGCAGCAGAAAGCTGCCGGTCTGATCTCTGTTTCTGCCGGCAACCATGCGCAGGCGCTGGCCTTTGGCGCCAGCGCAGAAGGCGTGCGCAGCACGATCGTGATGCCAGCCACGGCATCACCCCTCAAAGTGCAGGCCAGCCGCGAATACGGTGCCGAGATCATCCTGCACGGCAATGCCCAGGAAGCGTTTACCAAAATGGACGAGCTGCAACGGCAGCATGGCTACACACTGGTCCATCCCTACGATGATGACGACATCATCGCTGGTCACGGCACGGCCGGCCTGGAAATCATGGAAGACCATCCTGCTGTTGATGTCGTGGTCGTACCCGTCGGTGGCGGCGGCCTCATCTCGGGTGTGGCCGCCGCGGTCAAACAATGCCGGCCTGCTGCCCGTGTGTACGGTGTCGAGCCGACCGGCGCAGCTACATTGCGCAAAGCACTCGATGCCGGACGGGTCGTCAAGCTCGACTCTATTCAGACCATTGCCGATGGATTGGCCGCGCCCATGTCAGGCGAACGTGTGCTGGAGCACGTGCACGCCTTCGTCGATGACGTGGTGCTCGTCACCGACGACGAAATCAAGGATGCGCTGCGCTTCGTATTGCAACGCTGCAAATTCCTGCTCGAGCCCGCGGGCGCGGCCGCCGTTGCTGCGCTGATGGTCGGACGGATTCCCTTGCCGCCCGGCGCGCAGGTCGTCGCCGTTGCCAGTGGCGGCAACATTGATCTCTCGCGCCTGCAGACACTACTGGCGTGAAGTCCGGGTGGGGCAGGCGCGGGCGCGCGTTGCGGGCG
>JBOHRF010000096.1:0-16218 GCA_050732575.1 Longimicrobiales bacterium
TGCGCAATCAGGCTCGGCCGCAACCGCCTTTCCTTTTTCCGATCGATTTCCACGACCGTGTCCGACGGCAATACCCGTAGGATGCTCGGGAAGCACAGGATGCGGCCATCACGAGACACAGCCTTAAGGCTCACGCTTTCCATCGCTGCCACGAGTTCGCGCTCATATTCGCCAGTTTCGAAATAGCTTCGTATGTCGAACGTCCAGGACTCCACAAGCAGTTGGAGCCGCTCGCGCAATAGATCCAACTGCTGCTGTGACCCGGAAAGGCTCTTTTCGATTTCCGCGATCTTGCCGCTTGCCGCGGCCGACCTGAGCGCCTTCATTGTCTTTGCCAATTCACCGAGCGCGCGGTGCGTAATGTCTGCTTCCTTCCCGAGGTCAACGAGAGCCGCTTCCAGGCTCCTTCCCTGTGTCACTCGACTTCTCCTTGTCTGCGGTTGTGTCAATTCCTAACAGAACGCGAAAGATTTGCTCCTCGTTCTGGGTTTGTTCGTCCGTGGCGTTAACGTCGTTGCCGCCGGAGTCTTTCGAGTTCGTCTTTCAAGAGGGATCAATAACGCGACCGTGGCGCCGATATTCCTGTCGTTGCTGTTCATCGTTCATTCGGAAAGCAACAACGTAGAAACTTGCCAAGCTCAATAGCGCACGCGCTGCGCCGACCGACGCCGCACTGACACGTGCCTACGGACTGTTTGACCAAACACCGGTCTTACGCGAGCTCACGAGCTCGCACTACGATCGATCTGTTTGTAAGCCCGGCTAGAATGTGCTTTGTCGCACGACTGTTCAAAAAGGCAGAGTCTACGACTGCCCATCACTACACCACCATCCGTCTACGCCGTCACACTCCCACACGGCCGCACCGTCGGGTACTTGATCCCCAACTGCTCCAGGTACGTCTTGTACCGCGCCGGATTGTAGTAATACTTCGACAACTCGCCCTTGTACTTCGCCATGATCTCAGTATTGAGGTGGGTCGGCGGCTGATCCTCCGCGCGCATCAACGGCTCGTACTTGATCTCACGAGTTTGCACTTCCGTGAAATACCGCTGCGCCTGCTCCAGGATCGTCGGCTTCGTATACAGATCAATCATGGTGGCCGCCTGCACCTTCGCGCCCGCCACCGCGCCCTTGTGCGCGATCGGCGTGGCCATGGCGATCGCATCCGTCCAGTTGTGCCCCGGCAGCCCCGGAATGTTCGATGGGAAGCGCAACGTGACCGTGGGTAGATTCCACGACACATCGCCAATATCATCGGAACCACCACCCGTGCCGCCGGTCGAGGGACCGCTGATCACGTTGCCCAACTCGGCAGCCAGTCCATTCGGCCGCTCATTGCCCAGCTCGCATTGCAGTGACCTGGCCAGCAGCTGATCTTCCGGCGACCACGTCGGCAGGCCCACTAACCGGATGTTGTTTGCGGTCGCTTCCGCAATCGGCTTGTTGAAGTGGCCGCTCCAGCCGGAGCCCAGGATGCGCGTGCCGGCCAGCGTGGTACCACTGCCCATGGCGGCCGCGCGCGCGATCGTGTCACCCAGTGCGAATAGCTCCTTCACCAATGGTGTGTTCGACTGGCGGAAGTAGTACCACGCGGTCGCGGTCTGCGGCACCACGTTGGGTTGATCGCCGCCATCTGTGATCACACTGTGCGAGCGATGGTTGATGGGCAGATGCTCGCGCCGGAAGTTCCACATCACATCCATGAGTGTTGCCGCATCGAGCGCACTTCTTCCTCGCCACGGCGCGCCCGCCGCATGCGCGGCCACGCCGCGGAAGTTGAACTCGGCACTGATCAGCGCCATCTGCCCACTCTGTCCCCACGATACGCCGAAGCCCGAGCCCACGTGCGTGAACAGCGCGGCATCCGCGTCCTTGAACACACCTGCGCGCACCAGGTACGCTTTGCCCGCCATCTGCTCTTCGGCTACGCCCGGCCACAGCACGATGGTGCCCGGGATCTTCTCGCGCTCCATGATCTTCTTGAGCGCAAACGCAGCGACGATGTTGACCGCCTGCCCGGAGTTGTGCCCTTCGCCGTGTCCCGGCCCATTGGGAACGATAGCTTCGCGGTATGACACTCCAGGCTTCTGATTGGCTTGCGGGATGCCATCGATGTCGGAGCCCAGGGCCAGGACTGGTTTGCCCGTGCCCCAGCGCGCCACCCATGCTGTGGGCATGCCGCCCACACCCCGCTCGATGCGGAAGCCGTTCCGCTGCAGCAGACCCGTCAGGTACTTCTCGGTCTCCACTTCCTGCATGCCCAGCTCGCTGAAGCTGAACAACTGGTCGACGATCTGCTGCACGAGCGTCGACATGCTGTCCACCATGCGGATGGCCTGCTGCTTGAGCGCAGTGATCCGCTCATCGTCCGGTGGGATGTTGGTGGGGAACGGATCCGGCGCGCCTTCGCCGCCACCGCGGCCGCGCTGGGCAGACACTGGAGCTGCCACGAGCACGAGGCCCGCCGCCACCACGAAAGTCCGGAACGATTGGGCGATCGTCATACCGACTCCTTCGAATATCACCGTCGATGCTACTGAATTGGGATTGGTCGAACCTTGCGTCGGGCGCGGCCGAATAGACACGTATATGCCGCCAGCAAGCTCAAGCGCGATAATATGCCAGGGGGTCGCCAACTGTCCAATTCATTGCCCCCTTCCTCTCGCCCCGCCGTGCCGCGCCCACGCTCACGCTGGTTCCGCCGCCAGCGCCCGTGGCTCGCCTGCCGTCCGCGCCCGATCCCTTTGTGTGCCAACAGGTTGCAGGAGTTTTTGCACGCGTACCTGCCCGTGAATCGGGCTGGCCACGTTGGATGCGGCGCTTGCCCTGGCGGACGCGCGGCTTGGCTCGATCTGGCCCGTAGAAGCGGAGGATGTGGAGTTGGCCCGCTCATTGATCGATCGGCATCCCGCGCTGGGCGCGCGCGATCTTCTGCACTTTGCCTCGTGCACGCGGCGCGGCGTTACCAGGGCGAAGACCTTCGAGCGGGCGCTGGACTCCGTCTTCGCTTCCTGACCCGTACGTCGCTCTTGCATCTCGAACCGTTCCGCGCCCGCGCCCGTTCCGTTATGTCCAATGCTTCGCCTCCACCTCCAACCAGGTCGCGCGTGCGATGGCGCAGAGTTCCCCCTGCTCGTCGAAGATGGCGGATCCCACGATGTGTTTTCTGCCCTCACTGGCGATCTTCCAGGCGGTCACGATGTGCGGCGCGTCGGCGCGTACTACACGTTCGAGCCGCGCACTGATGCGGCCCAGCACGACCGGTTTTGGTTCGATGTCGACCAGCGCCGCCCAGCCACCAGGGCAGTCGAGCGCCGCCCACACGAATTCGGGCTTCACGATTCCGCTCGCATCGGCCAGCGATCCGTGCGGCCGCCAATCCGCGGCCACATCCCTGGCACCGACGCGCCCCGCAAAGATGCGCATGCCGTCCCCTGGCGAACGTGCCGTACCGCAAACCCAGCAGGTTGGAAACGCGTGCTTCACGTGACCGATGTACTTCTGCGTCGCCGCTATTGCCTCCGCCAGAGACGGAGGCCGGGGCGCTTCCAGCTCGAGCTGCGCCGAAACGGCATTCGCCAGCACCTGGTTGCCCTGCAGCAGCACGATCTGATCCCCACGTCGCTCCAGCGTGAGATCCGTGTTCAACGGCGCCGGCCGGCGCAGTGTGATCTCCGCCGGCGCACCCAATGCTTGCGCCATGCGCCCCGCCAGCGTTCCACCGTGTGCAACTCCTGGCGGCCCGTTCTCGCGCGCATCGAAATGAACTGCGCCGGTTTCAGCCATGGATGTCCCCTCGCCTCCCCCTCGCCGTCGCCCTTAGTTAGTTCGGCAGCCGGTAGCGATACTCCTGCGCGGCTGCTGTTCCCAGCATCTGATCGATGTGGAATTCGTACTGGCGGAAGTCACCGGTGAACGTGTAGCCCGGCCGCAGCTCCGATGTAAAGAGCATGGGCGCGGCGCTGGTCATGTCGAAGGTTTAGCTGCCGCGGTCCACGACGCGCTGCTCGTGCCATTGGCTGCCACTACACGCACCGCACCGTTGTAGTCCAGCCTCTGGTCGATCCACGCGCCCAGCGTGGTCGGCCGGATCGACACGAAGCCAACCGGCGCACGCCGCTGCACCACGCGCACACGCGTCGTGCCGCGTATGCCCCCAGCCATCTAGACATCAAAGCCTCCGTTTGATTTTGCATTCTCAGACTGCGGACGCAAACCTGGGAGCGGGTGCTTAAAAGGGGCTTAACCGGAGATCGGTAAGAGTTTGGTAAGGAGACTGGAAACAAACGATTTTCTTGAATTGACAATCTGATATCACCTCGTTGCCAGAGGTGCAGCCGCCGCCTATGGTTCAGGCGCTGCTCCCTGCCACTTTGTCTTCAGACCAGATCAACGGAACGCGATGACGCGGTGACCTCCCGATCGGCGCGAGATTCGTCGCGGCCGGTAAGTCTTTATTCCTCATGCACAGGAGGGACGTATGAACGCAAGTCGAATTACCTGGCTCGCGCCGCTGGTGCTCGTGTTGGGTGCCGGGTGCGGAGACAGCCCCGTCGGTCAGGCGGGCGATGACGACGCGGCCGAACAAGCGGTGGTCGCCAATGCGTCACTGCGCGGCGATAACGGCGGATCGGGCCACATCGACATATTGGATGAGTGCGATTCCTCAGACCCGGCGTGGGCCCCCACCGGCGGCTGTTCGCTCCGGGGCGGCAAGGTCACGTTCGCCGAGTTTGGCGCCCTGGTGCCATCCAACCTCTCCCTCTCGACCGTGGGGCACCCCGCCTGGACCAACGATCCAACCTATTTGGAGGTCCGGGCGGGCAAGTCGGTGAAAGTGACCAACCGGGGCGGACGCCTGCACACACTGACGCCCGTGGCGGCCTACGGCGGCGGGCGCGTGCCTCTCAATATCGGACTTACACCGGCCCCCGAGTGCCTGCTCGCGCCGGGCGCCGTCGATCGCTTCGCTGTGCCGCCCGGTCAACACATTACGATCAAGGACACAGACCTGAGGCCCGGCATCAATCGCCTGCAATGCTGCATTCATCCCTGGATGCGTGAGCTCATCAGAGTCACGGGCCGCGGACACGATCACGGCGATAGAGGATGAAGCTGACAAACGACTACGGCCCCGTGACGCGTCCTGCGTCGCGGGGCCGTTGCATTTGACTACGCGTCGGTGGTCAGGCAGTAGCAGGAAATCGACCGCAGCTGCATGAGCCGCCCGCGCATCCACCCGGCGGAGCGGCTTGCGCTTTGCCGCTGCTCACCCGGGCGGGCGCGGAAAGACACAGGCTGGTCTCCTGTGCACCGCAGGCCGGACAGTTCTGCACCTCCAAGCGCTGCCCGTAATTCAAGCGCTGCTCGAACCGATGCGCACAGCGCCGGCAGGAATATTCATACAGTGGCATGGTCATTCCTCACGGGGCGCGGGCTGGATTGCGCGGTAAATCCATGGTTTTCAGGATAGCGCGGGCCTCGGGAATGGCGAGCAGATCGGGCAGCGCTTCCGAACAGCGCAAGTTTAGTAGGCCCTGATTACGCGTGGCAATCATGGTTTCCAGCCGACTCAGTAGAGCGCTGGTGTCTCCAATGGCCAGGTCATCAATGAAGCTGCGTTCGCCGGCCGCTTCGCGTGCCCGCACGGCCGCTCGCGCTTTGGCCGGCTGACCGATTCTCGCGTACGCATACGACATGTACGGTGGTGGCAAATCGCGCGGCCGCAGCTGGGCCTCGAAATCATGCACGGCTTCCACGTATCGCCCTTGTTTGAGGAAAACGCGCGCACGCAGCGAGCGCGCGGGAAAGCCCAACGGTGCCACCACATCCGGTTCCACCAGAGGGAGCGCCTCCTCATAGCGGTTCACGCAACTCAACATGAGGCCATACTGTTGTTGCAGCAGCAGCGAGTTGGGATCGCGGATGCGCGCCTCCCGAAATGCGTTTGCTGCATCCTCGAGTCGACCAATGTCCCGATAGTGAATAGCCAATCCCCAGGTATCGGCATTGGGGTTGGCACGGAGCATCGACTGGTAGGCATCACCCGCCTCGCGGAATCGCCACGTCCGTTCGTAGACAAATCCAAGCGCGGCCCAGGCTACGGCTTCTTGCGCGTCGCTGCGCAGGGCTCGTTGGCCAGCCTGTTCGGCCAGCGCGTACAGCGAATCCGCCAGATTTGGTTTGACCATGCCACTCGCGCGCCAGTGCAGCGCACGCGCCAGGTAGGCCCAGCCCAGCGCGAAGGTCGAGTCGATTTGCACGGCGCGCGTAAGCCTTTCCGCCGCACTCACCAGGAGTTTTTGCGCCGAGTCGAAGGAGACCGCGCGGAATGGACCGCCCATCTCGAAGTGCAAGCGGCCGAGCGCGTAGGCATTGAACGCGCGCGCGTCCACCGGTGCTCGGTCCGACAGGCGCACGCCTTCCGCGGGCGTCAGCACCGCTTCGATCCTGCGCGTGATGGCACGCGCCAGGTCTGCCTGCAGCGAGAAGACTTCACGCAGCTCGCCCTCGAACGGATCGCTCCACAGATGGTTGCCCGTGTGGTCGTACAGCCCGGCGTTGATGCGCACGCGTCCACCAGCCGCAGCCAGCTCCGCGTCGATCACGTACGTGGCATCCAGCTCGCTCGCCACCTGGGCCCGGGTTTTTGTGCTGCCGCGATATTCGTTCATGGCCCTGCCATCCATGACCACGATGGATGCGATCGAATTCAGCTCCTCGATGAGTTGTGCGTGCATGGCCGCCGCGAACGCGCGGTCCTCGGACCGCGCCGATGCACTTTCAATGGGCAGCACGGCGATTTTGGGTCGAGTGTCATTGCCTGACGCACTCAACAACGTGCGCCCTGGAATCAGGCCATTCCACCAGCTCAACCAAACACCCGCCAATACCAGGGCACTCACCAGGGCGGCGCGTTGCCAGCGCGGCCGCACCGGTGCCTGCATTTCATCGAAGAGCGTCCGCGTCATGGTGGCAACGCCGTGCCGCTTCGCGATCCACGCAGCTTCATTTCCGATAGCCCCTGGGCTTGGGCACGGGATTCGGATTCTTCTCGATTTCCACCATCATCGCTCTCACGGCCGCAAGCAGTTGTTCATCGCGGCCCAGGAACGTAGCGCGCGGCAGATTGTCCACTACCACATCGGGATCTACTCCGTGACCCTCGATGAGCCACTCGCCATCCGGACCATACACGCCCGTCTCTGCCGCAGTGGCCACACCACGATCGGCCAGGAAGTTGTTTCCGGAGAGCCAGATCTCTCCACCCCACGTGCGCGTGCCCACGATCTTGCCCATGCCCAATCGGCGGAAACCCTCAGGAAACGCCTCGCCGTCCGAGGCACTGAATTCGTTCACCACCGTGATCATGGGACCGCGGAAAGCAAACTGCATGTTCCAGTACGGTTCGCCCACGCGCGGCGCCCAGTAGAACCAGGGTTTGCGCATCAACTTCTCCAGCACCCACGAATCGATGTTGCCGCCCGTATTGTTGCGCATGTCCATGATCAGTGCACCGCGATCGAACACCGGGTAATACTCGCGCGTGAACTCGCTCATGTTGCCCGCGCCCATGGCGCGCAGGTGCACGTAGCCGACTTTGCCCCCGCTGATGCTGTCCACCAACAGCCGCCGCGTGTACTCCCACTCGTCATACCGCAAGTCGTTCTCGCGCCCCATCGAGATGGGAACTACGATGACCTGTCGTTCCGCGCCCGCGCCCCTGACCGTCAACAACACCTGCTTGCCGACTCGGTTGTTCAGTAGGACACCCGGGTGCTCCACCGACAACGTCGACACGCCATTGATAGCCACAATGACATCTCCATCTGCCATGGCAACATCCGGCTTTGCCAGCGGCGACAACTCGTCCGGTATATCCGGATCCGCACGGTAGATGTGCGCTACGCGCCAGCCACCACGGGCCTGGTCCTTCTCCAGCACTGCGCCCAATGACGCGGGTATTATGGTGTCCTGCCCCGCGCGCTGATCGCCGCCGCGCACAAAGATGTGCAGCGCGGAAAGTTCGCCCACCATCTGGGCAATCACATCGTTCAGCTCGCTGCGGTCGGTCACACGAGCGGCTAGCGGCGCGTACTTGGTGCGCATGGCTTTCCAGTCCACGCCATGCATACCCGGATCGTAGAAATAGTCGCGCTCCAATCGCCATGCATCCACGAACAGGCTCTGCAATTCGTCCTGTCGTTCCAGGGCAAAGGTCCAGCCGTCCAGATTGACTCTGCTCTCCGCCAGATTGGCCGGTGCCTTGGCGCCCGCGGCGACCACGTACAGCTCGTTGCCTTTACGGAACAACACCTTCGTGTTATCTGCCGAAAGCTCGTAGCCACCAACATCGGCCGCGAATTCCTCCGGTTTTGCATTGCTTGCAATCTCGATCGACTGGATGCTGGTCTTGCCACCGGTATTCCGTTCGTCACGGCTCACGTAGTACAGACGCCTGCCATCCGCGCTGAGAGCGCCGTAGTTGCCCGCGGGCACGGGCACCTCGAATACGCGCGTCAGCGCGCCCTCCAATGCGGGCGCGGTCGTGGGCGCGGCCGCGGACGCTTGCGGCCTCTGAGACTCTGCACGGGCGCTGTCCGCCCGCGCCCCCGCCCGTTCGTCTGCGTCCAATTCGGTCTTCGCAGCAAATGGCCACTTCGCGCCCGGCCGCAATTGCACACCATAGATCTTGGTCTGGTCGTCGTAGTAGGGCTCCGGCTGACGGCTGCCCCACGGACTGAACACGCTGCTGTTGAAGGTCCGATCGCTCAGGAAAAACAGCCAGTTGCCATCCGCGCTCCAGGTTGCGCCGTGACTGTCGTAGCGGTCACTGGTGAGCGCAGTCGTCTTGTTGCTGGCCAGCTCATACGCAAAAACTTGCAGCAGCTGATTGGGCGCCACCGTACTGTAGGTCAGGAACTTCCCATCGGGTGACCAGCGAATGTCGCGAAAGCCGCCATACGCATTGGTCGCAATGCGCCGGTCGCGCTTGTTGGTCACATCATAAACGAACAGCTCCTGGTTCTTGTCGTAATGCGCGATCGACTTGCCGTCGGGTGAAGGGTATGCGTCCCAGCGCAGGATCTTCGCGTCTTTGGTGAGCTGCTCGCCTTCACCCAAACCGTTTGCGGCCAGCTTCCACAATTCCACCTCACCGCTCTGGTCGGAAAGCACGACCAGCGATTTGCCATCCGGCATGAAGTGCGCTTCGCGATAGCGCGTCGCGCTCTGTCCGCGATACTCGATCATGCGGCCGCTCGGACCGGCCGGCGCAATGAAGAGCTGGCCCCGTGCAATCAGCGCTACCCGATCTCCGGTCGGACTGATGTGAAAGTCGGATAGCCATTCAACCGGCCGCTTGACCCATCGATCGCGCAGATGATCGAAGTCAGTGGAAAGCGTGATGTTCAGACGCTGCGGCTGAGCGGACGCGGGTGAGGGCGCGGGCGCGGATCCGGTTGCGGCCTTGGCGGTTGTTGCGGCGTTACCTCGGATATCCAGCAACCACAGGTCTGCACCCTGTTGGTATACGACTCGGCCGTCCTGCAGCGCAGGGGTCTGGATGTCGTAGTCGGTGTGGAAGGTGTGCTGCCTGACATCGGTACCGTCCTCGCGCATCGACCAGAGATTCATGATGCCGGCTTTCCAGTCGCACTCCTGCTTGCCCGCTACGGTAGAACAGTTGCGCTGCCCTTCGCGATCGCTGGCAAAGTACACTCGCCCACTCCACCACATTGGATTCTTGGATGTACCGCGATAGTCCGCAGTGAGCGGCTGCGCTTCATCCCGACCCGCGACCTGGCCGTTTCCCGATACGCCCGTCACACCCGACACGCCCGCTACGCCCCACCTCCAGATGTTCTGCGCAGTGCCGCCCTTGTATCGCTTGGTATACGATCCCTGCCAGGGCAACCGCGTGAAGTACAACACGCCCGCCGCGTCATAACTGCCATCCGACGCCTGCGCCAGCGGAATCAACTTGCGTTCGTTGGTTCTTGGATCGACGGCCACCAGTTGCGCGTTGGGCAGCGTCGAGTAGCGTCGCGTGGTGTAGAGAATGCGCCCGTCTGATGTCCAGCCCACTACGGTCGCGCCAATACCTTCCCACGTGTGTTGTTTGGGCAGTCCGCCCTCGATCGGCATGGTGTAGACCTCGGCCGGTCCCTCATAACGCGCCGTGAAGGCCAGCGTACGACCATCCGGGCTTATCGACGGGTTGGTCTCTTCGGCCAGATGCGTGGTCAGCCGATTGGCCGCTCCGCCGCTCGCGCTCGAACGCCAGAGGTCGCCTTCCGCCACAAACACCACCACGTCGTTGTGGATAGCGGGAAAACGGTAATAACCCGCGCGTGCGGGCGCCCGCGCCGTGGTCATGGTGGTCACGAGCGCGGGCGCGGGCGCGGAAACTGATTGTGTGGCGAGAACCAACCCGGTGGTCAAGCAGAGAATCGTCATTGGGATCGTTCCTGTAGGCCGCGTCTAACGCGGGCCAGAGCTGTCGGTTTAGATCTGGCAGTATCGGTCCGGTTATCCCATTGCGGCAAGTCAATCGCTGTTCATTGGGGCGATTTCCCATCCGCGATTCCGTAAATCCCGATCCCCGCTCCCGATTCCGATCCCGAAATCCGTTCCCGCTCCCGGCCCCGATCCCCGATCCCCGCTCCCGAGTCCGTTCCCGCTCCAGATCCCCGATCCTTACCGACGAACCATTACGAAATGAAAATCATGGCGCCCGACCCAGCTCTACCTAATCATTGATGGAATTGTTGGTCTTTATGGTGTCTTTCCCGCGTACCCTTTCCCGGCTTGCCTATGCGCTGGCTGCGACGATGCGGTTTTCTGCTCATCGGCACGAGCACGGGCACAGCTGCGCAAACCGTGGGACGCGATCAATATTATACCCAGCTGCCTGGCATGTCCCGCCTGGTTTCCGCCACGCGCGCCAATATCGTTTTCCAGTTGTTTGGAGATACCGCTGCGGCGGGTTATCGCGATGCCAATCTGGACGGCATCGACGATAGTCGCGCGGCGCTGTTGCATGGACTGGCGGAGCGGTTTGCACCTGTTATGCGGCGCAACAACTTCAGCGTGCCGCGCGACTTTCAGCAGGCGCTGGCCGATAGGTGGCTTCACGTAGATGTCTGGCGTGGGGACCAGCGCATGCGTGCCGACTCGCTCAAGTTGGGTGGACCGGGTGAAGCGCTCGGTAGCAACAGCGCAGCGGGCGCAGATTCCGATGCACGACTCGTGCAGCTGCTGCGCGAGTATTCGCCGCTCACGGGCGAGTCGCGGCACGTGCCGGCCGACATCGATTCCACGGTTGTCCTGTTCCTGGATTTTCCGGGTTCCAATGAACGCAGCTGGCGCGCAGCCTATCACGCGGAAAACGACGTCCATGCTTACGTACATCCATTCATTGCCACGCTTGCTGCCGCACCCGAGCCGCGCTACGCGCTGGTCATGCAATACTGGTTCTTTTATCCGTTCAACGATGGCACCAACAATCACGAAGGTGATTGGGAGCACATCAACGTAGTGGTCACTACGCGCGCGCACGCGGGTGCCAGCCATGCGGACGCCGCCGGCCTGACTGCGGAGGAAGTCACCTCAATCCTGTCAGGTGCAACACCCGGCACGGAGCTCATGATTGCGGCCGTCGAATACTATTTCCACGAGAACTACACAGTGCTGGATTACGTTGCTTCGCAGGAGCGAGCGCGGATGAAAGCGGCGGGCTCGGCGCCATCTCTTCATATCTGGGTGGAACCCGACTACATCGATGACGCCATCGGGCACCGGTTGCGGCAGGAGCAGTTGGCCACACATCCCATCGTTTTTATCGGCGGCAACAACCGCGGCCCGGACGAGCTGACCAGTTTCTGGCCTCGCTTCCGTGCTGGCTTCAACCGCAATGGGCACGGCAGTTATCCATTCCCCGGCATCTGGCAAGCCGTCGGTCCGCTCAGCTCCACCGAGCAGCTTTCTGGCCGGCGCGTACCCGTGCTGCGCGGCAATGAAGAGTTCCAGGATACGCACTTCATGTGGCTGCGCGCCCAGGATCTCACGTTGGTACCGGATTGGGAGCGTGTGGTCGATCTGACACTCGAGCACCAGGACGCACGTTGGCGCTGGGCCTGGTTGATCCTGCCCATTCGCTGGGGGTTTCCGGCCAGCGTCTCACCCGGTGGAACACTGCTCAAGCACACGGATCTCGGGCAGATTGCGCCCGAAGGGCCTGCCTTTCAGCCGACCTGGAACCGCCTGGCGCGCCATACCGGTTGGCGAGAGTATCAAACGCAGGTGTTGCGGGTGCTCATGGTACCGGTCAATCCGTGGGCACAGATGCGAAACGGATTGGGCGTGCTCAATGTGCCCATTGCGTTTCTCGGCATCATGCCCGGTTGGAGCGTAGTGGTGTCGCAGGCGTTGCCCTGGGTGACCGGCACCATGCAATTGTTCGGCGCACCTCCACCCAAGACCTATTATCCGGGTGAGCCGCCATTCCGCTTCACTTCCTTTGGTGGCGGCCTCGCGCTCACCACGCGCGGCGAACGCTTTGCCCGACTGCTCCCCGCCGGCAGTGACAGCGCATCACTGGTGGCCGCGCGCGAGGGCGGTACCAGCTTCAGTGGCACGATGCAAAACGCGGCCACCCAACGTCTATGGTTGAACCTGTTCTACGGACGCGCCATATCGGTAGAGAACACACTCTCCCGCATCTCAGCCGTGCTCATGCAGGAGCCTCAATCACCGGGCGGGTCGTTCGCATCCGGCCGGCTCGATCTGCTCGAGCTGACTGGTGGGATCCGTCTCAATGCGTGGAAGACCAACGATGATGCGTTGCAGCTTTATGCACGTACCGGTTACGGCTACACCTGGTACGATCTTGCCAACGTTTCCGTCGATGGCCGTCCGGTGCCCGGGTTCCAGCGCAAGGGCGGCTACAGTCCTACGCTCTGGCCATCTGCACGCTGGTGGCCGAACACCGCGTACCTGGGCGCCGGTATTGAAGTGTTCACACCCAAGCGCTTCTGGCTGCTCAGCACCATCGGCCTGGGCGTGCGCGCCGAGACAACTTCACTCTGGCACCGGCTCGGCGCACGACGCCCCGGCATCGAACACCTCGGCTGGGATCGGCGCGCCGACTATGCAGTTTCTGTTCTGGCCGCCTGGTAGAGTAAGGAAAACGCTCTCCTACCGACGAGGCGCGAACGCCGGCAATGGCGGCAGCTGCAGTGCGCCCGCGGCCGACCGCTGATTGCGACCGAGCTGTCCGACATCGTTGGCGCCCCAGCAGAACATGTCGCCCTGTGGGCGCAGGCCGCAGGCGTGCCTGGCACCCAGTGCGATCCGGGTGAAGCGAATGGCGGTCTCGACCAGCGTTGGTATGGGATCACACAACGATTGGCACTGTGAGGCATTGGCGACCGTGTTGCCCAGCTGTCCGTCATCTCGACCCCAGCAGTACGACGAAACCTGGTCCAGGCCAATGCCGCATGTGCTCGAGCCCCACGCCGTGAGCTGAACCATATCCGGCGCCGGTACCAGGGTCGCAACCTTGCGGCAAATGCTGGTGCCGCATGCTTCCAGTGGATCGGTCACGCTGCTGAGGTAACCCAGCTGTCCCAGGTCGGCACGACCCCAACAGTACAACTCGGCGTTGACGGAAAGCGCACACGTGTGCTCGGCACCAACGGCCAGCGCGGCGAATGGTGGACCTGCTACCTGCAAAGGTGTGGCACTGTCGATCAGCGTGTTGTTGCCCAGCTGTCCCGCTGTGTTGCGACCCCAACAGTACACGAGCGCGTTGGCGGTGAGACCACAGGCATGGCCGTTGACTGGCGAGCCGACAATCGTGGTGAACGTGATGCCCGTGCTGCGCTCATCGATAGTCAGACTGCCGCCACCCCAGCACAACACGCGGCTGTCGTTGGTCTGACCGCATGCGCTGGTGGCTACGGTTGAAACGTCAACGAACGATGCCGTGGACAGAATCAATGCTGGTGACAACACCGGCGTGAGTGTGGCCGTGCCGTTGCCCAGCTGCGCCTCGTTGTTGCGGCCCCAACAGTAGATGCGCTGATCGCTGGCCCCCACAGCACAGCTGAAGTTGGCATTCGCGGACGCACGCGTGTACGTGCGACCACCCGATACTTCCGTTGGTATCAGCCGATCGTTGGTATCACCCGTGCCCAGCACACCCTGCGCGCCACCGCCAAAGCAATACAGTCGGTTCCCTGGACCCGTTGCACAGGTATGATCCTGGCCGGCTGTAATGCGGGTGTACGCGAATGGCCCGAAGGTCAAGTCGATGGTCGATACAATCGAGCCCGCCCTTCCCGTAATCTGCACGGTACCCGACGTGATACCGCGTAGCGCGTTATTGGCAGTGACGATGGCAATCAGCGAGTCGGCCGATGTGTAGGTTGCAGTCGCGCTCGCCACCGGGTTGCCAAATTGATCCAATCCGGCAAACTGCAAGTGCAAACTGTCGCCCGCGCTGATTGCCGCTGAGGGAGGCCGGATCGAGCCGCTGGCCAGCGGACCGGCCGTGGCTGTGGCTCGGAATTCCACGGACCGCGTCGTGTCGATGCGCGCCGTGGCACGCTGGTCGCCCACCCGCGTGCTGAGCCGCCAGCGCACCACCGCGCGTCCATCCGGTCCGGTCACGCGCGTAGCCGCGTTCAACGACCCATCGCGCGCACTAAAGTTGACACTCGCTGATTGCCGCGGGTTCCCGAACCGATCGTTGACCCGTACCACCAGCGAATCCCGCACTTCCTGGTTCACTTCGCCCGTTTGCGCATCACCCGATACGATCGCGATGGCTGCCGGCGCATCCGCTTCCGTGGCCACGGTGAAGCGAACTTGCTGACCTTCCGCCGCCGCAGCCGCCACGTTGCCGCCCGTTGCGTTGCCCATGGTCCACATGACCTGCGCACGACCCTCGGCATCCGTGACCGCCGACGTCGGCGCAATCGTGCCGCCGCCGGATTCCACGGTCCAGGTCACCGTGATGCCCGATGCATTCCCCTGTCCGCGGCGCGCACGCACGCTCGCCTGCACCTGCTGTCCCACTACCGCCTGGGGCGGCGGCGTCAGAAGCGCCTCCAGGACGATCGGGTCCGGTCCGTCCCCTTCCGAGCACCCGAACCCCAGCACGGCGGCCATCACTAATAACGCTGACGATGTGTGCTTCATCGAGTTTTCCACTTTCCAGTATTGTTGCTGTGAGTAGAAGCACTCGAATGTACCAGTGGAGTGATCGAAAACGCACGCGTTTCCCGTGAGGTGGGCGCAACGGGCGTAGCGGGCGTAGCGGGCGTAGCGGGCCCGGACGGCTGGCGCTGCTACGGTTGATTACAATATCGGTCGATTAACAAACGATAATGTCACGCGCACTCACACTTGAAGCCCACACCCGCTTCGCCCGTTCACGCCAGGCAATCGAAGCGGGCGTGCCGTCCAAACAACCCGACACGCCCGCCACGCCCGTCACGCCCGTCACGCCCGCGCAAGCGCGCAGCGCTTGCGCGCAACAACTACAGATCTGCGCAGGCGATGGACGGCCCCTGATCGGTGCCAGCCTTGCGATGAGTATGCAGGCTATACTCCCCCGACTGCAGCTGCTGCAGCGAGAGCATGGTTGATGGCACGGTCGCCTCGGCGGTGACATTGCCATCGGCGCCCGCCACGAGTGGCGTTGACAGAGCAGGCTTGTCGCCTTCCGCCGTGAACGCCACGACCACGGGCGCATTCTTGGCGCTGCAAGCACCCTGGTGGATGTGCCATGCGTGTTCGCCTTCCGGCACGCCAGTCAGGTTCACGACCACGCGAAAGCCACCGGGATCGCCATCGGTCGGCATGACCTGAACCTGACCGCCGATGTTCGTCCCGGTTGCACCGGTGACGAGCGCGGTCATGGCAGGCGAGGCCGGCATGGGTGGTGTGGGCACCGGTGGAACGGGCTCGGTCGTTGGCGCCACATCGACGTCGGGCATTTCGTCATTCCTATCGCCTCGGCACGCGGCCAGCGCGAGCACGACGGTGGCGGCCAACAGGAATCGCGGCATTCGGATCATGCGGTTGCTCCGGGTTGAGTACAATCACTCAATGGTATGCATGGGGAATGCCGGTTAAGCAGGGAAACGGGCCAAACCGCCCGGGGGGCGCGCAACTGGCGCTGAAAATGTTGGCTGCGCGGGCTCAGCG
>JBOHRF010000097.1:0-16214 GCA_050732575.1 Longimicrobiales bacterium
GCACGTGGAAGTGCAGCTGACGGTGGTGGGCGCCGGCCAGTTCGTTGCGCGCGGCTCGGGGTCGACGTATCGCGCGGCTATTGATTTGACCCTGTACCGCCTGCAACGGCAAGTACAGCGCAAGCGGGAGCGGCAAGCCAGCCACCAGGCAGCTCGCCTGGCCGCCCGTGTGACTGCGCGCTCGTCGCCCTCCTCGACCGGAAGGTCCATGAGGTGAATCAGCCGCTTACCGTAGCAGAACTGTTTCAGCACAAACAGCAGACGCTGGCACTGGAGCTGCTTACACCCGACGTCGCGCTCGATCGGCCCATACACTCGACTACGCCGTCCAGCCCGGGCCTGATTCTGGCCGGTTTCATCGATCGCGCACCGAGTGGCCGCGTGCAGATCCTGGGTGAAACCGAAATACGTTATCTCGAATCGCTGGATGACGCCGGGCGCAAGCACGCGCTGAAAACGCTGTTCTCGCTCGAGATGCCCGTGGTCATCATCACCAAGGGCTTGTCCGCGCCGGCCGGACTGGTTCAGTTGGCACGCGCCACCCTTACGCCAGTGATCTGCTCGCAGCTCAAGACCGGTGATGTCTACCGGCGGTTGCAACCCTATCTCGAGGAACGGCTGGCGCCGGCTACCACGTGCCACGGCTCACTCGCCGATGTCTACGGCGTGGGGTTGCTGTTTACCGGTCGGAGCGGGATCGGCAAGAGTGAATGTGTGCTCGATCTGGTCGAGCGCGGCCACCGCGTAGTAGCGGATGACAACGTACACATCACGCGCCGCGGTAATGACATTCTGATCGGACGCGGCCTCGAGCTTCAGGGCCATCATATGGAGATCCGCGGCATCGGCATCATCGATGTGCGCGCCCTGTTTGGAATCCGCGCTATTCGTCAGCAGAAGCGCATCGAAGTCGTTGTTCAGCTGGAAGAATGGAGTGCTACCGGCACCTATGATCGCACCGGCCTGGACGTTCAGGAGATGGATATCCTGGGCGTCAAGTTGCCCAAGGTGATCATGCCGCTGAACTCGGGTAAAAACCTGACCGTGCTTTCTGAAGTCGTGGCCATGAATCACTTGTTGAAATTTTCCGGTGTCGATTCGGCCAGCCTGTTCAACGAACGGCTCATCAAAGCCATGCGTCCGCTCAAGGAGTATCTGGAGGAGGACTATGAGTAGCGCACCCGTGCGCGGCATTGTGGTCGCGCACGGTTCCATGGCCGCCGGCCTGGTCGATGCCGTTCGCCAAATCACTGGACTCGATGAAACGGCCTTGATCCCTCTGAGCAACCGCGGCCTTTCGCCGGAAGCGCTGGCTGCGGAAGTGAGGGCGCGCGTACAGGGTCGGACCCTCGTGTTCACCGATCTGCAAAGCGGAAGCTGCGGCTTTGCCGTGCGCCGCCATTGCAGTGACATTCCCGACTTGGTTGTCATTTCGGGCGTGAACCTGCCCATCCTGCTCGAGTTTGCCATGTTCCGCGATCAGCCGCTGGCCGAGCTGGTGGCGCGTCTGGTCAACAAGGGGCGCTCGGCTATTGGCAGCTCGAACTCCAGCACGGAGCCGCATGAGCATCGTGTTGTTTCGGGTGGATGAGCGCCTCATACACGGGCAGGTAGTCGTGGGCTGGGGTACCCAGCTGCGACCCCACCGCATCGTAGTCGTTGATGATGCGCTGGCCCGGTCCGCATGGGAACAGGAGCTTTACACGCTGGGCCTGCCCGGTGAAGTTGCATCCGATTTTGAAACCGTGGCGCAGGCTCGCAGCCACCTGTCCGACTGGCGTGCCGCACACTCGCGCATCATCGTCCTCACGCGAGATGTCGCCACCATGCGGCGACTCGCGCAGGGCGGCAGCCTGCGCGGTGACCAGGTCAACATCGGTGGACTGCACCATGCCGACGGCCGGCGCGCCGTGCTGCCCTACGTGTTCCTGAGCGATGAAGAGGCCCAGGAGTTGGCCGCCTTGTCCGAGGATGGCGCCATCATCAGTGCGCGCGATTTGCCCGGCTCGCGCCGGGTGGAACTCGACCAGCTCTTGAAAAACAGCAAGCGCTCGTGACCTGGATCGCAATCGGACTCATTGGCGGCCTGGTTGGCCTGGACGCTACATCATTCCCGCAGGCCATGTGGTCGCGCCCGCTCGTGGCCGGCACCGCCGTGGGCCTGATTCTCGGGCGGCCCGCTGCCGGCCTGCTGGTCGGGATCATTCTCGAGATTTTCGCGCTCCTGATTCTGCCGTTCGGAGCCGCGCGTTATCCCGAATCGGGCACTGCCGCCGCCGCGGCCGCTGCTGCCTACGCCGTGACTGCGCCCGCCGCAGGCGATGCTCGATTGCTTCTGTTGGCCGTCGTGTTCGCCTTGACCTGGGAACGTATCGCCGGAGCCTCCGTCATCTTCATCCGGCGGCTGAATGAACGACTGGTTGCGCGCCCCATGCCGAATGACGCCATTGAGCGCGCCTTGCCCCGCCGCCACCTGCTCGCCGTTTCCATCGACTTTGTGCGCGGTATCTGGGCCGTGTTATTGGGCAGTGCGGCCGGCATTCTTCTGCTGCGCGCGTTTGGTCCACTGATGTTCGGCGGAGAAGGTTTGAGTACGGGCCTCTTGATCGTAGCCACGGCCGCCATGCTGGGATCGGCGTTGCCCTTGTTCGGTGGAGTGCGCAAGCGCTGGCCCGCGCTGGCGCTCGGCATGGTGTGCGGCGCTCTAGTGCTCCTGTTGCAATGAGCCGAGTCTCGCGCGCCACGATCGTCAACACGTTCATGCGCTCGTTCGTGATTCAAGGATCATGGAACTATCGCACGTTGATTGGCTGCGGCTTTGCGTTCGCTCTCTTGCCCGTTTTGCGCACGCTCTACGCGCATCGGCCGGACCAGTACCGCGCGGCGCTCCAGCGGCATACCGCAGTGTTCAACAGTCATCCGTACCTGGCACCTATGGCGCTGGGCGCGGTCGCCGTGCTGGAAGAAACCGAATCGGCGACCGTAATCGAGCGTTTCAAGTCCGCTGTCCGCGGTTCGTTGGGGAGTTTGGGCGACCGGTTGATTTGGGCCGGTTTCAGACCCGTTTGCATTTTGCTGGCTCTGGGCGCTGTGCTGTTGGGCGCGAGCTGGGCCGTGGCCACGGGCGGGTTCTTGTTGCTCTACAACATCGGCCATGTCGCCATCCGCATTTGGGCGCTGCGCTTCGGATTGCGCAACGGTTTGCACGTCGGCGAGAAGCTGCGCGCCGCGCCCGTCGAACGTATCCAGCATTGGATGCAACTAACGGCCGCGTTTCTGTTGGGGTTTGGCCTGGCGCTGCTGGTCAGTGGAAGGCCGGTCACGGGCGAACTGCCTGTGCCCTGGACAGTAGCTGCACTGCTGGCCGCCGGACTTGCCTCTCTGCTGGGCGCGCGCGTGCGCCTACCCATGGTACTGGCACTGATCGCGTTCGCACTGATCAGCATCGTGCGCGGTGCATTCTCGTGAGCGCCGTCGGCGAAGTACTCGAGGAAGTACGCATCACGAACACTTACGGCCTGCACGCCCGCCCCGCGGCGCAGTTCGTCAAGTTGGCCAATCGTTTTCAGGCCGAGATCTGGGTGCGTAAGCAGGAGTTGGAAGTCAACGGCAAGAGCATAATGGGCATGATGATGCTGGCCGCGGAATGCGGCAGCGCCATCCTGATCCGCGCGGTAGGTGATGACGCCACTCAGGCTGTGCGCGAGCTGGTCGAGCTGGTCGCCAACAAGTTCAACGAGGAGTAGTGGCGCGTGTCCCTCATCCGCGATGGTATCTCGGCATCTCCGGGCATCGTGATCGGCCCTGCCTTCGTGTTGCGTTGGGAACCGCCACGCGCACCGCACGTGACCGTGCCAGCCGACGATGTGGAGCGTGAGGTCGAGCGTTTCCATGAGGCCCGCCAGTGGGCCCAGGCGCGCATTCGCGAGATCCAGACCAATGCGGCGCAGCGCCTGGGTCGCGTCGAGGCCCAGATCTTCGAGCCGCAGATCCTCATGCTCGACGATCACGACCTGGTGGAAGGGACGGTCGCATACATTCGGGAAAACCATCTATCGGCCGCACGCGGATTCGAGCTGCGCATCCTCGAGTTCGAATCGGAATGGTCACGCTCCGGCCATGCCATGCTCATGGATCGGCTCAACGATTTGCTGGACATTCAAGTGCGTGTTATCCGGCGCCTCACGGGGCAGCACGATCCCGATGTCGCCCTGCGCGCCGACGGCGAGAGGGTCATCCTGGTAGCGCGTGATCTCACCCCCACCCTCACCGTGCAACTCGACCGCAATGCCATTCTGGGCATTGCCACCGATGGGGGCACACGCACCTCGCACTCCGCCATTCTCGCTCGTTCGCTCAATCTGCCCAGTGTAGTGAGTCTGGGTGATTTTTCCAGCTCACTCAACGACGGCGACGAACTGATTCTGGACGGACGGGCCGGGCGAGTGATTGCGCATCCAAGTGAGCGCGACAAGCAGATCTATCGCGACCGCGACATCAAGATCCGCGAATGGGAGCAGGAGCTGGTCCTGCTCGCACACCTCGAGTCGGTGACTCCCGATCACCAGCCCATTCTCACACGCGCGAACATCGACCTGCCGGGCGAAGCAGAAAACGCGCGCGCGCACGGTGCGCAGGGCATTGGCCTGTATCGCACGGAATTCCTGGTGGTCGGCCGCAACACGCCACCCGAAGAGGAGGAGCAGTATCAAGCGTATCGGCACGTAGCGGAAACGTTCCCCGACGATGCCGTCTACATCCGGACCTTTGACCTGGGCGGCGACAAATTCCCGCTCTTTCTGCACATGCTGCCAGAAGAGAACCCGTTCCTGGGCTGGCGCGCCATCCGCGTCTGTCTGGACACGCCCGACCTGTTCCGCACCCAGCTGCGCGCGCTGCTGCGCTCCACGGCACATGGCGATGTGCGCATCATGCTGCCCCTGGTTAACGATGTCGAGGAGATACGCCGTACGCGTTCGCTGATCGAGGAGGAGGAAGACCGCCTCCTGGAAGAAGGCATTGCCTTCAATCGCGGCTATAAGCTGGGCGTTATGATCGAAACGCCGGCCGCCGCCCTGATCGCCAACAAGCTGGCCCGGCTCTCCGATTTCTTCTCGATCGGCACCAATGACCTGGTGCAGTATACGCTGGCTGTAGACCGTGGCAACGCACGACTCGCGCATTTGTACACGCCCTTTCATCCGGGCGTGATCCGTTTGTTGCACCACACCGCCGACGCCGGCCGCGCCGCTGGTATTGAAGTAAGTGTCTGTGGCGAGATGGCCAGCAACCCCTTGGCCGTATTTCTGCTCATCGGCCTGGGCATCACGGCGCTGAGTGTGGGACCGGCCTCTCTGCCTGAGATCAAGAAGGTGATACGCAGCGTACCGGCCGTGGAAGCGCGCAATGCCGTGAGCGCGGTATTGGATGCACCAACGCCCACCGACGTGGTCAGCGTGCTCACGCGCGAACTCGGCAAGTGGCTGGATCTGTCACTGTTCTCCGATCGCTGGAATCTGTCGCCTGATGCCTAGCCACCCAACGTTGACACTAAACAGAGAGCTCAATTGAGTCGCTATCTCTTTACCTCCGAATCCGTCACGGAGGGTCATCCGGACAAGGTCGCCGATCAGATCAGCGACGCCGTGCTGGACGCCATTCTGCTGCGTGATCCACAAGGCCGCGTGGCCTGCGAAGTACTGGTCACCACCGGCTTGTGCCTGGTAGCCGGTGAGATCACGACCAGTACATACGTGGATATCCCCGGCATCGTGCGCGGCACCATTGGCTCCATTGGTTACACGGATTCCAGCTACGGTATCGATGCCGATAGTTGCGCCGTGCTGGTCACTGTGGATCGCCAGTCGCCCGACATTGCACAGGGTGTCGATACGGGCGGTGCCGGAGATCAGGGCATGATGTTTGGTTACGCTGTCGATGAAACGCCGGAACTCATGCCTGCACCCATTATGTTTGCGCAGCGCATCACGCAGCGGCTGGCATGGCTCCGCAAATCGGGTGAATTGCCCTGGCTGCGGCCCGATGGCAAGGCGCAGGTCACGGTTGAGTACCGCGCTGGACAGCCGGCCCGCGTAGATACGGTGGTCGTGAGTACGCAGCACGCTCCACACATTGCCATGGACGAGCTGCGCGAGGAAATCATTGCGCGCGTGGTGCGACCCGTTTTGCCCGAGCATCTGTTCGACGCCCAAAAGACTCGCTTCCACATCAATCCGACCGGTCGTTTCGTCGTGGGCGGCCCGCACGGCGACACGGGCCTCACGGGTCGCAAGATCATTGTCGATACCTACGGCGGTATGGGCCGTCACGGGGGCGGCGCGTTTAGCGGCAAAGACCCCAGCAAAGTGGACCGATCAGGTGCCTACGCTGCACGCTGGGCCGCACGCACCGTGGTGGCCGCCCAACTCGCGCATCGTTGTGAAGTCGCCCTTGCCTATGCCATCGGTGTGGCGGACCCGGTGGCCATTCAGGTCGATACGTTCGGCACGGGCCGGGTCCCCGACGAACAGATTGCCAAGGCGTTACACGATGTCTTTGATTTTCGGCCGCGTTCCATCATTGAATCTTTGGGGCTGCGCAATCCCATCTTCCGGCCCACCGCAGCTTACGGCCACTTTGGGCGGACCACCACTGAGGAAGCGTTGAACGGCCGCATGTTTCGTTTCTTCCCCTGGGAGGACAATGACCAGGTTGCGGATCTACGCAGCGCCTCGAAGGTATGAGCACGCACATCACTACCGGCCGCAGGGCGGGGTGGCCGACTCCACCCTCACGACGCCTGACCGGCCACAGGCCCACCAGCTGCTCGCCTGGTTTTTCGGAGGACGCATGATTGAAGTAAAGGTTCAGAGCCTGGGCCTCGACCGTACGTCGAATACGCCGGTCGTGATCCTGCAGGAAAAGGACGGTTCGCGCGTACTACCCATCTGGATCGGTCCGAGCGAGGCCAGTGCCATCGCCATGGAGCTGGCCGGTATGAAATTCTCCCGTCCACTCACGCACGATCTGTTTGCCTCCGTCATCCTGGGGTTTGGCGGCTCGCTCAAACGCGTGGTCATTACCAAGGTCGTCGAGAACACGTACTACGCCGAGCTGTTCATCCAGCGCGGATCGGATGTCATTACTATCGATGCGCGCCCGTCGGATTCTATTGCCATCGCACTGCGCATGGATGCAGCCATTTTCACCACCGATGAGTTGCTCGAGCATACTTCCATTGAAATCACGGAGGCCGGCGGAAGTGCCTCCGGTATCATTCCCGATACCGACCCCTCGCCGCGCAGTCCCGGCGGCCTTTCCCCTGAGGAGCTGCGCGATTACTTGCGCCGAATGAATCCGGAAGATCTCGGACGCTTCAATCCGTGAAACATGCTGCCTGGCTCGGGCTACTGCTGCTGATCCCGGGTTTGCGCGCAACTGCGCAGGACCCGGTGCTGTTGCGCGGACGAGTTCTGGCCGGGCAGACACCCGTACCCGGTCAAGCTGTAGCGTTACACCGGGTCACCGCGACCGGTGGTCAGACATTGGCAGCAGATACCACGGAGGCTGATGGCAGCTTCTCACTGAGTACCGATAGCCTGAGCCGCACCGGCGTACATTTTGTAGCCACACGATTTGATGGCAAGTTCTACATTGGAGATACTTTCCGCACGGAGTTGCCCGAGGAATACGTGTTGCGCGTGGGTCCGGGCGCCACACCGCTCAATCTCGAACCTGCGCTGCCCGTACCCGCAGCTGCGCCAGAGCCCGAGTCCAGGACGGCGGGAATCCTGGTTGTATTGCTGGCTCTGCTGGGACTGGCCGGTATCATCGGCCTGGCGGCTCGACCACGCACTTCGCCGGTGCGTCAGATTTTGGTGGAGATCGCCGATCTGGACAACCGCAATGAAGCCACACCGCTCCCGCATTACTCGCAGCAACGTGCTGAGTTGATGCAGCGTTTGCGGGAAAGCGCATGACCGCATGGCGCTGGTTACTGGCCCCGCCCTGATTCTGCAGACCTACTCCTACAGCGAGACCAGCAAGATACTGCGGCTCCTGACCCAACATCACGGCGTACAATCGGTCATTGCCAAGGGCGCGTTGCGACCGAAGAGCCGCTTTGGCGGCGTGCTCGAACCCTTTACGGAAGGAAACGCCAGCTTCAATTTGCGTGAGGTTCGCGACCTTCACACGCTGAGCGGCTTCGAGCTGACGCGCAGCCGGCAACCGCTGGGCCTGGATCTGGTCCGGTTTGGTGGCGCTTCGCTGGTGGCCGAGTTGGTATTGCGCGTGGGCATTCAGGAAAGTGATCCCGACTTGTTCGGCTCGATTTGCCTTGCCCTCGATGCCATTGAACGCGCACCACCTGCGCAGCTGGAGAGCACGGTGCTCGCAGTTTCCTGGTCGCTCGTGGCTCTGCTGGGCTTCGCGCCCGCGCTCCACTGTTGTTTGGTTTGCGAGCGCCCTCTCGACCAGCACGATGAAGTCCTGTTCGACTATACGGCGGGTGGCGTGCGCTGCATTTCTTGCGGCACAGGTTTGGGAGGCCGACCATTGCCACCGGCCGCTCGATCCGCGCTGCAGCAACTCGTGAATGGCGAAGTTGCAATTCTGGATCGCACGGCCGCGCATTGGCGCCTGCTCGATCGATTTCTGGCCCATCACGTTCTGGATGGCCAGACCCTGCATTCCATCACATTCCTGATGGGAACCGTGCGCGGAGACAAATGAGAACCGTGACGCTGGGCACGGCCGGCCACATCGATCACGGCAAGACGACGTTGGTGCGCGCGCTCACCGGCATCGACACGGATCGATTGCCGGAAGAGAAACGCCGCGGCATCACGATCGACCTTGGCTTCGCGCATCTCGATCTCGATGGTGCAATACGGCTCGCCATCATCGACGTGCCCGGGCATGAGGCGTTTATTCGCAACATGGCCGCCGGCACGTCGGGAATCGATCTGGGGTTGTTGGTCATTGCCGCCGACGAAGGTGTCTGCCCACAAACCCGCGAACACGTCGACATTCTCGATCTACTGGGCGTCCGTCCGGCTGCCATTGCACTGACCAAGGCCGATCGTGTGGATGGCGATTGGCTACAACTGGCGCTGGAAGATACGCGGGCTCAACTTGCCCACACCGGTTACGCGGAAGCCCCCGTTGCAGTTGTCTCTGCGCAAACCGGCGCCGGTCTAAGCCAACTGAAACAGCAGCTCGCACAGGCGGCACAGGGAGTCGCACTGCGCACCTCAGATGATTTCTTCCGCATGCCGGTCGACCGGGTTTTCACCATGCGCGGCACGGGCACCGTGTTGACTGGTACGGTTTGGAGCGGCGTCGTCACCAAGGACGAAGTGGCAACGCTGCTCCCGTCCGGCCTCCGCACTCGCGTACGTGGACTGCAGTGTCAGGGCCAGGCCGTGAGTTCGGTATGTGCCGGCGAACGGGCCGCTGTGGCCGTAGCGGGAGTGCCCGTGGAGGCGATTGCCCGGGGCGAAACCCTGGTAACCGAGTCCGACTGGGTGGGTGCACGCAAAGCCTCAGCGTATGTCCGCCAGTTGCCTGGCGCAGCGCATCCGCTGCGCGACCGGCAGCGCGTGCACGTACACCTGGGTACGGCTGCCGTGATTGCGCGTATTCGGCTGCTCGATGGGGAAATCAAACCGGGAGCGGCTGGCTGGATCACGCTGCAATTCGAGACGCCCGTCGTTACGCGTGCCGGAGACCGGTTCATTCTGCGCTCATACTCGCCCGTCACCACGATCGGAGGCGGACAAGTCGTCGAGTGGTCTGACCGCCCTTACCGCCGTCGCACGATTGATTTGGTGCACTTACAACGGATGTTCGGTTCCGCCTCCCGCGATCGAATCGACGGTGCTTTGGCCCTGGCAAGTTGGCGCGGTCTCGATGCCAGGTTGCTGCCGCTTCATATAGCCGAAACCGGGAGGGCACCTGAACTCGTTGACGTGGCCGGCCGAGTCTACCACGCAGAACTCCACGACCAGCTGGCCAGCCATCTGCTGCGTTGTCTTCACATGCTTCACGCCAGGCACCCCTTGAGGCAAGCTGTGGATCTCGAAACGCTTCGTCACGCCGCGCCCGCAGGCACGCCCACCGCACTGTGCTCGTACGTGATCTCCAGCTTGATTCGGCGGGACAAGGTCAGGGCACTCGAAGGCGGTGTCGCATCGCCAGATTGGACCCCCACACTTTCGGCTGATGTACGCGGCCTGATGGAGTCAGTGATCATGCGTCTGGGCGCCGCCGGCCTGGCTGCTCCATCCCTTGCCGAATTGGCTGCGGAATTCGGCCCCGAAGTTTTTGAGGTGGTTCGCATGCTCGTTGGACAGGGCGTTCTGATTCAGGTCGGGACGGACCTGTTCCTGACCTCAAGCGAACTCGAAAAGGCTCGTCAGATTCTGATCACGGCTTTGACCCCTGGGCCCCAGGGACCGCCCGGCCTGAAATCCGCTCTTGGCTTGTCCCGCAAGCACTTGATCCCCCTCCTGGAGTATTTCGACCGGACTGGCCTGACCCGCCGAATCGGGGATCTACGGACCCTGGCATCACTTGAGGCTGTATCTCATCTCGGGGGGGCTACACCCTGATCTGGCTTGGCCTTGACCTCATTCTGGTGCCAGGGTATCATGGGATTACCGGAGGTAGACGCAAAAGATCGGGCTGTATCAACCATAACCCCATACGTGGAGGGAAATCGCAAACTTTGCTACGGCACAGCTAATTCTGTGCGGAGGTGACGATGAGACGCACGTTGGGCGTCGGTATCGTCCTCTTGCTCCTCTCGGTACTCAGCCCCGATTCTGTACTCGGGCAGCAGACCGGAGAGCGCGGTTCCCGACTGAAGGGCAATTATCCAAATCCCTTCAACCCCACGACCACGATCCGTTTTACGATATTAGAGCAGGATCTTCGTGGGGGGCAACCGGCGATCGTTTCGATCAGGATCTACAACGTGTTCAAGCAGTTGGTCTCCATTCCTAGAGCTCTGGATCATCCGAATGGAGAAACCCTGGTCGATAACCTGCCCTACACATCGGCAGGGGAAAAACAGGCCTATTGGGATGGCACCGATCGCAAAGGCAACAAGGTGGCTTCGGGAACGTACTTCTACCAATTGGTAGTGAACGGAGTGCGAGAACCGACCCGGCGAATGGTCGTAACGAAGTAGGAGGTTGGTGTAGGTCACCTTTTCGTCACACGACTGCGGGCCGGATCCCTCTTGGGGTCCGGCCTTCGCATTTCACACCGCCTTTTCGTCCAGCAATCGAAACAGATCGTCCGCGTGCGCCAGGGCCAACAACCGATTTGGAACGTCCGGTTGTCGCGCAAAGGATGCAAGCTTACCCAGGACCGGCAGATAGTCATTGGTCGGTTCGTTGGGCGGTGCTACGATCAGGAAGAAATTGTACACCGGTTGGCCATCCAACGCGCGATAATCGATACCAGGCGCATGCCGTCCATACGCAACGCGTAGTCGGCTCACGGCTAACGAGCGACAATGGGGACTGGCGATCCCGCGCCCAATTCCGGTGGAGCCAAAATTCTCGCGGCGCTTCAACATCTTGAAGAGAATGCTGTTCGTTTTTTCATCCACCTGCAACAAGTGAATCAGCTCTCTCAGAACTTCATCTTTCGATGTTGCGGACAGATCCAGTCGTACCGCACTTCTATCCAGAAAGGAGCCTAGCTCCACAGCGAGCCTCCGGTTTTGAGGCAAATAATAAGAATCACGTTTACGCAGTGTCAAAATCCCCGGAGGCGCGTTGAAGGTCCGGTTCCAATCGATTAACTTCTGGTCATGTTTGAACATCTACTGAATCGATTGAGGGACGGCTCGGTGCCCCTCTACCTGGCACCCCAGGCCGGAGTCAGTGAATCTCCATTTCGCCGTTTGTGTCGTTCGTTTGGCGCCGACGTAGTGGTAAGTGAATTCGTTAGTGCCGAGGGTATCCGACGAGGCAGTGAGCGGACGCTCGACTATTTACGTTTCGAAGACGAAGAGCGTCCGATCGGCGTGCAAATCTTCGGTGCCGATGCGCGCGCCATGGCCGAAGCAGCGGCGCTCGTGGAAGATGCGTTTCGACCCGATTTTCTGGACGTCAACTTTGGTTGTCCGGTCAAGAAGGTAGTGAGCCGAAACGGGGGCTCGGGTTGCTTGAGAGACTTGCATCTGGTCGAGCAGATCATTCGAGCCGTTGCGGGGGCCATCCAGATTCCTACCACGGTCAAGATCCGGAGCGGCTGGAGCGAGGAGCGCCGCAATCCGGTCGAGATTGCCTTGCGTTGTCAGGATGCTGGCGCCCGTGTCCTTACACTACATGCGCGCACGCGCACCCAGATGTATTCCGGTCACGCCAATTGGGATGAGATCGCTGCGGTGGTGGATGCTTTGGAGATACCCGTGATTGGCAATGGCGATGTCTGGACCGGCCAGGCCGCGCGACAGATGCGCGATCACACTCGCTGCGCCGGTATCATGATCGCCCGCGGATCACACGGAGCACCCTGGATCTTTCGACTGGCACGCGCTGCGCTGCAGGGCCAGCCAGTGCCGCCAGAACCCGATGTCGTTGAGCGATTCCGTATCATTCAACGACACGCACGCCTGGCTATTGAATTCGAGCGCGACGAAACGCGCGCCATATTGGAGTTTCGCAAACATCTCGGTTGGTATACCAAGGGGCTGCCGGATGGCCGAAAACTACGGGAAGATCTGTTTCAGGTCCGCACCCTGGCCGACGCCGAAGCGCACCTCGAGCATTACATGAACCAACGGCTCATCGCGGCATGAACGCGGAGCAGGTGCTCGCCGTTCTCGAAGCCGTGGCAGTCGGGCGCGCCTCGCCGCAGGCGGCTCTGGATCAACTCGCCTGGCTTCCCATCGAACCGATTCGCGAGGCTCAGGACGAATCCGAATCGGCCCGCCTCGATCACCATCGCGCACTGCGCGTTGGCCACCCTGAAGTAGTATTCGGTCAAGGAAAGACCATCGCGCAAATCCTTGCCATCTGCGAACGGCTGGCCGTCCGTGACAACGCGTTTCTGGCTACCCGCGTCTCCGCCGATGCTCGCGCGGCGCTCAAGACGCGCTTTCCTGCCAGCGCTGTAAATGAGCCTGGACGGGTCGTACATTTGCGTGATCCCTCCGTCGGACCACCATCAGATTTTGGGACCGTACTGATTGCCTCCGCCGGGACCGCCGACCTGCCGGTCGCGGAGGAGGCCGCCGCCTGTGCGCAAGCCTTCGGCAATCCTGTCATCCGCATGTACGACGTGGGCGTGGCCGGGCTTCACCGAATCCTTCAAGAGGCCGAGACCCTGCGTAGCGCCGCAATCGTGATCGTCGTCGCGGGACTCGAGGGAGCATTGCCGTCTGTGGTGGGCGGACTGGTGCGGGTTCCGGTCATTGCCGTGCCGACCAGCGTTGGGTACGGAGCCTCATTTGGTGGGCTGGCCGCGCTGCTGGCCATGCTCAATAGCTGTGCCTCCGGTGTAACCGTGGTCAATATCGACAATGGGTTCGGCGCCGCCTGTGCGGCCACGCGCATTAATCAGCTTCTTGCCCGCGCGCCGGGCGGTTGACCTAAAACAAAGATTTGATTAGACTTATGTCGTAGGGGCCGACTTGGATTCGACGGGTTTAGGGAAGTCGGTGCCGCGTGCCGAGGTCTCCCGAGTCCTCGATAATCAGCGGGAAAACTCTCAAGTGCCAACCATCAAATGGCGCTGGCTGCGTAACTAAACGTACGCACCCGTTTCCGGTTTGACCGGGCCCGAGGCCGGGCTGGAAACGTCGCTAAATCGGGCTGGCCCGTGCAGGTTGCTCCGTCGTGCACGGGCGAGAACTAACGGAGCTGGTCCCCAAGAGGCCGCCTGGCCAGCCACGCGGGGGCGAGAAAAAGAAGGACAGGCTACGCACGTAGACGCACTTACGGATCTATTCGCGGACGCGGGTTCGACTCCCGCCGGCTCCATTCAGGCTTTCGACGGCAAGTTGCGGTCGGAAGCCTTTTTTTGGCGCTATGGGAACCTCAGTCGCGAACGCGCCAGAAATCCCATGCATCGTGCAGTTCGCGCCGACCTACTGGACTGGGTGAGCGCGCAGCGCATTATTCAGGAAGCACGCACCCCACGAAAGTCGTGAATGCGCCTGATCCCGCTGCTGGCTCTTTGCCTGACTGCGCCCGCTCTGACCACTGGGCAATCAGTCCGGGGCACGATCACCGGCTTGGTTCATGACAGCACTCAGGCTCGGCCCCTGGTGGGCGCCAGTGTCATGATCGCGGGGCTGGCCCAGCGCACAGTAACGGATTCGGCCGGCCGATTCCGCCTTTTGGAAGTCCCAACGGGCACCGTGCAACTGTTTTTTCTGCACGCCCGCCTGGATACCCTCGGATACACACCCCGAAACGTGACGGTCGAGATAACGTCGAGTTCCACCCAGGAAGTTTTGCTTGCGCTGCCGTCATCCGAAACCATGGCGCGTGAAGGGTGTGGTACGGAAAACACAACCAGCCGGTTGCTCGAGGGTGTGGTGACAACGCTTTCTGGTGGCGCACCGGTGGCCAACGCCGAAGTCGCTATTCGCTGGCGAGGTGGCAGTGCCGTTGACACGACGGGGCTCTACGGCGGCTATCGATTCTGTGCCCTTCCGGCGCGCGAGCGAATTGCCATTCACGCATCGCTCCTGGGTCGAAGCAGCGCACAGGAGTGGGTGTCAGCTGATGGTGCTGCTTTTGTCCGGCGCAACATCCGCCTGGATTTCGGCGGTGATGCTACGAACGTCAAAACGTCGTTGCGCGCGTCCACCGGCGCGCTGCAGGTAATCGGCCATCTGCGGGACACTCAGTCCAACTCGCCCATAGCCAGCGCTGCGGTACGACTCGCAAATACGCCCTTCCGGGCTCTCAGCAATGCGCAGGGCGGCTTTGCGTTTGCGCACGTTCCAGCCGGCGATTACTTGCTGGAAGTCGAACATCTGGGATATGGCAAGAGAGAGCAGCGCTTCACCTTGCCGCCCGGGGCCTCGGTTGATCTAGAGGTCTTGCTTGCACCGGCGGCCATTGCCGTAAGCGGCGTGACCGTGCGTGCGTTGACCTCAGAAGCCACAGAGCGGCGCTCGTCAGGGTCCGCAAGTCGTGTATTGGGCGAAGCACAACTCGATGCCGCGCAGGCCCGGGGCGCTACCATGGCCGACGTGCTGCGCCAGCACATGACCGGGTTGATCATCCGGGAAGGCAACTTCGAGGCTACCGATAGCAATCTGCCGCAAGCCATTCTGTGCGTGGAATCAAAACGCGGACAGGTCTCTATCACGCCGCAACGAACCCGTCGAAGCGCAGTAACCTATCCGCCCTGTGACATGATTCCCGTGTTCGTGGATGACAGTCGACTCAGCGCAGCGGGCAATTTCCTGCGCTACACGCCGCTGGACATCTTCGTGCGCATTGAATACTTGCCGGCGTCTGCCGCCGCCCTGCGTTACGGCCTGAACTCGGAGAACAAAGGCGCGCTCGTCCTGCACACCAAACGCCCGGGCCAGCGGAAGTAGCCGTGGTCTAGAAGATCTTGACGTTCACATTGGGCACAAATTTCTTTGGGTCGGCACGCAGGTCAGCGATCAACGTCTGCAGGTCCACCAACGCTTTCAGGAATTCATCATACATCTTGGAGTCTGAGGTCAGCTTCTGCAACGTCCCGTTGCCGTTGTTCAGCCGGCTCAGGACCTGACCGAAGTTGCCGATGGCGGAATCCGCCCGACTCACTCCGCTGTACAGACTGCGATAGAGCTCATCACTGTTAAGCAGCTTGCCCAGGCTGCCTTGCCCGCGCAGAATCGCTCCGCCCAGGCTGTCCACGCGCGTCACAGCCGCCACCACCTGATGGTAGAGCGCGGGATCGCGCATCATGCGGCCAAACGTGCCGTTTGGATTGTTGAACTGCTGTAGAGTACTCTGCAGGTTTTGCGTGGTGGCCAGCATGCGCGCGTAGAGTTGTTCATTGGTTAACAGCTGCCCCATGGTTCCCTTGCCACGCACCAGGCCACCCGTGATGAGCCGCACGTTGCCGACTGCCTGACTCGCGCTGTCCAGCAAAGCGCCGCCCCGGGCCAGGAATTGCTCGATGTCCATCACCAACTCGGAGTCGATGGTATCACCTGGCTGCAGAATGTTTGCCTTACCCGTGCC
>JBOHRF010000098.1:0-16097 GCA_050732575.1 Longimicrobiales bacterium
GCGCAAGGGCGAGTGGGCGCTGGTCCGCGTTGGCCAGGACAGCGTGCGCGCGTGGGTCGTGTATCCGGCGCGCCGCGAGAATGCCCCCGTAGTCGTGGCGATTCATGACAACCAGGGCATGTCCAACTGGATCCGCGCGGTAGCGGACCAGCTGGCGGCGGACGGCTTCATTGCCATTGCCCCCGACTTGTTGACCATGCAGAACGTGCCGCGCAAGCCGGACGGCGAGTCCGAGCTGGAGGGGGTGCGCGCAGCGATCGGACAGGTCAACCAGGAGATGCGTGATCGCTACATCCAGGCGGTCGGTGAGTGGGGCACCAAACTGCAGGGCGCATCGTCAAAGTACGGCGTCATGGGCTTCTGCTGGGGCGGCGGAACGGTGTTCGCGCACGCGGTAGCAGCGCCAGCGTCCCTGGGCGCAGTCGTGGTCTATTACGGCCCCTCGCCCGCACCCGAACGGATGGCAACCGTGCGCGCACCCGTTCTCGGGCTCTACGGCCAGGATGACGCGCGCGTCAACAACTCGGTGCCGCCCGTGCAGGAGGCGTTGAAAGCGGCCGGCCGTACGTTCGAGCCGCACTTTTTCGCGGGCGCAGGACACGGATTTACGCGCTCGCAGGAAGCGCGTGAGGGCGCCAACCTGGAAGCGGTGAAGAAGGCGTGGCCGCTCACGGTCGCGTGGTTCCGCACGCATCTGGGTGCGCAACACAGTCACTGACGCGGCGCCGGCACGTCGCTTCTTGCGATCGTGAACCTGGAGACTCACCATGCGCGTTTTCGCTCGGCCGCCCAGGGCGGCGCAGCAAACCACGTTGGTCTGGGCTGCGCCGCGCGGTCGTCCGTACTCCCGGCACGCAAGCATCCAGGCCAAGCTGACGGTCAGCGCCCCCGGTGACGTCTACGAGCGGGAAGCAGATCGTGTGGCCGAGCACATCATGAGTACGGCGGAACGGCCGCTGATCGGCGCGCCGGGCATACATGGGGAGAACGCACATCCCCGCCTCATGACCAAAGGGCTGTCCGGGCAACGCTGCGATTCTGCGCCGGCCAGCCAGGAAGAGCGAGAAGAAGAGGACGAAACCAAGGTCATGCGCAAGGCCGCGTCGGGCGAGCTGCATGGAGTAAGTGGCGACGTTGCACGCATGCTTTCCCAGACCCGAGGCGGTGGCAGCCCGCTCCCGGACACGATTCGCACGTTCATGGAAACCAGGTTCGGGCATTACTTCGGCGATGTGCGCATCCATAACGACAGCCACACCGCACAGATGACCAAAGCCCTGCACGCCGAAGCTTTTACCACCGGGCGAGACATCTATTTCGGGCCCGGCAGGTTCGCTCCACATGTGACCGAAGGGAAGAAGCTGTTGGCGCACGAGCTGACCCACGTTGTGCAGCAACGCTCGACCGGCGCCAACCAGGGCGGTCAGACACACATTCAGCCGTATCGCCTGAAAGGATTCCCGGCCACCGAAGAGGCGGCCATGAAGGCCGCCATCCCCATCGCCGCCGACAAAGTGAGGAGCTGCTCGAAGGTCAATGCTTTGGACCGCTTCTTCCTCAGTGAAAACATCAAGAGCATGCGTTACGATTTTGTGTCCGATTTGGGTTTGTGCGGGTGGACCTTCCCGTCGGCGTGGTACGTCGAGATTGGTCAGGAGGCGTTCGACAAGAACACCTGCTGCGACCTGGCTTCCACAATCGCGCATGAAGTGTCACACACATATTGGTTCACCGAAGGCGGTGCCCGAAAACTCGAGTGCAGATGTTTTGGATGTTCTTGTTGAATTCAGCCAACGTCAGGTTCCCAGTAGCAGCCTCGAAAGGCGAACGTTGTAAGCTGTTCTTCCGGCGCGTACTATTATCCGCAAATCTCTTTGAACGAATTACCTGTTGCGGGGATGCAACAATAACGGAGTTCTCCGGCTCTGGATTTACCGGGTCGATTTCCATTCGCGAATTCTGCCGTGAGAATTACATTCTCTTCACAAACCCTTTTCGTGATACTGGGACTCGGCGCGCTGGACGGGCTGCCGGTTCAGGCGCAATCCATCCCGCCGCTCGACGAATACCTGGTGCGTGCCTTTGGCCCGGGGCCGGGCGGTCTGTCGGTCAGTGATGTCCGAGACCTGGCCCAGACGTCTGACGGGTACCTTTATGTAGCGCAAGCACGCGGGCTCTTCCGTTACAATGGTTACAACTTTGACCGGGTGGCGCTGCCAGGTGCGAGCAGTGAATTCGTGAATGTGCTGCACGTGGACGGGCGCGACCGGCTTTGGCTGCTGACGCAAGGAAATGACGTTGGATACTTCGAGCGCGGCCGCTTTCATTTGTTGCCCAAACCGCCTGCGACGGTCACGAGCTTCTGGGAGACAAGGGACGGGACGATCTGGTTGGGTGGCCTGTCCGGCCTGGTGCGTGTGCAACCGGGTGCGCCCTCGCCCTTCACGCACTTCACTACCAACAATGGCCTGCTTCACGACTACGTCTTTGGCGTCTTCGATGTGCGTGGGGGTGACCGTATCGTAGTCACGTTTCAGGGGGCCATGCGCATGGCACCGGACTCGGCAGGTTGGGGTCACGTGCGCTTCACTGCATTCGGCCCGCCGTGCGAAATGGCCGCAGACGTGCGCCTGGACGGAAAGGGGCTGTGGTTGCCGTGCCGAGGTGAACAGGGCTTCCATGTGCTCCGCCTCGAGCCCGAGCGATTGACACGGTACGAAGGCACGCAGAAGAGACTGCGCCTGGATGATCTCGATCTGATGGGTAAGCCGCGGGCATCTTTCCACCATGAAGCCCGCGTTTGGAACATCGAGTTTGGTCTGCCTGGTTGGGCCCGCGGCAACCTTGCGCATCTGAGTTTGGCGCATGCTCTACAGGCCCGTGATGGAACGCGCTGGCTCGTTCTGCATGACCTGGCCGCGGGCCGGGACGAACTCGTTCGGCAAGCGCACGGTGACCTGGAAACCATCCCGCTGCGCGCGCATTTCGATTTCCAAATCATTGCACATCTGCGCGAGGATCACGAAGGCAACATCTGGATCGGCACGGATCGTGGCCTGTTTCAGCTTTCCCGCCGCAAGGTATTTGCGCTCACGGGGCGTCATGGTTTGAGCGAAGGCTTTACGGCGCCCGTTCTGCAGTCGCGGGATGGCGACGTGTGGGTAGGAACCTGGGGCGGTGGCCTGCACCGATTTGCGGGCGGCCAACTGGAAGGTCGTTTTACAACGACACAGGGCCTGCCCGATGCGAAAGTGCGCGCGCTGTTCGAAGACGCAGACGGCACACTTTGGGTGGGAACAGGACTCGGCTTTGCCGCGTTGCGCGCGAGCCGGATAGTGTTGAGCGAATACATCGAACATGAAGTGCGCGCCTTTGCCGTGACCCGCGCAGGTCAGGCCGGCTCCACTCTATGGATCGGAACGATATACAAACTGTTGCGCCGCACGCGCGACGGTCTCCGTGAACATCGGCCGGGTTTCTGGACGGACAAGTCAATCTGGGCGCTGCACACGGATCGCGCGGGCGCTCTCTGGGTGGGCAGTGAACGCGGTCTCTTTCGGTTGCAGGGTGATTCGCTGCGTGCCTTCGGTGAAGCCGACGGACTCCTGAGCAACTTCGTCGTTGCTATCCACGAAGAAGGCGACGGCACGTTGTGGTTCAGCACTTACGAGCGCGGCCTGTACCGCTACCGCAACGGTCGCTTTGCTGGCATCACCACGCGTGAGGGTCTGCATGCGGACGGCGTATGGCGCATGCTCGAGGATGGCCTGGGCGGCGTTTGGATGTCGAGCGATTTGGGCATCTTTCGGGTCGATCACGCGCAACTGCACGCAGTGGCCGATGCGGTCGAGCGCGGACGTCCACCCGCGGCGCCCTTGCGGCCGCTCGTGTTCACGGAAGCCGAAGGCATGCCCAGCCGCGAGTCCAACCGAGCGTCACCGGGCGGCTGGAGGCTGAACGACGGCCGGCTGCTCTTCAACAACCTGGCCGGCGCGGTGGTGATCGACCCGCGCGCCGCAGCAGAACGGTCGCACCGGCCGCGCACGGTTGTGGAAGCCGTGCTGGCCGATGGACTCGCGCTAGCGCACGGCCCCGGTGTGCCGCGCGTACCGGCCGGCACCAAGCAGCTGTCATTTGATTTCGCGGCACTCTCCTTTGTGACACCCGAGCAGAATCGGTACCGGTACCGGCTGGATGGCTACGACGAGAACTGGGTGGAATCGGGCACGCAGCGGCGGGCATCGTACACCAATCTGAGGCCGGGCGACTACACGTTTCGGGTGCAGGGCGCAAGCGCGACCAGTGAATGGAGTGAGCCGGGCGCGGCCTACGCGCTTGCTTTGTCACCTGCTCTTTGGCAGACGTGGTGGTTGCGTCTGACCGCGGTCGCAGCTTGCGCGTTGCTCCTCGCCGCTGCCTATCGTTATCGGGTCAACCGACTGCTCGAGATGCAGCGCATGCGTCTGCGCATTGCTTCCGATCTGCATGACGATGTGGGCTCGAACCTGAGCTCGATCGCGCTGCTGAGTGAGATGTTGCAGGGACAGTCGCGTTTGGACGAACTCGAGCAACGCCAATTGCACCGCATCAACCGGGCCGCCGAAGAGACCATCGGCGCACTGCGCGACATCATCTGGCTGGTCGACCCGCAGCACAATGAACTGGGTGACCTGTTGCACAGGATGCGCAACGTGGCTGCCGATCAGCTCAATGGTACCAACCACAGCTTCAGCGCGGGTGTACCCATGCATAAGCGGCCGCTGGGCATGGCCTTCATGCGTAATGCACTGCTGATCTACAAGGAAGCGTTGCACAACGTGGCCCGTCATGCGCGCGCCAGCCACGTGTCCATTGAAGTGGGCGATGGCGAGGGCCTGTTCCGGCTGCGCATCCAGGACGACGGCATCGGCTTCGATGAGAGCCGCATTCGCCCCGGCCGAGGCCTGGAAAGCATCCGCCGGCGGGCGCAACACATGGGCGGCACACTGCAGATCACGAGTGCACCCGGCTCGGGTACGTGCGTCACGTTTTCGGCCCGAATAGCGTAAATACGTGGTGTCGAGGACACGCTTGACCCGGTATGGTTGCCCGAATCTGCTCATGCCCGTGGATGCTTAGTGACCGACCAGGACATTGAAGTCTGGATCGTTGAAGACAACGTGTTTTTTCGCGACACGATCGTCGAGCTCTTTGCGCGCCAGCCCGGTATGCGCTGCACATTGGCCGCCGGGTCCTGCGAGGAAGCCTTAGCCGAGCTCAAACGGGGCCGTGTGCCCCAGGTCCTGCTCATGGATCTGGAGCTGCCCGGCATGAGCGGATTGGAGGGCATTGGCCGGGTCAAGACGATTTCGCCCGCGTCACAGGTCATTGTACTCACCGTTCATGAAGACAACGACAAGGTCTTTGAAGCGCTGTGTGCGGGCGCGTGCGGCTACCTGCTCAAGCCCGCGTCCGCCGAGCGCATCGTCGAAGCCGTAGATACCGCGCTGCGGGGCGGCGCACCCATGAACGCCTTTATCGCCCGTAAAGTGCTGGACGTGTTCGTCCAGCACACTCGTCCCAGAGCCGACTACGGTCTGACCGAGCGCGAGCGTGAGATCCTGCAACTCCTGGTCGATGCTCACTCTCAAAAGCAGATTGCACGCACCCTCTTTCTGAGCCCGCACACGGTCGATACCCACCTGCGGAACATCTACGCCAAGCTGCACGTGCACTCTCGCGCCGGTGCCGTGGCCAAGGCACTTCAAGAACGTCTGATCTAGTGTTGCGCAGCGGGTGGCAGAAACATCTGGAGCAAGATGGTGTGTTCACGGGATATCCGGTGCCGCAGGCGATCGATACATTGACCTGATCTCCGCCCTTCCTCCACTACACAACATGGTGAGCAACGATGCGCTCAATTCGATCGGCAGTAACGGTGGGCCTGCTGCTGATGGCCCATTCTCTCTCCGCCCAGACGGCCGATTCGGTTCAAAAATGTGCAAAGCCGCTGGCCACCATTGCCGTGGTGGAGCCGCAGAACGTCACGGTGCAGTCACTCAGCCGCTATGGTCTGGGTTCGCCCACCAGCCTGATCCGCATGATGATCCAGAAGTCGAATTGTTTCACCGTGCTAGAGCGCGGCGCGGGTTTGGCCAACATGCAACAGGAGCGTCAGATGGGACGCTCGGGCGACCTGCAATCGGGATCCAACATGGGCGGCGGTCAGATGCTGGCTGCGGACCTGCTCCTCACACCCAATGTGAATTTTCAGGGCAACACGGGCGGCGCGGGTGGCGCAGTGGGTGGCCTGATGGGCGGTGCCGTGGGCGGCTTGCTGGGCGGTCTCAAATTCAAAGAAGCATCAACCAGCATGCTGATAGGCGACATGCGAACGGGAGTTCAGGTAGCAGCGGCCGAAGGCAAGGCCAGAAAAACGGATTTCAATTTGGCCGCGCTCGGCTTTGGTGGTGGGATGCTGAGCGCAGCAGGCGGCTACACGAACACTCCTGAAGGCAAAGTCATCGCTGCCAGCTTTCTGGACAACTACAACAAGATCGTAATCGCAGTACGCAACGACTCAACGCTTCTCAATCGCGTGGCTGCGGCCCCGGCCGGTCCGGTCTACAGCGAGGGCGATGTAATACGCCCCAAGATCGACAACGTGAAACTGCTGGTCAAACCGAACGATACGGAGGGTGAAATTGCCACCCTGAAGAAGACCGACGAGCTCGTGTACCTGGGCGTGGAGAAGGATGGATTCCTGCAGGTGCAAGGGGCAGCCGGGTCCGGCTGGATAAAGAAGCTTCTCATCACCAAGTAAACATCCAATTCGACTCAAGGGAGGGTGCATCACGATGAAGCGACTCTTGCTCGGTGCGTTGTCCATTTCACTGGTGGCGTGCAGCAGCGATACTAGCGGACCGTCCAATGCGGAATTGGCCGGAAGCTGGCGCTTCAGCTACGTCAACATGACCGGCGGGGTGCAAGGGGCGGTACTTACATGCAACGTGGCATCGTTGGATTTCACCATAACGCAGACGGGCACAACCTTCTCCGGCGTCCAGAATGGCGCCGGCCGCATGAGCTGTGTTTCCGGTGGCCAGACCATAGTCGACCAACTCATCGGTGGTGAGACGATTGTGGGCGGGCAGATCACGGGTCAATCCATAACCTTCCGACTGGGCACCATAGCTGGCCCGCACAGCGCGACCGTCGCGGGTACGTCGATCTCCGGCACCGCGCAGTGGGTATTTCCAGCGGGCACTACTACGGTCACCATGAACGGTCAGTTCACGGCCGCCCGGATGTAGAACGTGCTGGCTCCCGTTCTCGCGGGAGCCACCCCCCAACCTGCACAGGACCAGAGCCGCGGGAGGTCGCTGAATCCCCGACAGCGGGCGTGTTATCTTGTGCTTGGCCGCGAGTAGCATGGTTGGAACGGCCAAGCCCGAAGAACCGAAAGACGGTCCGTGCGTTTGCTCTTTGCCGAAGACGATCGCCAACTGCGCAGCTCCGTGACCCGTGGACTGCGCGAGGCTGCTTATGAGGTGGAACAGGCAGCCAACGGAGTCCAGGCGCTCGAGCTGGCCTCCGGCGGCGGGTTTGATGCGATCATCCTGGATGTGCTGTTGCCGCGCAAGGATGGCATTGCCGTCTGCCGCGCGATTCGCGAGCAGGGCAACCAGGTGCCCGTCCTCATGCTCACCGCGCTGGACGCAGTGGAAGACCGCATCACGGGCTTGGATGCGGGCGCCGATGACTACCTGGTCAAGCCGTTCGATTTCGGAGAGCTGCTGGCGCGGCTGCGCGCGCTCACTCGCCGGCACGGCGAGGGCGGTCCGGCACAGCTGCGAATCGCTGATCTCACAATCGATGTGCAGGGTCATCGCGTGTGGCGCGCCGAGCGAGAAATTACCCTGACCGCAAGAGAGTTCGCCTTCCTCCTCCACCTGGCCCGCCACGCCGGACGCGCTGTCAGCCGGGCTGATCTGATGGCACACGTCTGGGAAGACGCCCGGCCCACGTACTCCAACATCATCGACGTGTACGCCAGCCGCCTGCGTCGTAAGATCGATGAGGGCGAGAAGACGGCGCTATTCCGCACTCTGCGCGGGACCGGCTACATGCTGGACGCGCCCGGCCGGCCGGTCCAGAAGCCGGGCGCGCGTCGACGCGATTGAACCATGCAACTCAGGCCCACGACGGTCCGCGCGCGTCTCACTCTATGGTATACGCTCGTTCTCAGCGCGCCGCTCGTGGCCTTTGCCATTGTCTCCTTTCTCATCTTCCAGCGCGCGCTGCAAAGTCAGACCGATGCGTTCCTTCGTGATGCGCTGGCCGTCTTTGCGCGCGAGATGGTCGCCGAACGACGCGCGTTCCCGGACCTTGCCGATGCCATGCGCGTCACCATACAGGAGGTGCGTTTCCGCGATCTCGACATTGTTGTGCTCGATGAGGCCGGCGCGGTGTTGGCACTGAGCGCGCCGGTCAACCTGGACGCGCAAACACGTCACTCATTCGTCGGCGACTCGGCGACCATTCTTCGTGCCCTGAGGCGGGCCCATGATGCGCAACCGCGACCCGCCGCGTTGGTCGGCCGCCGGGGCAGCTACCGGCTGTTCACCAGACCGTTGCGCGTCGAGCAGCGCGGTTTCATCCTGGCCGGAGTGTACCCGCTGCTCGAGGTGGAAGCGACGCTGCGCAGAATCCGCGGCCTGTTCCTGATTGCCATCCCTCTGTTCATCGCCATCGCGGCCACCGGCGGCTACTTCCTGGCCAAACGAAGTTTCACGCCCGTGTCCACCATGGCCGCGCGTGCCGCCGAAATCGGCGCCACTACGCTGCATGAGCGTCTCCCCATTGCCACCGAAGATGAGTTGGGCGCACTGGCGCGCGTGCTCAACCAACTCCTCGATCGCCTGGAACGATCTTTCGCCCAGCAGCGGCGCTTCATGGCTGATGCGTCACACGAGCTGCGCACACCCACTACCATTATTCGCACAGAAGCTGAAGTCACGCTCTCGCGTGAGTCGCGGGAGGAACCCGAATACCGCGCATCGATGGCCATCGTTCAGGACGCTGCGCGCCGCATCAGCCGTATTGTCGATGATATCTTCCTGCTGGCCCGCGCCGATGCCGGCCACCTGAGCCCCAATGCCGACCCGCTCTATCTCGAGGACGTCGTGCACGATGCCGTGCGCGCGGTGCGGCCTCTGGCCGACCCGCGCCACATTAACATCGCCCTCCTTCATGTCGTCGAGGCACCGTTCACGGGCGATGCCGACCTGCTCGGCCGCGTCCTGCTCAACCTGCTCGACAACGCCATCCGACATTCGCCCGACGACGCCAGGATCGACGTCGATTTGCGCAAAACCCGCGCGTCTTATGAAATCACCGTAGTCGACGCCGGTGATGGTATCCCGGAAGAAGCGCACGAGCGGGTCTTCGAGCGCTTTTTCCGCCTCGACGTCGCTCGCTCGCGCGCGGAAAACGTCACCACCAGCGGGGCTGGACTCGGGCTCAGCATCGGCCGTCGCATCGCTGAGTTACACGCCGGTAGCCTCGAGCTGGTCAGTTCACGTCCCGGACGCACCGAATTCCGGCTCTCCCTGCCCATCCGGTCCGAGCCAAACCGGCTGGCCTGACTTCGCGCACCCCGTGCAGGCCGCCCAACCCGCAGCGTCGCTTGCTCGTGGTAAGACCGTTGCCGCCGGCAGTGCGGGCGCCTAGCTTGGCCGAATTCATGAATCGTTCATGAAATTCCGCCGCGGCAGGCGGCCTCCCTGGCAGGTCAATAATCATGAGAATCAAAATCAGGAAACTGCTAGTAACGGCCCTGATAATGGTGGGTGTGAGATCGGCGGCGGCAACGGCACAGGGCACGCGATCGGACTCGCTACGCGCCGATTCGGCGGCGTTTCGACTCAAGGCCATCCTGGTGACAGGCGCGCGCGCGGTGGGTGTGGTGGGTGGTGCCAGCGCGGTCATAATGCGGCCCGAGGAGCTGCGGTCATCGCCGGCGCCACTGCTGGAGCAGGCACTGCGCGAAACGCCGTTCGTGCACGTGCGGCAGAATTCACGGGGTGAGATGGAGATGTCGGTGCGCGGCTCGGATTCGCGCCAGGCGGCCGTCCTCATCGATGGCGTGCCCATCACGTTGGGTTGGGATCACCGTACGGATCCGTCGCTGATTCCCATCACCGGCGCGCAGAGCCTGGTCATTGTGAGAGGGCTGGGGTCGCTGTTGAGCGGACCCAACACGCTGGGCGGCACAATCGAAGTTTCGCATGACGATCAGTCGGCGGAGCCGGGTGGCAGAGCGTGGGCCGGTGGCGGCGTCGATGAGAACTCGGCCCTGGTCACCACGCTGGGTGGTGTACGTCGCTTTGGGAATGCGCTGGGTGGCGTGCTGTCGGTGCAGGGCGGTGTGGCCTACCGCAAGCGTGACGGTTTCACGCTGCCGGAAGGCGCGGCCGATACATCGTCGCGTGATGGGCTGCGCACGAACAGTGATCTACGTCACGTGGATGGCTTTGGTTCGTTGCGCTGGAGCAATGCGCGCGGCGCAGGACTTGGACTTACCGTGTCGGGATTCGATGCCGAGCGCGGTGTCCCACCCGAGGAGCATCTGGCCGCACCGCGCCTGTGGCGCTACCCGTATTACAAGCGCATGATCACGGCGTTGTCGGGCAGCACAGGCCGATTCAACACTCCGCTGGGCCATACGTCGATCGACGTGGGTGCCGGCTACAATAGTGGTAGCCTGAAGATCGAGACGTTCAGCAATCGTAACTACCAGACCGTGACGGCCCAAGAGCTGGGCGAAGAGCGCACGTTCAACGGTCGCGTATTGCTGACGCATTCGCTGCCCGCGAACGCGCTGTTGCGCGCGGCCTTCACCACGGCCGATGTTCGCTACACGGAAACGCTCACTGCAGGTGTGGACGACAAGTACCGGCAGAAGCTGTGGAGTGCGGGCGGCGAAATCGAAGCGCCGCTGGGCGCCGGCACCACGCTGGCGGGCGGACTGGTGTACGATAAGACGGAAACGCCCGAAACGGGCGGACGCACGCCCGCGCAGGAGCCCTTCAACAGCATTGGCTGGCGTGCCGGATTGATGCACGATCTCACGGCCGGTTTGCGGCTGCACGCCAGCGCGAGCCAGCGCTCGAGGTTCCCCGCGCTGCGCGAGCTCTATTCGGGTGCGCTCAACCGTTTCATGCCCAATCCCGAGCTCGAGCCGGAAACGCTGCTGGGTTTCGAAGCCGGGATCGGTGTGGCGCGTGCGCTGGGACCGATTCCGCAGGCCACGTTCGAGGTCACGGGCTTCCATCACAATCTGGACAACGCCGTGGTGCGCATCACGCTGCCCGCGCCCGACCGCCGGTTCCGGCGCATCAACCGGGACCGCATCGAAAGCACGGGCGCCGAGGTTCTGGCCGGCTTTGCGTTCAGTGCGGACCGTGAGCGCGCCGTAACGCTGAACTTCGATGTACTGTTCCAGAAGATCTCGATTTTCGACATCACGCTGCAAAACGAGCCCGAGCGTCATGCCGAGAACAATCCGGAGACGCGCGGATCGCTCGAGTTGAGCGTGCCGCTGCCCCTGTCCCTGCGCTTGAGCGCCAACTCGCGCTACACGGGCACGCAGTATTGCCTGAATGCAGATAGCGGCAACGAGATGGAATTGAGGAGCCAGGCCGAGCACGACCTGGTCCTCGAGCGGAGTTTCACGGTCGGTCGTGGTGCATTCCGCTCGCTCCGCGCGCTGGTGGCGATGGACAACCTGGCCGATGCCACGGTCTTCGACCAGTGCGGCCTGACGCAACCGGGGCGCACGCTTCGGCTCATGTTCTCACTGCGATAGAGGCGATCGCGCATGGCCCATATTCTGGACAAGCCACGGCCGCGCAGGAACGAGCCCGCGCCATCACGTTGGACGTGGGCAAGGGCGGCCTTCTACATCCATTTGTGGTTGGGCGTAGTGGCTACCATTGCGCTCATTGCCATCTCGATTACCGGCATTCTGCTCAACCACAAGCGTGGCCTGGGGCTCATGCCCGATGTGCCGCATGAGCCGACCGGCTCGTTTTCCCAAACCATTTCGTTGGAGCGCATGGCGCTCGCCGCATTGACTGCTGCACCGCAAACGGCCAGAGCGAACTGGAAAGTCGGCGATCCCGTGGACATTGGCCTCATCGATCGCATGGACGTCCGTCCGAAGGATGGTTTTGTCAAAGTCAGATTGACCGACAAAGCATCCATGGAGATGACGGTCGACATCAACACCGGGCAGGTGATCCACACCGGCCGGCGCGGTGACGTCTTCCTGGAGAAACTGCATTCAGGCGAGGCGTTCGGTGGACGGCAGTTTGTGATCCTTTCCGATATCGCGGCCGTGGCCCTGGTGCTGACATTGATTACCGGATACTGGCTGTGGCTGGTACCCAAGCTGAGCCGCGGCACGCGCCAGCTCGAGCCAACAGAATGATTATGACGCTCAACTTCCTGGCTTTTCTGATCGGATTGTTTGTCGTGCCGCTCTTGCTGTTGAGCTGGGGTCGTCGACTGCGGCGGCGCGCTCCCCGCTCACGATCGGCCTTCTGGGGCGCCATCATCGGGCACTGTGTGGCGGGAACGATTGCTGTCATTTGGGGCATGATCCCGCCCGAGGCGTGGACGGCGGAAGAGACCGGGCGCGGCTTTTTCGGGTTGTGGAGCCTGCTCGTGCTGCCCCTCGCCGGTGCACTCGTGGGGGCGCTATTCGCCAGAGCCGAGAAGGGCACCGAGGCCGGGCCGCAATCGCGCGCACCGGTTCGCTGAATGCACACGATCTCATCCAACGAGAGCGCAGTCACGCCTTAGACCGGCCGTTCTACAAGACCGACCAGGCTGTCCGTAGCGACCGCCACGCCAGCTCTTCGAATAGGCACGCCGCTCAAGGCCAGGCCGGCCTCCACACCGGCCAACGTTGCAATCAGCATCAGATCATTGAAGTCACCCACATGGCCGATGCGGAATACGCGGCCCTTCAGTTTTCCCAATCCCGTCCCCAGCGACATGTTGAAGCGATCGTGCACGAGTTGGCGAAATTGGTCGGCGTCGTGCCCTTCGGGCATGACCACCGTGGTCAGCACGTCGCTCTGTTCGTCCGCGCGCTCACATTGCGTGTCCAGACCCCATTGCTGAACGGCGCAGCGCGCGGCGCGGCCGTAGCGCGCGTGCCGGCAGAACACCTGCTCCAGTCCTTCCTCATCCAGCATGGCCAACGCCTCCCGCAATCCAAACAGCAGGTTGGTGGAAGGCGTGTGCGGGAAATAACCCTCTGCATTGCGCGCGATCATGGGATTCCAGTCCCAGTACGAGCGCGGCAGCGTGGCCTCCCTGGAGGCGACACGGGCTTTCTGGCTGATGGCAAGGAAGGCCAGTCCCGGTGGCAGCATCAGGCCCTTCTGCGATGCGGCAATAGTTACGTCGATGCCCCACTCGTCATGACGGTAGTCCAGACAGCCCACCGACGAGACTGCATCGACGATCAGTAGGGCAGGGTGCTGGGCGCTATCCATGGCGCGGCGCACCTCGGCCAGGCGCGTCATGGCGCCGGTCGACGTTTCGTTGTGCACGAGCGCCACGGCGCGATACGTGTGTGCGCGATCTTCGCGCAGCCGCTGTTCGATGATGTCCGGGTCGGCGCCGCGCCGCCAATCGGTTTCCACAACGTCAATCTGCAAGCCAAAACGGCGTGCAACCTCTATCCAGTTCACCGCGAACTGACCGGTCTCGAACATCAGCACACGATCGCCTGCACGCAGTGTATTCACGAACGCCGCTTCCCAGCCGCCCGTGCCGGACGCGGCATAGATCACCACCGGTTGTTCCGTGCGAAACACGGCCCGCAGACCACGCAGAACCTCGTGCGTGAGCGCGGGAAAATCGGGCCCGCGGTGATCGATGGTGGCGCGGCTGATGGCGCGTAACACGCGATCGGGCACGTTCGATGGACCCGGCAACTGTAAGAAGTGCCAGCCTGTGCGCGCTCTTCCCACGATAGTTCTACCTGGATGCGGAGGTGGATGCGAAAGAGAGCGACCGGATTCGCGTCAAGCAAGATTGGTGATCCTCGGTCCTAGTGCGGAGTACCAGGATCAGGGCGAGGAGGAGGGAGGGATTGAACGGATAACGGATCCGTTGAATCCGTATCCGTTCAATCCGTTCAATTCCCCTTTGCCTAACCCTCCCCCCAAAATTCTCCTCGACTCTCCCTCCATCCGTTTGACCGACCTAGTATGATTGTCAGGAATGGCACCACAGACCGCCTCGGACCTGGAGTCCGCGCTCCGCCGCGCGCTAACCGGCGAGGTGCGTTTTGATGCGTACACGCGGCATCTCTATTCAACGGATGCCAGCATGTATGCCATCGAGCCCATCGGCGTGGTTTTTCCGCGCCATGCCGATGACGTGGTCGCCGCAGTCGAGATTGCCGCTCGTTACGACGCACCCATCTTGCCGCGCGGCGCGGGTACGGGTCTGTGCGGCCAGACGATAGGCAACGCGGTCGTGTTGGACTTCTCGCGCTTCATGCACGAGATCGTGGCCCTCGATGCGGAATCGCGTACGGCACGCGTGCAGCCGGGCGTCGTACAGGACGATCTGAATCGCGCGGCTGCGGCGCACGGATTGTTCTTTGCCCCGGACACTTCCACATCGAATCGCGCTACGTTGGGCGGCATGGTAGGCAACAATAGTTGTGGTGCGCGCTCCGCCCGATATGGCATGACCATCGACCATGTGCAGGCACTCGACGTGGTGTTATGCGATGGCAGTCGTGTCCACATGGCACCGCTGCCTGACCATGAAATCGAGCCGCGCGCCCGGGGCGATTCGCTGGAAGCCTCACTATATCGTGAGATTCCGCGGCTCATTGCCGCCCACGAGCAGGTCATCCGCACCGGCTTCCCGCCGCACTGGCGGCGCAGCGGTGGTTACCGGCTCGAGCGTTTGTTGCCCGAGTGCGGACCGTTCGATCTTTCCCGACTGGTGATTGGTTCCGAAGGCACGTTGGCCGTGGTCGTGGAAGCGACGGTTGGACTCGTGCCCAAACCGGGAGCCGTGGTGGGCCTGGCCGGTCATTTCGATTCTGTCGACGCGGCGCTCGCTGCGGTGGACGATGCACTGGAAGTGGATGCGGCTGCCATCGAGCTGGTCGACAAGCTCATTCTGGACCTGGCTCGCCGTTCGCCCATCCACGCGCATCGCGCGGCCACGTTGACTGGTGATCCAGGTGCGTTGTTGTGGCTGGAGTTCTACGGCGATTCTGCAGGTGAGGCCCGATCGATTGCGCAACGGCTGGAAGCGAAATGGCGTGCGCATGGCCACGGTTACGCGCTGGTACGGGCCGACTCACCCGCGGAGCTGCAGCGCTTCCGCGAGCTGCGCCAGGCGGGACTCGGCCTGTTATCCGCGGCCGGCGAGGGAAGGGAACGGTCGCTGGCCTTTGTGGAAGACACGGCCGTCGATCCGCGGCGATTGCGCGAATACACGCGGCGCTTCGCCCACATTCTCGAGCGCTACGGCCTGCGGGCTGGCTTCTACGGTCACGCGTCGGCTGGCTGCCTTCACATCCGGCCCTTCATGGATTTGCAGCGGCCGGGCGAAGTAGCGCGCATGCGCTCGGTAGCGGAAGAAGTGCGCGACCTGGTGGCCGAGTTCGGCGGCATGAACAGCAGCGAACACGGCGATGGGCTGGTGCGCAGTGAGTTCAACCGGCGGCTTTTTGGTGACGCGCTGTACGGCGTGATGTGCGATGTGAAGCGCGTGTTCGATCCGAAGAATCGGCTCAATCCGGGCAAAAAAGTAAATGCGCCGCGCATGACCGAGCATTTGCGCGAGCCTGCGCTGCTCGTGCCCGTACCACTCACCACGCATTTTGCCTTTGCCCAGGGGATGCATGGCCATGCCAATCGCTGCGCGCGCATTGGCGCCTGCCGCAAAAGCGCGGATGGTGGCGGCACCATGTGTCCATCTTTCATGGCCACACGCGATGAACAGCACTCCACGCGGGGGCGGGCCAATGCGCTGGTCAAAGCGCTGTCAGCGCCTGACCCGCGGGCCGCGCT
>JBOHRF010000099.1:0-16053 GCA_050732575.1 Longimicrobiales bacterium
CCAACGCACCGCTCTGGACCGAATCCAATCGCATGGCGCGCGCTGCCATCCAGCACTTCAGCGAAACCTGGCTGCGCTACCCGTACGCACAGGCCACCGCCGTGGAAGGTCTGATCGAGGGCATGGAGTATCCCATGCTGGTCTTCGTGCCCAAAGGCGCTTCACGCGAGGACCTGCACTGGGTGTTGTCCCACGAGTTCGGCCACTTCTGGTATCCCATGATCGTGGGCGCCAACGAGCGGCTCTATCCCTGGATGGATGAAGGCTTCAACAGCTTCGTGGACATTGAAGGCGCGGAAAAATACTTCGCCGGCTCGCGCTACGCCGACACCGTGGGGTTGTATCCACTGCACCTGCACGCCGCCCACTCAAAGCCGGGTGACGAGCAGCCCATGATCAACCGGCCCATCGAAATACGCGATTTGTTCTGGGGTGGCTATCGCAAGCCCGCGCTCATGTTGCAGCTGCTGCGCCATGAAGTACTCGGCAAAGAGCGCTTCGACTTCGCTTTCCGCGAGTATACACGCGCCTGGGCCTTCAAACATCCCACACCCGCCGACTTCTTCCGCATCATGCGCGATGCATCAGGCGTTGAGATCGATTGGTTCTGGCGAGGCTGGATCTACACGACCGCTCGCCTCGATCAGGCCGTCGACTCGATTGCGGCGCGTGAAGGCGGCGGCGTCAATGTCTTCCTGTCCAACCGCGCACAGATGGTGATGCCAGCCGAACTGCGGCTCACGTTCGATGATGGCTCCAGCGAGACCGTCCGCCTGCCCGTCGACATGTGGAACCTCGGGCAGCGCTTCACCTATCGCGTGCCTGGCACGCGCCGGGTTACGCGCGCCGTTCTCGATCCGCGCGGCGTATACCCGGACAGCGCGCGCGCGAACAACAGTTGGCCACGAGGAACGTAAGAATCGCGGGAGCGGATTCGGAACGGATTCGGGATCGGGAGGATCGGGGATCGGGCCCGGGATCGGGTACAGACTTCGGGGGCGGGAGCGGGGATCGGGATCGGATTCGGGAATCGGGAAACCGGGGGATCGGGCCCGGGATCGGGTACAGACTTCGGTTGCGGGAGCGGGAGCGGGACTTTCGGGATTTGCTACAGCAACCAGGGACCCCGAATCCATTCCCGATTCCCGAATCCGCTCCCGCTCCCGAGGTAGTCCCGATCCCGCGCCCGATCCCCGATTTCCCGATTCCCGAATTCGCTCCATTCCCGCCGCGTCACGCGTCACGCGTCACGCCGAACGCTATTGTCCCTGGCTCGAGGGCGGCACCATACCCAGCAGCCGAATGTAGGTAACCAGGTTGCCGTAGTGCTCAAAGTCGTGCGATGCGTTCATGGTCAGCACCTGCGAGATCGAGGCACCGGCGCGACCGAACATGGTAGTCGCGTTGGAGAGCGTCGCATCGGTAGCCGCGGCGTAGGCTGCGTCACAGGCTGCAAACGAGGCCTTGAGTGCGGCCACCAATGCCGCCTTGCCCTTCACATTCTTCTCGGTGTTATCCGAGTACGGCTTCTCTGCGCCCGTGGCCGCCGAGCACAAGTTGGTCTGTGCGTCCGCAATGTGCGCCACGATTTGACCGAACGTGCGCACATCCTTGGTCGCCTGGAACGAGTATTTGTCTTCCGGAACCTGTTCCGCCGCGCGCACGATATATCCCTTGACCATGTTGTAGATGTTCTGGATACCGGCGCTGGCGGGATTCGCGCCACTTGCTTTCTGCTGAGCTTGCCCTGCGCTGGCCATGAGCAGGAGTCCGGTAGCCACAATTACAGTACGCATGCGAGAGCCTCCTCGATTGAGTGCATCATAGAAACCGATAGTAGCGTCGTTGAGTTTCGTCCGTCTGGCAAGTGGGGATGAGACGCCCGGCCCCGGGGGTGAGTGGTGGCCAGGTGGGCGTGGCTGGGGCAAAGTCCGATTTGGAGCGTACTGTCGTTCAGGAAAAGCCCGGATTATCCTCTAGGCTGCCCCGATCGCGTGAGCGCACCATGAGCACACGAACTGCTGCGGAATTGCGCCCGGTGCCGGTTTTGGTGTTGGCCGCGTTGGCCTGCGGCCAGGCGGGCGAGGTGCCTGAGCCTGCAATCGGTGCAGCGTGTCCGCCGTGTCGGATCGAGTTCCTTCAATACGCCCAGCTCGGTTCCATCGAAGACCCTTGGAGCGTAAAACACGTGTTCTTCTCCCGGATCGAGCGGCGGAGCAACGGCGAATTCCTGGCGCATGATTTTGGCCGAACGCTGGGTCGCTACGACAGGACCGGCGCCTATCTGGGCACGGTTGGACGGCCGGGTTCGGGACCCGGCGAATTCAGACTGATCCGCCGCATTGCCGTTGATGATGCGGACTCGATCTACGTGGTCGATGTCACACGGCGCATGGAAGTTTTCACACCTGATTTGAAACCAGCCCGCTCTCTTCATTTTGCGCACTCCACGTCCTGGCTGCTGCCCTATCAGAACGGTTTCGTGGTGCACGGCCATGAACGGGATTCCATCAAGGGTCAACACCGGTTGCACGCTGTATCGAGAGCCGGCGCGTATGTGCGTGCCATCGATGAACCCATGGTCCATCACGGTTTCGACATGGGCGATGGAGTGACCACGCGGGTAGCTGCGCTTGTTGGCCGGGATAGCCTGGCCATACTTAACCTGGATACACCGCGCGTTGATATTTACGATGCCCAACTGAAGCGGCTGAATTCATTCGCTCTTTCGCCTTCGTGGTACCCACTTCCTGAAATCCCACGCCAGCGCTGTCCCGGCAACAGCGAGGAGCGAACCTACGAGAAGGCGTTGCGGCCCTGGCGCGCCACGCTTGATATGCACGTGGACCGTGAGCGCAGGTTGTGGGTGCTGGCCATGGTCGAGGCACCCGACTGGGAGAAGCGCAAGCCACCTTTCGCGGCAGCTCCCTGTCACGGCCGGCCGGCCGACTTCAATCACTACTTTGTCGGGCAGATCGATGTGTTCAGCATCAGCGGTCAATTTTTGGCCACCGAGAAACTGCCCTTCCTGGCCACGACCTTCCTGCGCGATGGCGTGCTGGTCCGCGCCATCGACTCTCCGGAGGGGCTCGTGCAATTCGTCATCTATCGCCCGGGCCTGGTCAAGCAGTGAGCGAGCCCTGACCGACAGTCGGAACTTCACGCACACTCTGTTTTCGTTCACACTCCCGGCCGTGCCTTTCGTAAACGAAAACGTCAACGAGAGCGACAACGTGAACGGCTTCTTGCCCTGAACCCTTTCCTCGCTTTTGCCCGTATAGTCAGGACCTTCCCCTCCTTCCGGTGCAACCATGGAACGCCTGCTACAGGATCTCCGCTTCGCACTGCGCCGGCTGCGCAAGAGCCCCGGTTTCACGCTGATCGCGATTGTTTCGCTGGCGCTGGGCATTGGCGCGAATACCGCGATCTTCAGCCTGGTCGAGGCCGTGTTGCTGCGCGATCCGGCGGTGCGCGAGCCGGATCGGATTGTGGAGCTCTACGGCCGGCATCCGGAATTCAACTACATGCCGTTCTCCAACCCGGATTTTCGCGACCTGGAGCGCGCAACCTCGCAACTGTTCTCCAGCAGCTTTGGCTCCATTCTGACGTTCGTGCCGCGCGACCGCGGTGATCGTATCGAGAATTTGGGCGCGGAACTGGTGACCGGTGAGTACTTCAGCACGCTGGGTCTCACTCCCGCGGCCGGCCGGTTGTTGACGCGGGAAGACGATGTGGCCAACGGGCAGCACGCCGTGGTCGTTCTGAGTTGGGACTACTGGTCGCGCGATTTCAACCGCGATCCGGGTGTGGTCGGCCAGCAGCTGCGCGTGAACGGCCGCAACTACACGATCGTTGGTGTGGCGCCCCGTGACTACGGCGGCAACCTGCGCGGCATCGCGCCGCAACTGTACCTGCCCATGATGATGATCAACCAGGTGCAGCCATCGGGCGACAACCAGCTGGAATCACGCGGCGATCACAGTACGTTCGTGCGCGCGCGCTTGCGGCCCGGTGTCACCGTACCACAGGTGGAAGCGACACTGCTCACGTTCGCCAACCAGCAGCGCGCAAGTTTCCGTGACGAGTGGCCGGAGAACCTTACGCTCCACGCCATTCGCCTTTCCGATATGGTCGTGAATCCGCTGCTGGACCGCTTCATCGTGTTGGCCGCCGGACTGCTCACCGTAGTCGTGGGCCTGGTCCTGCTCATCGCGTGTGCCAACCTGGCCAGCTTCCTGCTCGCCCAGGCGCGCGATCGCCAGCGTGAGATTGCCATACGGCTGGCCCTGGGCGCGGGTCGGACCGGGCTGGTGCGGCAGCTGCTCACGGAGAGCGTTACCCTGGCCCTGCTGGGTGGTGCACTCTCCCTGGGCCTGGCCCGACTCCTCATCTGGGCCCTGCTCAATGCCGATCTGCCGCTGCCCTTGCCGGTCACCGTCGATGCATCGCTCAACGCGGGCGTGCTGAGCTTCGCGCTCGGCACCTCCGTGCTGGCCGGCATCCTGTTCGGACTGGCGCCCGCGCTCCAGGCCACACGCGCCGACGTGATCACGACCATCAAGAGTGAGAACACGGGCGGCGGCCCGGTACGACGCTTCACGATGCGCAATACACTGGTGGTAGGTCAGGTCGCTATGTCACTGATACTGCTGGTGACCGCCGGACTCTTCCTGCGCAGCCTGGCAGCGCGGCAAACCGTGGATCCCGGCTTTGGCAATGCGCCCACGGCCGTGATGCAGTTTGCCATTTCAGCGGAGCGCTACAACGAAGAGGCCGCTGTCCTTTACCTCCGGCGCCTGCAAGAGCGCATTGGACAGATAGCGGGCGTGCAGGCCGTCGGCGTCACGGGCAATCTGCACCTGAACACGCTCAACACGCAGAACATCGGTGTCAACGTGGAGGGCTTCTCGCCGCCGCGCGGGCAGCAGGCTTTCCTGCTCGATTACACGCGCGTGAATCCGGGTTTCTTCTCGGCCGCCGGCATAACCATCCAGCGCGGTCGCAACTTCGATGATGCCCTGGATCGCAAGGGAGGCCCACGCGTTGCCATCATCAATCAGGTCATGGCCGATCGTTTCTGGAAAGGCCAGGATCCGATCGGCCGCACCTTCCGCAATGACTCAACGGTGTACACGATTGTGGGCGTTGCCAGCAACGCGAAAATTCGCACGCTCGGCGAAGAGCCGCGCGGGTTCGTGTATGCACCACTCAGCCAGACGCACACGTACTTCCTGACACTACTGGCTCGCACCAATGGCGATGCCGAACAGACGCGGTTGCAGGTGCTGAACGCGGCCCGTGCACACGACCCCGATCTGATCATGATCGACTCCAAGACCATGGCTCGGCACCTGGCCATCATGTTGATGCCCGCCCGGCTGGCCGCTGTGGTCTTCGGCGCCTTCGCATCGCTCGCGCTGATCCTTGCCTTGATCGGCGTTTACGGCGTGGTCAGCTACGCGGTGGCGCGTCGCACGCGCGAGGTCGGCATACGTATGTCACTGGGCGCCAGACCGTTGGAGGTCGTGCGTCTGCTCATGCGCGATGGTTTTGCTCTGGTTGCGCTGGGCGCTCTGCTCGGGGTGATTGTAGCTCTGCTCGCTGCTCGAGTTCTGCGCACCGTCCTCTACGGCATCGAGCCCATTGACCCGATCACCTTTACCATCGGACCCATCGCCCTGCTCGCCATTGGTGCGCTGGCCGCCTGGGTGCCCGCACAACGCGCCAGTCGCGTTGACCCCGCGCGCGTGCTCAAGGGCGAGTAGAGCAACAGATCGGAGTAACTGAACGGAGTAACGGCCTTGATGCCATGCTCCTATAGGCGAGGCGGCCAGAACCGAAGAAGTGAAAGGTGGTCCGCATCACACGAACGCAACCACGCGCTGCACGACATCAGCATCGTGCAGCAGGCGCCGATGCCCGAGCCCCGGTGTTGCAACCAGCAGCGCGCCCGGCCACGCCGCGCTTAATGCCTGCGCATCGCTGAACGGGACATCTCTGTCGGCCGGATCGTGCAGGATCAGAACGGGCGCCCGTAACCTCTCCGCCAATCGTGCCACGCCAATAGAATCCCAACTGAAACCAATCCGCTGCTCGGTGCGCGCAATCGTGAGCCGCATGACCGCTTCGCCAATGCCCAGTTCGCGGACCACGCGCCGGAAGTGGCCGTCCAGGTCGACCGCCGGTGCCAGCAACACGTTGCGCCCCATTTGCGCACCGCTCTCCTGCGCCAAAATCGCGGCCGCCGCGCCAAACGAATGCGCCACCACCGCGCGCGGCCAGGCACCGCGCCGGGACCACTCCCGCCGCGCCAGATAGCGCAGCGCGCGCGCCGTCTCGGGCAGCGAGGAAAGTCGACCCGATGATGCGCCATGACCGGGCGCATCGAATGCCACCACGCGAAACCCCGCGCGAATCAACGCCGGCGCCAGGGTCCGAAAACGCGCGGCCCGGCTGCCCCACCCGTGCACCAGCATCACCGTTTGACCCTCACCCCAACTCCAAACGGCCAACTCGCCCACCGGCGTCTGCACTCGCTCCGCTGCTCCGCTGGCCAGAAAACCTTCCTCCTCCACCTGCGGCCTTGGCCGCCGTGGCTTCAGGAACGCTCGCTCCAATGCCCATGCGCCCAGGCTGGGGCTGGCTGCCTGCAGTCCCCGGAACATGAGCCGGGCAGCGCCACGTTTTGCACGAACGTTCGTGCTGGTTCCCGACGGCACGCGTGTCATCGACTCAAAACCTGCGCTGCTTTAGGGTTGGACCACGCGTGATCGCGCGATCAGGTGCTCGAATGCGGCGCGCGTGTGCGATGTCGCGTCCGGGTCCGCCAGTAAGCGGGTGAAGTGATAGTGCGCCAACAAGATCCCGTACAGCTCCTGCGCAAACCGTTTCCCCGACAGGTTAGCGCGGAAATGCCCGACCTCCACCGCGAAGCGCGCCGTCGTGGCGATCAGATCCACCCAATCTTGTTGCGCATGGACCAGGTAATCGCGGACCGGACCGGGCTGATCGTCATACTCGACCGAGGCGGTCACGAAGATGCAGCCGCCCGGTACCACCTGGCTCCTGGACCAGTCCAACCAGCGCTCGAACAGCGCGCGGACGCGCGGCTCTCCCCGAGCCTCCTTGAGCGCCGGCCGAATGACGATTTGCGTGAACCGATCCGCCGCGGCTTCCAGCACTGAGATCTGTAGCGCTTCCTTGGACTTGAAATGAGCGTATAACCCGCTCTTGGAAAGCTTCAGCTCATCGGCCAGCCGGCCGATGGTCAGGCCTTCCAGTCCCATCAGGCTGGATTGAGCAACGGCATGCTCGAGAATCGATTGTCGGGTGTTCGTGCCCTTATTCACGCTCGCCATAAATAGCACGATCGTACTAATCAGTCAAGCGCGGTACCAACACATGACTGCTCGCCTGGGCGGTTGGAATCCGCCGAATCCGTTCGATGCGGCGTCCCTGACCAGGCGGTACCGCAGCGAGTTTGCGATCGTACAGATCCCGGGCCGCGGTGCAGCGGATCGTCTTCCCCATCCAGGTGGTCATCGGGAAGTTGCTGGGCAAATATCGCCGGCGCACCCGCGCCCGTGCGGCGCTAACCGTTTGTTTTCGGGTACACGCGACAACGATTGGCTGAATCACGCCTCGAACGTGTGACCTTTGCGCCCCGGTCTTTGCTGCTTTTACCATGTAACGCTGGAGGCGCCCTTCACCGGGTCGAGGAAGGTGCATGATGGTCGGTTTCGATACGCTTCTCACCATCGCCTCTCTTTCGCTTTGGGTGCTCATGCTCGGCTTCCTTTACCGGCGATTCAAGAAATCCGGTACCGAGGGTTCCTACGCGTTGCTGGCTGCTATTGCCATAACACTTGGTCTTCTCCTGGCCATTCCGGGCCTTCTGCACACGATGGCCGTAGTTGGGAGTGCGCTGCGGAACAACAAGGCGTACGATCTGCGACTGGTCTGGCTGATTACGCTCGGCTTGCTGCTCATGCACGCTGGTCTGGTCAACGTAGTACTCAGCCGTTGGATCCGGCGTGCTGAACGTTGGGCCGTGGGTATGGCGGCTGCGGTGACCGCATTGTTGCTTGCTTTCTTGCTGGTGCTGCACCCGGCCGCCGACCAAACAGTGCTCATCATCATCAACGGCACGTATCTCACGATGCTGGTCTGGCGCGTAAGTCACCCGTCCACGGCTCTTGCGCGCGCTGTTTGACAATCGCGCTAACCCATTTGAGGACGCCTGAACGGTTGGCCACCCACGTCGTACTCGTGCACCCGGAGATTCATTGGAACACGGGAAACGCCGGTCGGACCTGCCTGGCCGCGGGCGCCACGCTGCATCTCATCCGGCCACTCGGTTTTTCGCTGGACGAACGTAAAGTGAAACGCGCCGGTCTCGACTACTGGCAATACGTGGATCTGCACGTCTGGCCGAGCTGGTCTGCGTTCGAGAAGGAGCTGCCCAAGCTGGGTGACACGTATTTCTTCTCGACCAGGGCCACGCAACTCTTCTGGGATGCGCCCTTGAGCGGCGCGCGGGATCTGGTCCTCATTTTCGGAGCCGAAACTGGTGGGCTTCCGGACGAACTTTACGACCGCTATTGCGATCGGTTTGTCGCGTTGCCCATACTTTCGCCCCGCGTGCGGTCGCTCAACCTCTCGACCACCGTGGCCGTCGCGCTCTACGAGGTACTGCGGCAACGCCAGGCCGCGCGTCAATAGCATGGAGTCGGCAAAATGGACCGCAATGCCACCCCGGGCACGCATCCTGATGATCTCCAGTTGACCGATGACGCGCTTCAGCTTCTGGTTGAGGCGCGCAGCGAGTCGGATCGTCTTGGACATCCGTTCATCGGAACCGAGCACCTGGTGCTCGCGCTCACGCAGCAAACTGACGGCACCGCAGCCGCCACGCTGGCCAACCTGGGCATCGATCGCGAGCAGGTGCGCCAGACGATTAGCGGGATGATCGTTTCCGGTGGACTGGACCCCGCACCCGGTACGGAGCGCCCCTACACCACGCGCACCATGGCATCCTTCTCCTTCGCAGCAGAATGCGCCCGCGAGCTCGGTCACACGCGCGTCGGCGCTGCGCACATGTTGGTGGGCTTGATGCGCGAGCGGATGAACATCGGGGCTCAGGTGCTCCACCGTCACGGGCTGACCGCAGAATCGGCGGTCGCAGAAATCCAGCGGCGCTCTACTGAAGGCGGTTCCTCCTAAACGCTTTCATGGCCATGCTTCCCAACGCTCCGGTCCGCCACCACAACATGTCATCAAGGAATGACGGTGGCTGTTATCTCGTGGGTACAACCGGGTCCGCAGTCACACCCAGGCTGAGACTCGTAAGTATTTTTCTTCCATGGCGATAGCTCACCGCTCGCGCTACCGGCACGGAGGCTGCGCGCCAGCCGCGCGTCCCCACCTCCGAAAAGCGGGAAGTAGTCATGAAGTTTCTAGGTCCTGCCCTGACGCTTTTGGTGGTTCTCCCCAGCGCAGCGCGCGCGCAAATCGACATCGTGCTCTCGGGCTCGCGGCCCGTGGTGCGCGCCAACATTGGTGGGCTAACCGTGTATGCCGGCCTCGACTCTCGAGGACGCCTCGATGTGAGCCTGGACGAAGGCGGCACTGCGCGCAGTACTCCTCCAAGCACGCGCGGGGCCCGGGTCGGCTCCCGAACGACGCGTACCGCCACAGCAACGGCAGACGCCGTGCTCAGCACCGCCGACGCGTATGTCGGCACCAGGTACGTGTGGGGTGGGGCCTCGCCAGGTGGATTCGACTGCTCCGGCTTCGTGCAGTACGTGTTCCGGCAGCATGGCGTCGTGTTGCCACGCACATCCCGCCAACAGGCGGCGGTTGGCCTGCCCGTTGCTCGCAACCGCGCGGCACTCCAGGTCGGTGACCTCATGTTGTTCGCCACGAACGGAGTCCGCATCGATCACATCGCGATCTATGCCGGAGGAAACCAGATCATCCACTCCAGTTCCAGCGGCGGCGGAGTGGGTTACGATCACTTCACCACGAAACGGGGCCAATGGTTCCTCGCCCATCACGTGGCGACGCGACGGGCGCTGGTCAACGGCCAGAACCTGGTCGGTCCGCTCACCGCAATGTTGCGTGCCGTCACGGAGTTCGATCCTCCCGATCATGCGCCCAGGCGGTAAATCTCACGAACCGCCTGACTCCCCCCCTCCATCGTAACAAGCCGTGTTCGTTTGCCTTACTGCCGCCCCATAACGGCGCGCCAACCTCGACCATTGCGCGATCGAGCCGGCCTGATTACCGTCATATGGGCACCCCATAGGAGAGGCGGATGGCCGATAAGCTGGACGTCAAGCAGGGTACGCTCGCGCTGATGATCCTGAGAACGCTCGAGGTACTCGGACCGCTGCATGGGTACGGCGTTGCTCGCCGAATCGAAGAAACGAGTAAGAACCGACTGACGCTGAACTACGGCACGCTGTACCCCGCGCTGCTCAAGCTGGAACAAGAGGGTTGCATCAAAGCGGAATGGCGGCTGTCGGAAAACAACCGGCGGGCAAAGTTCTATGCGCTCACCGCTGCGGGGCGCAAGCAGCTGGCGCGAGAAGCGCGCGAATGGCACGAGACAGCAGCCCTGATGGCGGCCTTTCTGGCCCCGCGAGCGGAGGCACCGTGAGACACGTTCGTACGCTGCTGGCGCGCATCGCTGGCGTGCTGCGCGGTCATCGAGTAGACGAGGAACTGCGCGAAGAGCTGGAAGCACATCTGGAGCTGGAGACGGCCGAGAACATCCGGCGCGGCCTGCATCCGGAGCACGCGCGCCGGCAGGCGCTAATCGCGTCCGGTGGTCTCACGCAGGCAGCGGATGCGGTGCGCGATCAACGCGGACTGCCCTGGATCGACAGCATCGCGTCTGACATCAGGTATGCGCTGCGCGCGCTCCGGCACAGCCTCTTCTTCACAACGGTAGTGGTAATCACGCTGGCGCTCGGCATGGGCGCGAACACGGCGATCTTCAGCGCGGTGCGCGGTGTTCTGCTCAGGCCTCTCCCACACCGAGACGGCGATCGACTGGTATTTCTGCGACAATCAATGGACGCGCCCGGCGGAGCGAGCATCGCGTTCTCCGTTCCGGAGGTCAACGATTTCCGCGCCGGTGCCCGATCACTCGGAGGCATTGCGGAATTCTCTTCCTGGGATCTGACGCTGCGCGGCGAGGAAGACGCGGTGCGCATCGAGGCCGGGTTGGTCACGGGTAACTACTTCGAGGTCATGGGGCTCTCCCCGATCCTTGGCCGGCTGACCCGGTCAGCCGACGATGGGCCGGGTGTTCCCCCCGTGATGGTGCTCACGCACGAGTTCTGGATGAAACGCTTTGGCGGAGACTCCAGCATCGTGGGCCAGCAGGTGCGGCTGGATGACCGTTCGGTCACGGTGATTGGGGTAGTGCAACCGGCGCCGTTCTTTCCCGACCGTGTAGATGCGCTGCTCAACATGGTGATCAGCGATCACCACACGAGTGCGTTCATGGTGCAGGGCCGTACGCACCGCATGACCGAAGTGATCGCCCGGCTGGCGCCGCAAGCCAGCGTGGAGCAGGCCCGGAGCGAGGTCACTGCCGTGTACGCGCGCATGCGGAGCCAATTCCAGGAAGCATACGATCCGGCGTCCAATTACCGCGTTGCGGTCATCCCATTTCAGGAAGTCCTGGGTGAAGAAGCGCGGCTGATCTTGTGGCTGCTCATGGGCGCGGCCGCGTTCGTCATGATCATCTCGGCCGCCAATGTTGCCAACCTGACGCTCATGCGGGGCGTGCGCAGAGAACACGAGCTCGTCGTGCGCGCGGCGCTGGGCGCGGGCGTGGCGCGGCTGCGCCGGTTGCTGCTGGTCGAGAATCTGGTACTGGCATTCCTGGGTGCCTTGCTCGCTGTCATCATCGCGATCGGCGGGGTCAGGCTGCTCATCTCCCTCGCGGAGCGCTACTCGCCGCGCGCCAACGAGATCCGCCTGGACGCCATGGTTCTGGGTTTCATGCTCGCGCTTTCCGTGGCGGTGGCCCTGCTGCTCTCTTATGTGGCAGCGCTACCGAAGGAAGGTGCCTTCGCCTCCTGGATTTCCGCGGGCGGGCGGCGCGTGAGCGGAAGCCTGAGAAAGCAGCGTCTTCAGCGTGGACTGGTTGTCGTGCAGATCGCAGTCTCGGTGGTGCTGCTCGCGGGTGCCGGTTTGCTCACCCGCACCATGATGCGGCTGGCCGACGTGAACACCGGTCTGCGCACCGAGGAAGTGCTCACCATGCCCGTGGATCTGGTCTCGCTGACCGAGCTCATGACCAACCCGTCGGCCGATGGTGCGGCCAAGGAGCGCTACGATCGCATACGCGACGAAATTGCTGCGCTTCCTGGTGTCGTGGACGTAGGCATTGGCTCGCCGGTGCCACTGCGCAGCTCGGGTGTCGGACTCGAGGTCAAGGCAGAGAGCAAACCGCTCGCCGCGGGCGAGGCGATGCCGCGTGCCGAGCTGCGTACGGCCAACCCCGACTACTTCCGCGCGGCGGGAATTCCGCTGCTCAGGGGACGCGCGTTCGCGCGCACCGATCAAGCTCGTTCCGGAATGGTCGTGATCATCAACCAGACGCTGGCCGACCGGTACTTCCCGAACGAGGACCCGGTCGGAAAACGGATCGCTTGGACGGGCGACGTGTTGCGATTCACGCCGATTACCCCGGATTGGCGCACCATCGTCGGCGTGGTCGGCAATACACAGGATGGCGGACTGGATACGAAGCCCGCACACGTCGTGTTCATGCCCTTCACGCAGATTCCCGCCATGGGCGGGGGTCTGGTGATCCGCGCTGACAGCAACGTGTCTGCCCTGACGACAACGGCGACGCGCATCGCGCGGCGCATGGCGCCCGGCGTACCGATCGCGGACGCGATGACCATTGCCCAGTTCAAGGACTTGAGTGTTTCACCGCGTCGTCTGAACGCCGCGCTGGTCTCGTTGTTCGGCATTCTGGCCGTGATCATTGCCGCGGTGGGAATCGGTGGCGTGCTCGCGTTCTCGGTGAGCTCGCGCACCAACGAGATCGGTATCCGCATGAGTCTGGGCGCCGAGAGCGGCCGGGTACAGCGCATGATCCTGAAGGAAGGCGGAGTGTTGCTGGCGCTTGGCCTCGTGTTGGGCGTTACCGGCGCCTTCTTCGTTGCGCGCGTCATTCAGGGACTGCTTTTCGGGGTGGCGCCCCACGACCCAGCCACGTTCATCGGTGTGTCTCTGCTGATGGCGGCCATTGGCATCGGCGCGTGCTGGATACCCGCCCTGCGCGCCGCACGTGTCGACCCTGCCATCACCATGCGTTCGTAGCGCCACGGAGAATTGTGCGGATTACCTTGCTGATACCCATACTCGCGGGCGGGTTGGGTCTGGTTTTTGGTTACGCCGCGCTTTATTCAGCCAAAGGCGCAACGCTGCATCGCAAGAGCGGGATGCGGTTTGTGTGTGCCATGCTCACCATGGCGCTGGCCGGGCTGATCATCGCGGCTGTGCAACGCGTGGCGCCGCAGTGAACATCCCGGCCGCGCTGCTAACGGCCAATCTGGTGATCACGTCTCTGGCCACAATTCGCTCTTCCGCGGCGGGCTCTCGATGGTTGCAGATCGGAACCCTGCTGGTGGCCCTGGCCGTGGGCCTGACCTCTCTCACCTTCGCGCTCGAGGCGGTCGCCCAGGGCGGCCACAGAAATGGCATGCCGGCGTTCGCATCAGGCGCACATTTCGTGGCACCGCTGGCGTCAGCGCATCCGCGGCCATGGACCTGCCGTTCGCGCAGCACAACATGACGGGCGCAACGCAAACGCACTGAGGCTCGGTCGGCGCAACGCCAAAAGCTGACCCCGATTGATATCTGTAGCCAGCGCTATAACTTCCTGCCGGGATTGCGCACTCGAGCCGAGTCCCTTGTTGGTGGTCACCAACGCGCTCAACACTCATGCCTGGGGTTTTACCATGGCAAAGAAAAAGCACACGTACGCGGCCGCGAAACGGAAGCGCAGGGCCCAACGTGCCCAAAAGGTCCAGCTTCGGGAGAGCAAAGCGAACGCGCCCGCTGAAGCAAAACCCAAGCGCGCGACCAAGAAGACAACAGCATAGGTCAATCATGGATGAGAAATCGCTCTTCACCAAATTCTGGACAGACGAATCAAAGACTACTCGAAACGTGTTGGCCAGGATCCCGGAAGGATCCGATTACCGTCCGGACCCGAAGTCACGCACGGCACAGGAGATCGCCTGGCAGATCGTCTGTGAAGAGAAGATGATCATCGAGGCGCTGGAGAGCGGCAAGGTGGAGTGGGCGCCGCCGCCCATGCCAGCCACCATGCAGGGTGTGCTCGAGAACTATGAGAAGCAAAGCGCTTCCCATCCCCAGCGTTGGACGGCTCTACCGCCCGCGCGCTGGGATGGTACGCTGGATTTCTTCGGCACCCAGCGGCCGGCCGCGCCCATGGCCTGGAGTTTCCTTTTTGACATTGTGCATCATCGCGGTCAGATCACGACCTACCTGAGACCCATGGGATCGACCGTGCCACAGATTTATGGCCCGAGCGCGGACGAACCGTAGATGGACGAGTCTGGCTCGCAGAAACCCAATGACGTCAGCGCAAAGCCCGCTTGACCTTCTGCGAGGTTCCACGTTTCCCGACGTCCGGTGGGACGCATCGGCGAAACCGATTCTAATCGCGGATGGGCGGCTCCATTCCATCGATGATTTGGACTCGGCTGTCGACGTTTCGCGCGCCTACATCGTCGGTGTCAATCAATCACGGCTGGTTTCCCTTTGTCGGTACCTGCGAGCTGCAACTGCACACTTCTACGAAATGAGGGTGGAGGATCTGGCGCCTCTTCAGCAGCTGGGCGGCATTGAGCATCTGGCTATCCGGTGGAACACCAAACTCAAGGACCTATCCCCATTGGCGCGGCTGTCGAATCTCGAGACACTGATACTCGAAGACGTTCCAAAGGTGGAAGACCTCGCACCGCTGGCGCACCTGCAGAAACTGCTCGCGCTCGATTTCTCTGGCGGTATCTGGAACAAGAACAGGGCGCGCAGCCTGCTTCCGTTCGCTGGACTGCCCCGACTTCAGGAGCTTCGTCTCTATAACCTGCGCGTAGATAGCGATGGCCTCAGACCGCTGGCGGGCTGCAAGACGCTCCAATCCCTCTCGGTTTCAAATCAATTTCCAACGGAGGACTACGCGTTTCGGGCGGCCGCGCTGCCGTCAACGCACTGCGGCATGTTCGCTCCCTTTGTGCACATCGCAACTCCGATCGACGGCAAGGACGTAATGGTGGTGGGCAAGGGGAAGCCGTTTCTCAACTCGACCACTGATCATGTTCGCCTGACCGAATATGTGCGCCAATTCGAAGCGTTGCGCGAAGAAGCACGACGGAGCCTTGCGCAATCGTCGCTTCCATGAAGCGTTAAGCGCAGACCGGCTTGCCTAACCAGCCTACAACCTCCAACCTTGCCCCTGTATGCCCCTACTCTTCTCGTACGGCACGCTCCAGCAGGAAGCGGTTCAGCTGTCTACGTTCGGAAGATTGCCGCAGGGACAGCCGGACGAACTGGTTGGCTTCGAGCAATCGCTGCTGCAGATCGAGGACGCGGAGTTCGTCACGACCAGCGGCAAGTCACATCATGCCATCGTGAAGTTCAACGGGAGAAATGACAGCCGTGTGCGTGGCACCATGTTCGAGGTGTCGGACAGCGAACTCGCCAACGCCGACCAGTACGAACCCGCCGGCTACAAACGCATCAGCGCGCTCCTCGCTTCCGGGAAACAGGCCTGGGTCTACGCGGACGCGCGTTTTTCGTGAGAACTTTCACCCGTCAGGAATCGGAATTCACCCCACTCGGCTGGTCTGACATCGGTGCCAGAAAGCACACTAGGAACTGAGCCAAGGATGGAACGCACGTTCACGTTCGTCCAATTCTCCACTTCGCTTCCGCCTCGCCGGAGACCCATTCGTGAGACACGCGACTGTTCTTGTGACAATGGCTGCTCTGTGTGCG
>JBOHRF010000100.1:0-15640 GCA_050732575.1 Longimicrobiales bacterium
CATGATGATCGCAGTAACCGAACGCACACGTGAGATCGGCGTACGCAAAGCCTTGGGTGCAACGAAAAACGAGATTCTCTGGCAATTCCTCTTCGAATCGGCCACCGTCACTTTCATCGGCGGCGCCATCGGCATGGTCATGGGCGGCGCCATTGCGCTGATCGTGAACCTGACTACGCCGCTACCGGCTTACGTACCGATTGGCGCGGTCGTGGCGGCGCTGGGTATGGCGATTGTCGCGGGCGTGGCATTTGGGATGTGGCCGGCATGGCGGGCCGCGCGCCTCGATCCGGTGGTCGCGCTCCGCTACGAATGAGCGTCGATCTTCTTGCCATTGTTGCCCATCCTGATGACGCCGAGTTGCTGTGCGGCGGCACACTCGCGCGCGCGGCCGGAGGCAAATACCGCACGGGTATTCTGGATCTGAGTGCGGGCGAACTGGGGAGCTCGGGCAGTCCGGAACAGCGGGCTGCAGAAGCACAAACCGCAGCCAACATCCTGGGCGTTGCCGAACGGGTGACAGCCGCGCTTCCAGACGGCGCCATCCGCGACAGTCACCAGGCCCGACGCAAGGTAGTGAGTCTGGTACGGCAACTGCGCCCGCGCATGGTCATTACCCATTGGCCACGGGCGCGCCATCCTGATCACGGTGCCGCCTGCCGTCTGGCGCGTGCCTCCTGTTTTCTGGCCGGTCTGAAACGATTCCCCGCGGACGGCGAACCCCATCGACCGCACAAACTGCTTTACGCACTCACCTATCAAGAGGCCTGGATCCGACCTTCATTCGTAGTGGATATCACCGATCAGATGGAACAGAAGCTGGACGCTATCTTTGCGTTCCAAACGCAATTCTCGGGTCGAATTGCGATGGGAGACGTGATGCCGGGTGGTGAGCGTTTGCTGCGAGAGCAGATTCGCGCGCACCACGCGCATTATGGCTCGTGGATCCGAAGAGAGTACGGCGAACCGTTCTGGACCAAGGAAGTGATGGCGGTGAACGACGTGCCGGGACTGGAGGTGAGCAGCTTTTAGGAAAACCGGAGAGAGAAAGTCGGACCTCGGAGCGCGGCTTGGGTAGGTCAGCGGCTACCGCAGTGCACTTCAATGAGCAACCTCCGCCAACTGGGTACTTCTTGACCCTCAACCTTGACTGCATGCGCCGTGGCGGTTCCGCCGCGCAACATCCAGGGCGCTAACCAAGCTTCGATTTCCGGCGGCAGATGACCAATCAAGTCTCCCTCAGGCAGGTGCACCCAAACGCCCGGCTCGTCATCGATGGGAGGCCCCGGGAGGATTAGCAGTTCATCTCCAACGTGAACGCGGGCAAGGTGTCGGGACCGGTCACAGAAGACAGTTCCGTGAACCGTGGCCCGGAAACATGCGGGGTGCTGGGCCGGCAGCGGAGGTGGCGCCCGGTGTGCCATCGAGGCCAATCTAACGAGCGGAACAGTCGGCGGACAACGTCCAGACTTTCGACCCGGAACGCGGAACGGGGGTATTCCAACGCCTATGAAGCCGATCTATCTCGATCATGCCGCAACCACGGCCGTACGTCCTGAAGTCTGGGAAGCCATGCGGCCGGTCTTCCAGGAGCGGTTCGGGAATCCGTCCAGCGTCCACCGCTGGGGCCGGGAGGCGCGCGCGTTGCTGGAGACGGCACGCGAGCGGGTGGCTGCCGCGTTGGGTGCGCAGCGCCGAGAGATCGTATTCATGAGCGGTGGCACCGAGGCCGACAACCTGGCGGTACTGGGCGGAGCGCGCGCACTGGGCTGTGCCGGCACGCGCGTGATCGTTTCCGCCATTGAACACAAGGCGGTGCTGGGGGCCGCCCATCAGGCGGCGCGTGAAGGCGCCGAGCTGGTAGCATTGGCGGTAGATGAGAACGGGGTCACCGATCTGGGCGCCCTGGACCACGCCCTGGCCAACGGTCGCGCGCTGTGCGCGGTGATGTGGGGCAACAACGAGATCGGTTCGCTGCAGCCAGTAGCCGAAATTGCAGCGCGCTGCCTGGGAGCAGGCGTGGTCTTTCACAGCGACGCCGTGCAAGCCTTTGGGCGCGTGCGCGTGCGTGTCGATGAAGTGCCGTGCAGCACGCTGGCGTTGAGTGGCCACAAAATTGGTGCGCTAAAGGGAGTTGGTGCGTTGTTCGTGCGCACGGGAACCATACTGGAAGGATTGACCCACGGCGGCGGACAGGAACGCACGTTGCGTCCGGGCACGGAGAATCTGGCGGGCATCGTTGGCCTGGGTATAGCGGCCGAGCTGGCCGTTACCGAGAGGCAAAGCGAAAGCGCGCGCCTGTGTGCGCTGCGCGATCGGCTCGAACACGCGTTGACCACGCAAATGCCAAACGTAACTGTGAATGGTGGCCGAGCACCGCGCTTGCCGCATCTACTCAATATCTCGCTACGTGATGTGGATCAGGAGGCCCTGCTGATTTCACTCGATCTGGAGGGCGTTGCGGTATCGAGTGGCGCCGCCTGCCAGAGCGGATCGGTCGAGCCAAGTCACGTGCTCACCGCCATGGGCCGCGCGCACGATCGGGAAGCATCCATACGCCTGTCTCTGGGCCACGCAACTAGCGAGCAGGACATCATGGAAATAGTCGAGCGCATGCCCACCGTGGTGCAGCGGCTGCGGCAGCAGCACACTTCCCTGCTGGGTGCATCGTGAGCGCGCAGACCGTGTTGGTGGCCATGTCGGGCGGCGTCGATTCGTCGCTGGCCGCAGCGCTGTTGGTGGAGCAAGGGCAGCGCGTGGTGGGCGTCACCATGAAGACGTTCTGTTACTCTGACAACGCCGGTCCCAGCAAGACGTGTTGTGGACTGGACGGCATCATGGACGCGCGCCGCGTGGCCGACACACTGGGCATTCCCCACTACGTGTTCGACATGGAAGAAGCATTCACAGCCGCTGTGATTGATGACTTCGTCAGCGAGTACGTGGCCGGTCGAACCCCAAATCCATGCGTGCGCTGCAACTCGAACACGAAAATCCCGGAGTTGCTGCGCCGCGGCCGGATGCTGGGCGCCGATGCCATTGCTACCGGCCATTACGCGCGCATGCTGGACGGACGTATTGCGCGCGGCCTGGATGACACCAAGGATCAGAGCTATTTCCTCTGGGGTGTGCCGGCCGAAGTATTGCCTCATTTGCGTTTTCCCGTCGGCGATTTGAGCAAGACCGAAGTGCGCGCACGCGCTCGCACTCTGGATTTGGTGACAGCGGACAAACCCGAATCACAGGAAATCTGTTTCGTGCCAACCGGTGATTACGGCGATTTTCTGGCGCGACGTTTGGGCCCTACGCACCCCGCGCTCAGGCCCGGGCCGCTGGTGACCACAACCGGCCAGGTAGTGGGTGAGCACGCAGGTCACGCGCGTTACACCGTCGGTCAGCGTAAGGGACTGGGTGGCGGATCGTCCTCGCCGTTGTATGTGCTGGGCGTGCGACCGCACAGCAACCAGGTGGTGGTGGGGTCGGCCAGCGAGCTATTGCAATCCTCGGTCACGCTGGGTGATTTGAACTGGCTGGACTCACGACCACAGGTGGGTGAGGAGCTGTTGGTACAGCTTCGCTATCGGGCGCGGGCAGTGCCGGCTACCATCAGCGCCGATACGGCGCAAAGTATCTCACTCGCGCTGAAACAGCCGCAGCGCGCTGTTACACCCGGACAGTCGGGTGTGTTATATCGAGACGATGTGGTGGTGGGCGGCGGGCGCATTCGTTAGTCGATCTGAGCTTTGACGAGCAGGTCGCGCAACTCGGATTCGGAAGCGGCCAAAACCAGTTTCTGAGCAGAAGCAGAATCGCCATCTACATCCAGCACACGGGGACGCTCGGCCCGATTACTCAAGCAGTTGAAAACCAGGTGCGGGTTTCGGGAGAACCCATGTGCACCTGCTGATGGATATACTTCCCAGGTCATGAGCTCGGGGTCCAGAAACGTTCTGGCCACATTCCTCCATTCAAAACCACTCACGAGCGCAACCACGCAATACCCGCAGCGGGGCACGCCACGACATTAGCAATGGCAGGTTCAGTACTTCAGCCCGGCCGCCACGGCAAACTCACGTAAACTCTTCTCTTGCTCGGGCGTCAGCTGCTCCGGCACCTCGATCTTGACCTGCACGTACTGGTCACCGCGGCGTCCACCTTTTTCAATGCCCTGGCCGGGGATGCGGAAACGCGTGCCCGACTGAGTGCCTGACGGTATGCGCAGCGCAACTTTCTTGTCGTCTACCGTGCGCACGCGAATCTTCGAACCGAGCGCAGCCTGCGCGATGTTGATGGGGACGACCACATGGATATCCAGGCCATCACGCCGGAAAAAATGATGGGGCGCCACTTTGAACGTGACCAACAAATCGCCGGGGGTTCCACCTGCAGGCGCCCGCTCACCCTGACCTGACAATCGTAATTTGGAGCCAGTGTCCACGCCGGCGGGCACGGCCAACAAGATCTGCCGCTGCTCACGCACCTGTCCCGTGCCGTTGCAACTCTTGCACGGGTCGGTAGGCACCTGACCGCGACCCAGACAGGCCGGACACGGCCGACTCACGGCAAAACTTCCCTGACCAAACGTGATAGTGCCCGAACCGCCGCATTCGGCACACGTTTTGGGCTTGGTGCCAGGGGCATTACCCGTTCCATTGCAAACCGCACAGTCTTCGGTAACCGGAACAGTAATCGTGATTTTGCCTCCGCGTGCCGCAGTGGTGAATGGTAGCTCGACCAAATACTCGATGTCGTGGCCACGCGTACGTTTGGTTTCTGTCCCCCGCGCGCGCCGCCGGCCGCGGTCAAACAGCGATCCGAACAGGTCGCTCAGCCCACCAATGTCGTTCAGGTCCTCAAACGAATACGTGGTTTGCTGCCCGGCTCCGGGCGCACCTGCACCCGGTCGGCCAAAACCGAAACTGGCAAATGGATTCTTGCGAACCTGATCGTATTGCTGCCGCTTCGCGGCATCGGACAAGACGGCGTACGCCTCGCCAATTTCCTTGAATTTCTCTGCCGCTTTGGGATCGTTCTGGTTGGCGTCCGGATGGTACTGTTTGGCCAGACGTCGATAAGTCTTCTTGATGTCTTCCGCACTCGCCGTCTCGGGTACACCCAGTATCTGGTAGTAGTCCTTGGTTGCGGGCGGCATCTACTCGTGCTTCCTCACCCGAACGCGCGCCGGGCGAACCAGGATTCCGTTGAGGCGATACCCTTTCTGAAATACATCCGCAACCGTCTCGTCCTCCTCCGGAGTATCGGTTGCTACCGACGCCACGGCTTCCATGGTCGTGGGATCGAAGCGCTCGTTTTCGGCTTTCACAGTCTCCAGTCCCGCGGACACCAAAACCTGTCGAAATTTCCGCTCCACCAATTCAACGCCCTGCGCCAGGGCCTGGGCCGTGGCGTTGGGATCCGCGTGATGGGCCACCCGCTCAAGATCATCCAGTACATCCAACAGCCGCCCAATCAGCGAGGTTTGCGCGCGCGCCACCTGATCCGCTCGATCCCTTTCCATGCGGCGGCGGTAATTGTCGAAGTCGGCGGCAAGGCGCAGGTACCTGGCGGCTGCATCAGCCAGCTCTGCCTGCAGCGCGGCGATTTCATCACTAATGACCGATGCCTCATCCTCAGGCACCAGGCCTTCCCCGTTCGTGGCAGCGTCATCTTCCAGGCCCGCGGCCCGGCTGCCATCCTCTCTTGTGTCTTCCACCATACCTCGAGTCATGTGCAAGTCGATTCCAACCATCAACGCAAGCGCGAGGCCCAGTCATCGCTGCCGAATCGGCAGCGAACGCGCAACTCAGCCTACCAGATCTCGTCTGGGCCGGGCGCGGGCCAACCGACTCGCGATCCAATCGCGCAGATCGCGCATAGCCTCGGCACCGCCCGGCTCGTGCAACACCTCGTGAAAAAAATCTGCATATACATGTATGGTCACGCTGCGCGCAGCGAGCGAGCGGGCAAACGCATCGCTCTTGGGCGTAGAAACGATCTTATCATCGCCCGCCAACAAGAACATGAGCGGGACGCGGATGCGGTCGCTGCGCTGAAGCGCGAGACCCATGGCCGTGGAAGCCTCGCTGAAGAGGCGCGGCGTAATGCGAGAATGGACCAGCGGATCGTCCCTGTAGGTATGGACGATGGCCGGATCGCGGCTCAAGAGGGCGGGATCGATGCCGGAGTCGAAAGGGCAGGCAGGCAACACGCGATTGAAGGTGCGAGCCAACGTAGCCTTCCAGCGGGGCACGGGCGTCGCGGTAGCGAGCCAGGGCGACACGATGATCCCACCGCGGAAGGGTGTATCGAACTCCTCGAGGTAACGGAGTGCAATCAGTCCGCCCATGGAATGCCCGAGTAGGAACAGCGGCGTGCCGACATCCACCAGGCCAAACAATTCGCGGCGGAATCGATCGAGATCTTGTAGGTACGCGCCGAAGCGTCTGATATGGCCGCGCCGGCCGTCCGACAGTCCATGCCCGCGCAGGTCCATGGCGAAAGTGGAGAAGCCGTACGCGCTCAGGCGGTGGGCAATGGGTTCGTAGCGGCCGCCATGCTCACCCAGGCCATGTACAATGGCGATCGCGGCGCGCGCGCGGGGCAATTCCCAGGCGCGATAATACAGGCGCAGACTGCCCACTCCCTCGAAGTACCCGTCGGAGCTCTTCAAGCAATGCCCCTTGCAGAATTGGCGGAACCCGCATGCGCGCCAGTTGCACGCAGCATTTTCCAAAGTAAGGCCAGGCCGGCGTACGCCGCGCGTTCGCGGATTTCGTTGCGATCACCGGGCAAAATGATGCGTCGGGTCTGCAGCTCATCGTGTAGCGCTGCGGCGAGCCATACCGTCCCCACTGGCTTGTCCTTCGAGCCACCGCCCGGACCGGCAATCCCGGTGACCGCTATGGCTGCGTCAGCATTCCCCAGGCGTTGCGCTCCCATTGCCATTTCGCGCGCGACATCCTCACTGACAGCACCGAAGGTCTCCAACGTGAGCGGCGAGACGTTCAACTGGGACAGCTTGAGCGCATTCGAATATGCGATCACGCCACCCGTGAAATAGTCGGATGCACCCGGCGCATCGGAGAGCAGCTTACCCAGCAGGCCACCCGTACAGCTCTCGGCCACGGTGATGCGCCAACCGTGCTCGCGCATAGCCAGGCCGACCACGGCCGCCAGCTCATCGCCATCCTCGCCATAAATATGGGAGTGCAACTCGGCGCGGATGCGCTGTACGGCGCCTTCCAATGCCTGATCGGCTCGATCGGACGTCAGCTCGCCCCAACTGGTGAGACGCAGATCGGTGCCGGCAAATCCGGGCAGAGAAGCCAACGTCAGGGGCGCCAAATCGGGCAAGATGTGATCGACCTTTTCGGCCAACAATGACTCGGCAATGCCCGTGGTGCGCAGCACCCGATACCGAATGGGGTTGGCAGGCGCCATCGATTGCGTGTTGGCGCTTTCCTTCTGGATGCAGGTCAGGACCTGATCGACCATGAGCGCTTGCAGCTCATGGGGCACGCCGGGCAGAAGGATACACAGGCGATGCTCGCGGCGCAGCACAAGGCCAGGCGCAGTGCCGTTGGCATTGGGCAACACGACGGCACCACGTGGTACCTGCGCCTGGGTGATATTGCGCTCGGGCATGGGAATGCCACGCACACGGTAACGTTCGCGCAGCACGTCCAGCACATCCGATCGCACTTCGAGCGGCGCTTCGAAGAGTGCGGCCAGGGCCGGCCGAGTCACATCATCCTGGGTAGGCCCCAGTCCGCCTGTGCAGATGACGATGGTGGCGCGCTCGAGCGCATTCTGTACAGCGGCCGCAATGGCTGGTTCGGCATCACCCACCGTTGTGCGGCGCACGACGCGAATGCCGATGCGGCCCAACATGCGGCTAATGAATGCGGCATTGGTATCCAGAGTGTGCCCCAGCAGCAATTCGTCGCCAATGGTCACGATCTCCGCAGTGGCGACCGGACTGCCGCCTTCCGTTGAGGGCGGCTCAACCTTGCCCATCAAAAGCCGACCTTCAGCCTGCGCCATGAAATGAGGTAAACCACCATGGAATAGACCGTGAACACCACGGCCAGTACCAGCGAGGCGAGCAGGAACCAGCCATGCATGACCTGCCAATTTTCCCAAAAATCGCTCTGCCATTCGTTATCGGCGGCAGCGCTGAGCAGCGCGTACCACAGGATGCAAGCGCCCATGAAGATCGATTGGAAGACCGCCTTCTGTTTGCCCGCGCGGCCGGCCGGAATCACGACGCCGCGGTGGGCGGCCAGGGAGCGTAGCAGGGTAATCAACGCTTCGCGTCCCAGGATGACGAGCAGCACCCAGAGCGGCAACGAGCCGAGCAGCGGCAATTCGCTCTCGGACGCGGGCGAATGGGAGATCAAATACACCGGCAATAACGAGCAGACCAGGAGGAGCTTGTCCGCCAGCGGGTCGATCAGCTTGCCAAAATCGGAAACCCACCCGTGTTTACGAGCCAGGTATCCGTCCCACAGGTCCGAGATGGCGGCGATCAGGAACAGGACCCAGGCCAGGAATCGAGCCGTAAACGTGGGCACGAAAAGCAGGGTGAACACGAGCGGCGCCAGCACGATACGACCGACCGTGATCAAGTTGGGAATGGTGCTGCGCTCGAGCACCATGGGTCAGCTCAGCGTCTTGAGCACCAGCTTGCTGACCGCACGCAGTGTATCGAACACGCCGTCACCGGACACGGCCACCGCCTCAAACTCCGGCAGGCTGTCCGGATTCAAGTTGCTCCGCATCTCTTCGAGAGAGACGGCCGTGGGCAAATCGCGTTTGTTCCACTGCAGCACGATAGGAATCTGGGCAGGGTCATACCCGTAATCGGAGAGATTCTCGTAAAGGTTTTGCATAGCGGCAATATTCGCATCCATACGCTCCGCCTGCGAATCGGCCACGAATACGATGCCGTCAACACCCTTCAGGATGAGCCGGCGGCTGGCGTTGTAGTATACCTGGCCGGGCACGGTATACAGGTGAAAGCGCGTCTTGAACCCCCGGATGCTGCCCAGATCCACGGGCAGGAAATCGAAGAATAGGGTGCGCTCCTGCTCGGTTGCCAGAGAGATCAGCTTGCCGCGCGTGTCCGGACTCACTTTGCCGTACACGTACTCGAGGTTGGTGGTCTTACCGCCCAACCCGGGTCCATAATAGACGAGTTTACAATTGATCTCGCGGCTTGCGTAGTTGATCATCGACATCGGCCAGCTCCCTAATCGGTAAACAGGCGGTCGATTTCATCCTCCGCCTCCGCCGCCCATTCAGCCTGCAATTCGCGCAGTGGCTTGGCCGGCCCACGTGCCGCCAGATCGGCGAACAACCGGGTGAACCGAGGCACCAAGGCTTTGCTCTTCACGCGCACCATTCCGAGAGTCGTGCGGCCGTCGAACAGCGCGGCAAGAATGGCCCACCCGCCGACATCGGCCAGGAACATCGAACGACCTTCACCCTGATGGTAGAGGGAAGAAAACTCCGTTTCGCCGAGCAACGTGGCAAGTTGATCGCTGGCCGCAAAATCACCGGCGACCAGCGACGCGAACGTGATTCGATCCAGGTTGGCGGTATCGCCCACGGAGGATAGCAGGCGTCCGGAGCGGTCGACCAGCACGGCACAGCTGGCCTGCGTCTCACCCAGGAAGCTAGTCAGGAGCTGTTCCAACTGCTGAATGTCGTCAGAGCCAAAAAAACTAATGCCGTCGCGCAGGTTCATCCGGCGATTTCCCCGCGCGCACCAGCTTGCAGCTCCGTCTCCATGCGATCCAGGATGCCCGCCGCGCGATTGCGCAGGAGCTGATGCGGTTCCCAACCCACAAAATCGCGCAGCAACTGCACCAGCTCTACGCTGGCTTTCAGGCCGGCCAGGTAACCGAGCGCGGCAAAACGGCGCAGCGCGTGCTTGCTGAAAAGGTTGCGCCGGTGTCGTGACATCTGGTCGCGCACGACGAACGCGCCAATCGCCGCGGCTACGCCGGCCACGAGCAAAATGGCACCAATCGTTTTCCAGGTCCGGTTCCGGGTCATAGGCACGCTGGAGTCTACAATTCGCGGCGGCCGGCCAGGGCCTGCGCGAGGGTTACACCATCGAGATACTCGAGATCACCGCCCATGGGAATACCACGGGCCAAACGAGTCACCTGCACTCCGAGCGGCAGCAATTGTTTCTGGAGGAACGTTGCCGTTGCCTCACCTTCAACGCTCGGATTGGTAGCGATGATGACTTCGAGCACGCGCTCGCGCGCACCATTGCTCTGAATACGGCGTACCAGCGCGGCGATGTTCAGCTCGTCCGGGCCAATACCCTCCAAGGGTGAGAGCCGACCGCCCAGAACGTGATACAATCCTCGGTATTCACCCGTGCGCTCAATGGCACCTACGTCCGACGCCTCTTCGACGACACAGATTTGAGCAGCGTCGCGCCGTGGATTTGCGCAGTACGAACAAGGATCGTCCTCCGTGAGATTGCCGCAGCACGAGCAGGCATGTACGCGTGCGGCCACGCCATCGAGTGCGCGGGCCAAGCGCTGAATCTCCTCCGGGGGGCGTTTCAGTAGATGGTAGGTCAAGCGAAGCGCGGTCTTGCGCCCAATTCCGGGCAGCCGCGCAAATTCGCCGATCAAATCGTCGATGATGCTCAAGCTTGGTTGTGTTTGACCGGGCCTGAGTTGAACCGCTGGTAAGTAAGATTCGGATCAGGCGCGGGCAAGGCTCTGACTTTCACCGGGCAGTTCAGCGCCATCCCGTCTTTCCTGATGGCTAGAGATTGAACGGGAGGGGCGGCAGGCCGCCGGCCAGTTTCTTCATCTCCTCCTCGTAAAGACTTTGTGCGCGCTGCTGGGCCTCGTTGAGTGCAGCCAGTACGAGGTCCTCTAGCATCTCGACATCCTCAGGATCAACCACTGTCCGGTCGATCTTGAGCTCTCGAATCTTACCGCGACCGTCCACAGTGACGGTGACCATGCCGCCACCGCTGGAGCAGGTAACGCTGCGGTTTCCCAACTCGGTTTGGAGCTGGGTCAAACGGGCCTGGACTTGCTGCCCTAGCTGAAAAAGCTGCTGGAAGTTGCTCATGAACCGTTGCGTGCAGGTCCTTATGACCGTACAACATAGACGCCCACCGCGAGGCCGCAAGGATTCGGCCGGCCTTGGCCACTCATTGTTGTGACAAGGGGTTACGCGCGCGGGCGACCCTGGCATCCCCTTGTACACTCTGGCCGCGCGGGGTTCCTGTATTCCACGGTTGGCGGTTAGGTGGCCTCGGGCTCCGAACTATAGGGTCCACGCGTTCGGAATGTGTTCCACCGACGGCCGGCCACCCTGCCACTGGATTGCCACCGCATCGAATCGGTAGTTGAGCCCGGCGCGGCCATGGGCGGCAATCCAGGCGCGCGCTACATAGCTGACCTCCCGTCGTTTGGCCCAGGTTATGGCCTCGAGCGGATGGCCAAAGCCAACCCCCGCGCGAGCCTTCACTTCCACAAACGCCACCAGGTCATGGCGGCTCACAATGAGGTCAACTTCCTTGTGGCCCACGCGATAGTTGCGTTCCAGGATGTCGTACCCGCGCTCTACCAGGTAACGCGCGGCGATCGTTTCCGATGTTCGGCCGAGCTCATGAGCCTCCGTCATGCTCCAGCATGGCGTCTGGAACCGGGCGCCAAAATAGGAAGATCGGCCGAAATGGTCAGGTTGGCGAAGCGGTTGCCCCAGCGTCCCTCGACAGTTCCCTTTCCGGGCAGGACATGGGAAAAAACCAGCTTCTGATTGAAGACGCGGATGGTATCCGCCAGGCGCTCAAGGACAGTCAGCGTCTGGCGATTCTCGGGATCAAGCCCGAGAGCCACGCGGCACAGCCGGCCTTTTACGTGCCAGAGGCTCTTCAGCGCATGGGCTGGGAGATTGTCCCCGTGCCCGTTTACTTCCCGAATGCGCGGGAGATTCTCGGACAACCCGTGTACCGCAGCCTGACCGAGATTCCAGGCGCATTGGATATGGTGGTGGTGTTCCGCAGGCCAACCGACATTCCGCCCCATGTGCCCGACATCATCGCCAAAAACCCAACCTACGTCTGGTTTCAGCTCGGCATCCGCAATGAGGCAGCCGCCACCGCCCTGACCGCGGCAGGAATCCGCGTTGTCCAGGACCGGTGCACGATGGTGGAAGCGCGCTACGTTCGTTGATACTCAGTACCGGGCGAGTGGAAAAAAGCAGCGGAACCGGTCAATCCATCAACTCGAGGTTCCACTCATCGACGGCGCGCTTGAGGGTAGGATCCTGCGCGGCGAGGCGGTTGAGCTGCTCGGATTTCAGGCGCTCGACGGTCAGTCGTTGCGCTGGTTCTGCAGCGGTACTGTGCGCCCCACCCGGAGCGTGGGCATCGAGCTGAATGGTTCTGCCAAGCTGCTGGGACAGCGCAGCCTCGAGCGCATGACGTGTGGCCGGCTCAGTGCGCAGCCGCTCGAGCCCGGGCCCGGCCGGCAGTTCGATGAGCACGTGTCCGGGTTCAGGCTCGGTGATCGAAGCGGCGCGCAGAAACACGGCAAGCCCGTTCGGAACGTCAGGAGAGCGCGCCTGCAACAAGGCCTGCATGGCCTGGTGAGCAGCGCCGTTGGCTGTTCGTTCGCTCCTGGGTTGGGTTGTGTTGGCTGCATCGGCAGCGCGGCTGGTTGATCCAGGTTCGGCCGATCGGCTCGGGCTGACGGGTTCAACGGATTGGCTGGACTGGAGTGCCCGCGATCCCGTTTCGGGCGCGGGCGCCAGCGTGCCTGAGGCAGCACGCATCAATTCCTCCAGCTCGAGACTTCGCTCCAGGTGCACAAAACGCAACAGGACGGCTTCCAGCAAGAGCCGGGGGCTGGTCGCTTTGCGCAAGCGGCCTTCGGTATCGAGTTCCGCCACCTGCGCCAACATGCGAATCAGGTCGCCCACGGCGAACGACGCAGCCAGCGATTGGTAGCGAGATTGCAAGTCCGCGCGCACGTCTGCGCTGTTTGCATTTTCGAGCTTGACCAGCATGAGCGCACGGATGCCATCGGCCAGGCCGCGATAGAACTCGCTCAGATCGTACCCTTCATCGAGCACGCGCTGCACGAAGCGGAAGACATCGGCATGCCGGCGCTGGGCAATGATCTCGAACAAATCCAGGTACATCTCCTCGCCGGCCAGGCCGAGGACTCGACCCACGTCCTCACCCAGAAGCCGGCCGCCCGTGAGCGACAATACTTGATCGAGCAGCGAGAGGGCATCACGGAGGCCCCCGTCGGCTCGCCGGGCGATGCGTAGCAGCGCTTCGGGGTCGGCGGAGACGCGCTCTTCGGCCAGCACTTGCTGCAGCCGGTCTACGATTTCGCGCACGCTGATTCGGCGAAAATCAAAACGCTGCACGCGCGACATGATGGGCGATGCGGATTGCTGGATTTTTTGGGGTTCCGTGGTAGCGAACACGAAAATGACGCGCGGCGGCGGCTCTTCCAGAATCTTGAGCAAGGCGTTCCATGCCTCACGCGTCAGCATGTGCGCCTCATCAACAATGTAAACCTTGTAACGCTTGTCGTCCGTGGGCGCGTACATGGCACGCTCGCGCAAATCACGGGCATCGTCTACGCCACGATTCGAGGCCGCATCGATTTCGATCACATCGAGCGAAGTGCGGCCGGCCCAGATCCGCTCACACGACTCGCACGTGCCGCACGGCTCCCCCTGCGCGGACCGGTTCGGGCAATTCAACGCCATGGCCAGGATACGGGCGGCAGTGGTCTTGCCCACACCGCGCGGACCGGCGAACAGGTAAGCGTGCGCAACGCGCTGATTGGCCACCGCCGACTTGAGCGTTTCGGAGACGTGCTCCTGCGTGGCCAACTCGGCGAATCTGCGCGGACGATAGAGACGGGCCAGTGCTGTACGCGTGGACTGCATTGAGAACCAATTGAAGGTAACGACGGAAAGGCAGGTCTTGCGCACAAGGTTAGCGGGAACGGCGCTGCACTGGCAAGCAGGTCCTGCGCAAAGGCACCTGCAAAAAGTTGCCCCAGGAAGAGCCTGGCGATGCTCGCATCACTTAGCGCTGCTGCCTGCGGGGCCCTGACGCGGTTCGTGTGCTTGCATCCCAGATTTCCTGGGGCAATCCAAAGATAACATGAAACGCCGGTTTCAGAAACCCGCCCGCCAGCGCGGGCGCCGGGCGCGCCTGGCTCAGCGCGTCACTGCGAACGGTCCCAGGATAAGCGTGTCCATGCGCGTGCGCAGGAAGGTATCAATCGCCTGCGCCGGCGTGCATACAATGGGCTCGTTTTCGTTGAAGCTCGTGTTGAGCAGCACGGGAGTACCGGTGTGCTCGCCGAACGCGTTAATCAACGCCCAGTATAGCGGTGCGTCCGTGCGCGCCACGGTTTGCAACCGGCCCGTGCCATCGATGTGGGTGACGGCCGGAATCTCCGCACGCTTGTGTTCATGAACATGGTACACTTTGAGCATGAACGGATCGGGGTACGTCTGGTCGAAATAGTCACCCGTGCGTTCCAGCAGAATGCTGGGTGCGAAAGGACGAAAAGACTCGCGCTGCTTGATGCGCGCGTTGAGTATGTCCTTCATGGCGGGATTGCGCGGATCGGCCACTATGCTGCGCTGGCCCAGCGCACGTGGGCCCCATTCCATGCGGCCTTGAAACCAACCCACGATTCCGCCCTGCGCAATCCGCTGCGCAGCTACGGCCGGCAAGTTTTCCCAGGTGTGTGTGCGGTAGGCCACACCCGCTTGGCGCAGGGCCGCCTCGATCTCCCCGGTACTGAACTCGGGCCCGAGCGCCGCCGAGTTCAACTGGCAACCGCGCGGCTGACGACAAACATGATTCCAGATGTAGAAGCACACGCCCAGAGCGGTGCCGGCATCACCGGCGGATGGCTGAATGAACACATCCGTAAACGGTGTCTCCTTCAGGATCTTGCCATTCACCACGCTGTTGAGCGCAACACCACCGGCCAGACACAACGCGGCCTTGCCGGATTCAGCGGCCACGCGCCGCAGCAGTGCCAATTCGGCTTGCTCCAAAGCCGCCTGCAGCGATGCGGCGATGTCTTCGTGATAGGCATCGATCGGCTGACCTGGTTGTCGGGCCGGGCCCAGCAAGCGTACCAGGCGCTCGGAGTACAGGGGACCGAGCGTGGGTTCACAGTCGCGCCAGCGCATAGCCGCGCCTTCCGTGTGCACGCGAAAGTAGTCCAGGTTGAGCTCGAACGCGCCATCACTGTGAACGCGCAACAGCGTGTTCATGCGATCCAGGTGGCGCGGCGTCCCGTAGGGCGCCAGGCCCATCACTTTGCCTTCATCGCCGTATTGCGTGAAGCCCAGCCATTGTGAGATGGCGGTATACAGATAGCCGAGCGAGTGCGGAAAATGAATGGCGCCATTCACGGCCAGCTGGTGATCCGTGCCCGTGCCCCACATGGTGCTCACGAAATCGCCCATGCCATCTACGGAGACAACGGCAGCGTCCTGAAAGGAGGAGACGAAAAACGCGCTGGCCATATGCGCGCGGTGGTGCTCCACATGGTGGACTTCGGCACGCAACTCACGAGGTGACAGGGCGAAGTGACGGGCCAGGTGTCGC
>JBOHRF010000101.1:0-15577 GCA_050732575.1 Longimicrobiales bacterium
CTTCGAAGGCGCCCAGATGGAGCGCGTGGTGCAGTGGATTGCTCAGCATGGCATCGGTGGATTTGCGGTAGGTATTGGCACACCCGCCGATGTTGCGTTGAAGCTGAATTATCTGCAGTCACACTCCAATGTGCCGCTCTGGTTTGCCGCCGATCTGGAATGGGGATCGGGCATGCGGCTGTGGCGGCCGGCGTGGCTGCCGTACGGTTCGCAGGGTGATGGCGGCACGGCGTTCCCGTTCAATATGGGTGTGGCGGCCACGGGCCAACCGTCATTTGCGGAAGCGGCCGGACGCATCACAGCGCAGGAAGCGCGCGCCGTGGGCGTGCACTGGGTTTTCGCGCCGGTCGCTGACGTGAACACAGCGGCCGATAATCCCATCGTGAACGTGCGGAGCTATGGGTCAGATCCGGTGCAGGTTGCGCGCTACGTGAGTGCCTTCGTAAGGGGGGCGCAGGCGGCAGGTGTATTAGCCACAGCCAAACACTTCCCGGGCCATGGTGACACTAGCATCGATTCCCACGTGGCGTTGCCGGTTCTGGATGTGACGCGTGAACGATTGGACACGCTCGAGCTGGTGCCGTTTCGCGCAGCGCGCGATGCGGGCGTTGCCGCCATCATGACCGGGCATCTGGCTGTGCCCGCCTTCACGGGCAGCCGTGAAGTGCCGGCCAGCGTTGCGCCGCAGATCGGCACAGTCTTGCGCACCAACCTCGAATTCCGCGGACTCATCATCACGGACGCCATGACCATGGGCGCGCTGCGCAGTTTGCCCGGGTATTCACCGGGTGAGCTGGCGGTACGCGCCGTGGAAGCGGGCAGCGATGTGGTGCTCTCGGCGCCCGACCTGGCCCAGGCGCACGCCGCCATTGTAGCGGCCGTGCACAGCGGTCGACTGACGCCGGCCCGCATTGAGGATTCCGTGCGGCGCATTCTCGCCGCCAAGGAACGCCTGGGTTTGGCGCGTGCGCGATTGGTCGACGTGAATGCCGTGCACACGGTAGTGGCGGCTCCCGCTCACGAGAGCGTGGCCGCCGAAATCGCGCAGCGGTCCATCACGTTGGCGCGCGCTGCGAGCGGCAGCATCCCGCTCGACCCGCGACGGATCCAGTCACTGGCCGTTATCGCGTTCTCGGCACCCAATGATGTGGTGGCAGGGCGAACGTTGGCGGCGCAACTCGGTCGTGTGTACAGCGCAGTACAGTTCACGCGCCTGGACGAATCGATCGATGAGCGCGCCTTTGACCAGGTTGTACAACAGGCGGCTCGAGCGGATGCGGTAGTTTTTGCCACCTTCCTCATGCCCATCTCGGGGCAGGGCCATCTCCGCGTGCCGGAGCGCGCCGAGCGGCTGGCGCAGCGGATTACCGAACTCAACAAACCCACCATTACGATTTCTTTTGGCGACCCGTACGGTCCCGCGCGCCTGGCGACTTCAGGGACCTACCTGTTGGCCTGGCAGCCGCGCAACGACCACGCGCAGGTGGCGGCTGCGCGTGCCCTGGCCGGGTTGGCTCCAATTACCGGCACGCTGCCTGTGGTACTGCCTACCGGCCCCAACATCAAGGCGGCCGTCGAAGCACCCACACGCGCGCGCGCCAACTATACCTTGAGCGCAGCAGCGGCCGCTGAAGTCGGCATGAGCGAACCGGCATTGCTGCGCGTAGACAGCATCATCGAGGCGGCGCTCGCCGACCGGGCAGCGCCCGGAGCCGCACTCGCCATTGGCAGACACGGCAAACTCGTGCGGCTGCGCGGCTACGGTCGCCTGGACTACCGCACGCAGTTCCAGGCCGTAACCGATTCCTCCATTTACGATCTGGCATCGCTCACCAAGGTGGTGGGCACGACCAGCGCGGCTATGCTGCTCTTTCAGGATGGCGCGTTGCAGCTCGATGCGCCGGTCGAGCAATACCTACCGGAGTGGACTGGCTCCATTGAAAAGCGCCAGGTCACGGTGCGCCACCTGCTCACCCACACGGCGGGCCTGCCGCCTTTCTTGCCGCTGTGGCAGGGCACGCGCGGCAAGGAAGCGTATCTGGCGCGAATCGCTGCCGTGCCGCTCGATTATATGGCCGGCACGCGCATGGTCTATAGCGATCTCGGGCTCATGCTGGTGGGCTTCATCATCGAACGGCTGACCGGTCGGCCCATCGATGAGTTCCTGCATGAGCGGTTGTTCGATCCGCTGGAATTACGCGAGACGCTCTTCAATCCGCTGGCCCAGTCCATCGCGCTGGCCAGCATGGGCGTGGCCGCCGCGCCCTCACGGCACCCGGAGCAGAACGGAGAGACCGCGTCCGACATGTTGCTGCGCATTGCGCCCACCGAGATCGACACTCTGTTCCGCCGCCAGCACATGCACGGTCGCGTGCACGATGAGAATGCCTTTGCCGCCGGCGGCGTGGTCGGTCATGCCGGTCTCTTTTCTTCCGTCCGCGATCTGGCCGCTTTTGCGCAGATGTTGCTGAATGGTGGCTTTTATGGCCGATCGCGCGTCTTCTCCAGGAGCACCGTGGATACCCTGCGCGCGCAGCAGAACCGGTTCTCCAGCCGTGCCCTTGGCTGGGACACGCCGGCCGCTTGTGGATTGGGCACGGCCGCCGGCGACTATTTCTCCCCCCACTCCATCGGTCACACCGGCTTCACCGGCACCAGTCTGTGGATCGACTTCGAGCGCGATCTGTTCGTGGTGCTGCTCACCAATCGGGTCAATCCAACGCGTGATAACCAGAAGCATATTCCACTGCGCCGCGCCGTGCACGACGCGGTGCAGCAGGCCATCGTAGATGTGCAAATCGAGCCGCGGGAATGGATTCGGAATCCGCGGTTATTGCGGGAATGCAGGTGAGGTTCAACAGTTTGAACGGACGTTTAACGTTCACGAGTTCGTGGACGGTGGCCCTGGATGGGTTTGGCCTGCGCTGCCCAACGTTCAGATCCACCGCCCACGAACGCGCAACGTTTCGAGTCAACGAGCAACGGTCCCGTTGCCATCCCGAGCAGCGCGCTGCTGAGTGGTCGGACGGCCGACTACCCTGATGCCGGAGCGTAGAGCGGGAGTGAGGAGCGGGAGCGGGCCTGTGCGCACCGATCATCGGTAGGCCGGCACGCGCGCCCGGCCGCGCCTGCTCCCGTTATGCGCTCCCGCTCCCGAACATGGTGAACCGAAAGCATGGCTCTCTTGTCGGACAGGCTCTGAACGTGAACGTCCGTTCAATTCGTTAAAAGAAGGGACCGTCCATGCAACCCATCGACTGGATCATTGTTGTCGCCTACTTCGTGTTCACGGCCGCGATCGGCTTTTACTTCACGCGCCGCGGCAGTGAAAGCCTGAGCGAGTATTTCATTTCCGGGCGCAAGGTGAGCTGGTGGCTGGCGGGCGCATCCATGGTGGCGACCACATTTGCGGCCGATACGCCGCTGGTCGTGACCGGACTGGTGGCCGCGCGCGGAGTGGCGGGCAACTGGCTGTGGTGGAATTTCGTGATGAGTGGCATGCTGACCGTGTTCTTTTTTGCGCGCTTGTGGCGGCGCGCCAACGTCATGACTGACGTCGAGTTTGCCGAGATTCGCTACAGCGGCAAACCGGCGGCGTTCCTGCGTGGCTTTCGCGCCCTGTACCTGGCCATTCCCATCAACTTGATCATCCTGGGGTGGGTCACCCGGGCCATGATCAAGATCCTCTCCATCTCACTCGGTGTTTCGCCCATCCTGGCGGTAGGCATCTGCTTCGTGATTACGGTCGCCTACTCCGTGGCCGCCGGTATGTGGGCGGTGCTCTGGACCGATCTCGTGCAGTTCGTGATCAAGATGTCCGCCGTGATCGTTCTTGCGGTTTACGCGGTCAAGGCCGTGGGCGGCATCGACGCCCTCAAGACCGGATTGATCGAGCATTTCGGCTCGGAGAGAGCCGCCTTGTCCGTTTTGCCCGTGTCATTCAGCGATGGCGGCATTCAAGCCTGGGTCTGGATGCCACTCCTTACACTCACCGTCTTCCTCACCGTGCAGTGGTGGGCCGCCTGGTATCCCGGCGCAGAGCCGGGCGGTGGTGGTTACGTGGCCCAGCGCATCTTCTCGGCCAAAAGCGAGCGTGATGGTGTGTTGGCCACGCTGTCCTTCCAGGTAGCCCACTACGCGCTGCGCCCGTGGCCCTGGATCGTGACCGGCCTGGCCACCGTACTTCTCTATCCCAACCTGCAGGACAGGGAGGCGGGATACGTCCAGGCCTTCGTCGACTTGTTGCCCACGCCCTGGCGCGGCTTCATGCTGGCCGGCTTTGCCGCAGCCTACATGTCTACGGTGGCCACCCAGCTCAACTGGGGCGCCTCGTACCTGGTCAACGATTTTTACAAGCGGTTCATCAAACGCGAGGCCACGGAGCGGCATTACGTCCAGGTCTCGCGCCTGGCCACCATCTTTCTGTTCCTGGCCTCGATCCTGGTGACCTGGCAGCTCAACTCCGTGGAACAGGCATGGAAGTTTCTGCTCGCACTCGGAGCCGGAACCGGACTCGTCCTGATTCTGCGCTGGTACTGGTGGCGCATCAACGCGTGGTCGGAAATCAGTGCCATGATCACCTCGCTGGTCGTCGCGGCCATTGCCAGCGTCACGATACCTGGCCGTTTTGCGGCGGGCGACCCGAACGCTGATGCTACCATAATGCTGATCACCGTAGCGATCACGACTGTGGTCTGGTTGACCGTCACGTTCCTGACTGCACCCGAGCCCGATGCGGTTTTGCAGAGCTTCTATAAGCGCGTTCGCCCGGGTGGACCCGGCTGGCGGCGCGTCTCGGAGGCGGCGGGCTTTGGGCGCGAGCCGATCCCGGGAGGCGCTCTTGCATGGTCCAACTGGGTGGCCGGGATCATCGCCGTGTACGCCTCATTGTTTGGCATTGGCAAATGCATCTTTGGCGAATGGGCTGCAGGCATTGGCCTGCTCCTGCTCGCGCTCGCCGCTTTTGCCTGGATTGCGCGCTCATTCCGATCGGACGCCACACTCGACGCCAGAACCGTGACCGAACCGGAGCTCATACACTCCTAACCATGTCGACCATTGAACGTGTACCGGTTGTCATCGTCGAAGACTACGACGAGATCGCGCAGCTCATTGCGCGCCGAATTGCCGCCATCGTGCGCGAGAAGAAAAACCAGGACCAGCCGGCCGTACTGGGTCTGGCCACGGGTTCGACGCCCATCGGCATTTACCGCGAGCTGATTCGCATGCACCGCGAGGAAGGCCTCGACTTCGCACACGTCGTGACCTTCAATCTCGATGAGTACTATCCCATGCAGCCGGACAGCATTCACAGCTACCACCGGTTCATGTGGGAGAACCTGTTCGAGCACATCAATGTGCAGCCCCAGAACGTGCACATTCCGCGCGGCGATCTGGCCCGTGCGGACGCGCAGGCCTACTGTCGCGAGTATGAGGAGAAGATCCGGCAGGCAGGCGGCATTGATTACCAGATCCTGGGCATTGGCAAGACCGGCCACATCGGTTTCAACGAGCCCGGCTCGGGCCGGCATTCACGCACGCGGCTGGTAGCGCTGGACACCATCACGCGCCGGGACGCGGCCGCCGATTTCTTTGGCGAAGAGAATGTGCCCATGGAGGCCATCACCATGGGTGTGGCCACCATCATGGACGCGCGTGAGGTGGCGCTCATGGCCACGGGCGAACACAAGGCGCCCGTCATCAAGCGGGCGGTAGAAGGGGATGTGAGCCCGGACGTGGCCGCCACCTACCTGCAGCAGCACGCGCAGACCGTTTTCTACCTGGATGGTTCAGCCGCGGCCGAGCTCACGCGCATCAGGACACCCTGGGTGGTGAGCGAGATGCACTGGACGCCGCAATCGGAGTTGCAGGCGGTTATCTGGCTGAGCGAGGTGACGGGTAAGTCCGTGCTCAAGCTCGATGCGCTCGACTATCGCGAGCATCATCTAAGCGCACTGCTTGCCAAATACGGCTCGGTCGGGCCGCTGAATGGTGACGTGTTCAACGCCTTGATCGCCAAGATTCGCGGCAAGAGCAAGCTGCCGCGCCGGCAACGCATTATCGTTTTCTCGCCCCATCCCGATGACGACGTGATCTCGATGGGTGGCATTCTGAACAAGCTGCATCAGAATGAGAATGAGATTTTGGTTGCCTACCAGACCTCGGGCAACATTGCCGTCTTCGATCACGAAGTGCGTCGGTACCTGGAGATGCAGCGTCGTTTTGCCACCGGTTTCGAGTTGGAGGGCCGGGCTGAATTCCTGGAGCTGCTCGAGTCGGTTGAAGAATTCCTGGACGCGAAGCAGCCCGGTCAGGTGGACAACGAACCCGTACAGCGGATCAAGAAGATCATTCGCGAAGCGGAGGCCATTTCCGGCATCGAGACGTTTCACATGAATCGGAATCAGGCCGTCTTCCTGAATCTGCCGTTCTATCAAACCGGCAAGGTGCGTAAGGACCCCATTGGTGAGGCCGACGTGCAGATCACACTCGAGCTGCTGGAGCGCCACCGGCCCGAGCTCATCTTTGTAGCAGGCGACCTCTCGGATCCGCATGGCACGCACCGCATGTGCAAGGAAGCCATAGACTACGCGCTGGCCCGTTACCAGGGTGAGCCGCCCGAAGTTTGGTATTATCGTGGCGCCTGGCAGGAGTGGTCGATCGCCGAGGCCGATGTGCTGGTACCGCTCTCCGAGGAAGAATTGAAGCTCAAGATCCTGGCCATCTACAAACACCAGAGTCAGAAGGACAAGGCGCCCTTCCCGGGCCTGGACGACCGCGAGTTCTGGCAGCGCGTGGAGGAGCGCAACACGAACACCGCGCGTCTGGTGGATCAGCTGGGTCTGCCTGAATATTTCGCCATGGAATCCTACGTCGTGCGGCGCGACGGCAAGCCGCCCGAGCTGGAACGCGTCCCGACCAGCGCGCTGGCCGCGCCGCTGGGTCGACCGTCCCGCAGCAGCGTGTAGCCCAGCGAAACGTGTGACCACACTCTCCGCGCTCGACCTCGCGCTCATTGGCCTCTACGTGGTGGGGGTCACGGTTTGGGGTACGTGGCTCGGCCGCCGACAGAAGGACTCGAAAGATTACTTCCTGGCCGACCGTGCCATGCCCTGGTGGGCCGTCTGCTTCTCCATCATCGCCACGGAAACCAGCGTACTCACCTTCATCAGCGTACCGGCTACGGCCTACACCACCGATCTGTGGATGGTGCAGCTAACCGTAGGCTATTTGCTGGGGCGCATTGCCGTGGCTGTGATCCTGTTGCCCGGCTATTTCCGTGGCGAGCTGGCTACCGCGTACCAGTTGCTCGAGCGGCGCTTCGGCGTGCTGGCCCGGCGCTTTGCCTCCGCCATCTTTCTGGTCACGCGCACACTTGCCTCCAGCATCCGGTTGTTCGCCATTGCCATTCCCATCCATCTGATCGCCGGCTTGCCTTACTGGCAGGCCATTGTACTGACTGGCTCTTTCACACTCATCTATACGTACTTTGGCGGCCTGCGCGCGGTCGTGTACGTCGATGTGCTGCAGATGTTCGTTTATCTGGCCGGTGCCATCGCCGCGCTCATCGTGTTGTTGCAGGTCGTGCCCGGCGGTTGGAGCGGCATCGTGGCCGCCGCGGAACCGGTGTCCAAGCTCAAAGTGCTGCACTTTACGGGCGGCTTTGCGGACGGCAAATGGATTCTCACTGGATTGGTAGGCGGCGCCTTTCTTTCCATGGCATCCCACGGTGTGGACCACCTCATCGTGCAGCGTCTCCTCGCCTCACCCAACCTGCGCGAAGCGCGCAAGGCGCTGATTGGCAGCGGCATTTTCATCATTGCGCAATTCACACTCTTCCTGATCGTGGGCGTGGGCCTGTACGCCTACTATCAGGGCCGTCAATTCAGCCCGGCCGATGCCGTGTTCCCCACGTTCATTGTAGAGGGTTTGCCCGCTGGCATTGGTGGGCTCGTGATTGCCGGAATATTCTCGGTGGCCATGTCGTCCGAGGCGTCTGCCATCAACTCGCTGGCATCGGCGCTCACCCTCGATCTCTACGGTCCACTGTCCGGTCGCGCCGCGGATCAAGCACACATGTTCCGCATGGGCAGATATTTCACTCTGTTGTTCGGAATCGTGTTGATCATCGGTGCCATCCTGTTCCAATTCGCGCAGCAGGGCACACCCGTGGTCGTAATTGCCCTCAATATTGCCTCCTTCACGTACGGCGGCTTGCTGGGCGGCTTCCTGTTGGGCGTGATGTCCCGGAAAGCGGACCAGACAGACGCGATTTTCGCGATGAGTACGGCCATCCTGTTGATGACCATCCTGTGGGGCGCCCAACAATTTGGCGCCATGGAAAAGAGGATCGACGGCCTCTGGTTCTCTCTGATTGGATCCAGTCTGACGGTCGCGGTGGGTATGTTGAGCGCGCGCCTGCGCGGCTCGCGTGCTACGTCGACCATTTAGGACCTGGCTTACATGTCGTACTTCGTTGGTATTGATGGCGGCGGCACGCAAACCGTAGCCGTGCTCACTGACGCGGCGGGCATGCCCCTGGCCCAGGCAGAAGGACCCAGCGGCCGCATCAACGTGTTGGAACCCGCCGCCGGCGCTGCCTTGCTGGCCGAGCTGACCCAGGAAGTGGCCCGTCGCGCCGGACTCACCCGTCAGCTCTCCAGCTTGTGTTGTGCACTTTCCGGTGCCGGCCGCCCGGCGGAACGGGAAGCACTCGAGCTCGCGTTGCTACAGACCGGCGTGGCGCAAACCGTGGTCATCGTGCCCGACGCGGAGGCCGCTCTGCAGGACGCCTTTGGTGCGGGCCCCGGGTTGCTGCTCATTTCGGGCACAGGCTCGATTGCCTGGGGGCGCGCGGAAAGCGGAGAGCTGGCGCGCTGTGGTGGTTGGGGCTACCTGCTGGGCGACGAAGGGAGTGGTTATGCCATTGGATTGGCTGCGCTGCGCGCCGCGTTGCGCGCGCATGACGGCCGCGCCGGGGACACGCAGCTGCTGCCGCTCGTGCTGCAGCATATGGAGATCGAACAGCCGGAAGCACTGATTCGCAGGGCTGCTGAGGCATCACGTGCCGACATTGCAGCTCTGGCGCCCGTGGTCATCGGAGCGGCTGCCACGGATCCAATGGCAGCCGGCATCGTGGAAAACGCCACGCGCGAATTGGCCCAACACGTGGCCGCGCTGCACGCGCGCCTGGGCCCGTGGACCGCAACCGTACCCATTGCCTTCAGTGGTGGACTCATCGCGCCCGGACGCCCGCTGCGGACCTTGCTGGAGTCTGCTCTGACTGATTGGACGCTGGATATCGCTCTGCTGGACCGCGCGGTCAACGCCGCACTCGGCGCGGCAACCCTGGCCCGTTTTGCGGTCGCACAATAGTCGGTTTGCCCGGTTGGCTGTGCCTTACGTAGCATTCCCGCCATGAATGAGTTTGCCCCGGTCAACGAGCAGATGGATGTCATTCGTCAGGGAACGGCGGAGATCATCCCGGAACAGGATCTGGAGCGCAAGCTGGCGCGTAGTCGCGAGTTTCATGAGCCGCTGCGCATCAAGCAGGGCTTCGATCCCACGCGTCCTGACCTGCACATCGGGCATGCCGTGTCCATGCGCAAACTGCGCGCATTCCAGGAGCTGGGTCACCAGGTCATCTTCGTGGTCGGTGACTATACCGCGCGCATTGGGGATCCCAGCGGGCGCAGCGAAACCCGGCCGCGACTGACGCCCGAAGAGATTGCTGCCCACGCGCAGACCTATGCCGAACAGGTAGGCCACATCCTGGACCTGTCGCGGGTCCGTCTGGAATACAACTCGACCTGGCTGGCACCGCTCAACCTGGCCGGTATTCTGGAACTGAGTTCGCACTACACAGTGGCGCGAATGCTCGAGCGTGATGACTTCGCGCTACGCTACCAACAGGGTCGCGCCATCTCCGTTTCCGAGTTCCTCTACCCACTCATGCAGGCCTACGATTCAGTGGCGCTGCAGGCCGATGTCGAGTTGGGCGGCACCGATCAGAAATTCAATTTGCTGGTAGGGCGGACCATCCAGGAACGGTATGGGCAGGAAGCGCAGGTATGCCTGATCATGCCTTTGCTGCGAGGTACGGACGGCGCGTCGAAGATGTCCAAGTCGTACGACAATTACATTGGCATCAGCGAGCCCGCCCACGAGCAATATGGCAAGACCATGTCCATTCCCGATGTGCTGCTCGAGGAATGGTACGAACTGGTCAGCCCGCTACGCGGAGCGCAGTTGGCGACCGCTAAACAGCTAATTCAAAGCGATCCGTACCGCGCCAAGCGTAACCTGGCCAGCGCGCTGGTGGCGACGTATCACGGAATAGAAGCCTCTCGGCAGGCGGAACAACACTTCGACCGCGTGTTTCGCCAGCACAGCACGCCCGACCATGTGCCGGTCACACGCGTGTCATTAACAAATCCGGTCGTGCGTTTCCATGAACAACAAGGAGTTTGGATCCCGGGATTGCTGGTTGTCACGGGGTTGGCATCATCGAACGCCGAAGCAGTTCGCCTGATTGAGCAGGGCGCCATCGAAATCAACGACGAGCGCGTCCGCGATCGGCAAGCCTACCTGAGCGTTACAGGCGAGCCGATTCTACGTAGAGGTAAACGCCACTTCGTGAAGGTTGTGTTCGAGTCTGCATGACGGTCGTGATGACCGTGTAGCCTGACACTCGAACCCGTCCACCTGCGCGTCCTGTAACATCCGCGCGCAGTGCCTGCCTTCCCTGACCGCACTCCTGGTAGCGTCACGTTCAGCCTTTCATCGGGCTGAGCGATCCATGATTTACAACAAGGGAGAAGCCACGTGATGACTCGAAGACTGAGGGCCGGACTGCTCTTTGTCGGGCTGTTTGGAGCCACGGTTGCATCGGTTGACGCACAGCAGTCGACCAGCCGCATTGCGGGAACGGTGACGGATCAGGAGAGCGGCCGGCCGCTGACCGGCGTGCAAGTGTACTTGGACGGCACCACCATTGGCACGCTGACCTCGAATGAAGGGCGCTACGTCATCACGAATGTGCGGCCCGGCACGCACACCGTCATGGCCCAGATCATTGGCCACGCGCAGGGTCGGCAGGCGGGTGTAGTCGTGAGCGCAGGCCAGAACGCGACCGTTGATTTTCAACTGCGTGCGGCCGTGCTATCACTGCAGGAAATCGTGGTCACTGGTGTGACCGACCCCGTGGCCGGTGTCAAATCGCCGCTGTCCATTGCCAAGGTCACTAAAGAGAACATTGCTACAGTGCCCACCACGGCCTCGGCCATTGCATCGATCCAGGGCAAGGTGGCGGGTGCCTCGATCATTCGCGGTAGCGGCCTGCCCGGCGAGGGTGTGAATGTGCTGTTGCGCTCGCCCACTTCTATCCAGCAGGGCGATAGCAATTCGCCCCTGTTCGTGGTGGATGGCGTGATCCTCTCCAACAGCATTGGCCGAACCACCGTGGACCTGGAGTCGCTGGACATCGAATCGGTCGAAGTGGTGAAGGGCGCCGCGGCCGCTTCACTCTACGGATCCAAAGCGGCTGCCGGTGTCATTGCCATCACCACCTCGCGCGGCAAGAACCTGGCGCTCGATGAAACGCGCATCACGGTGCGCAGTGAGTTGGGCACCAGTTCGGCGCCCGATCCGATTCCCCTGTCGCGTGCGCACAATTACCGTCAGAACGCGCGTGGCGAATGGCTGGACGTGAATGGCAACGTGGTACCGCGCAGTCAGCGCGCGGTCTCGGTCGACAACATGATGGACAAGCCGTACACGCTGGGCATGTTCGACAATGTGGGCAGCTACTTTCGGCCCGCGCGCTTCATGACCAACGCATTCAATCTCAGCCACAACAGTCGGTCCACCAGTTTCATGACCAGTTTCAACCAGTTCAACGACCGGGGCGCCCTGGCCACCAACGACGGCTTTGTGCGACGCGATCTACGGGTGAATCTGGATCATCGGCTGCACGACAAGTTGAGCCTCGCCATCAGTGGATACCATAGCCGCACGGCCCAGGACCTGACCATTCAGAACGAGGGAGGAGGCGGCATCTTCTGGGATCTGCTGCTGATGGAGCCGGATGTGGACGTGGGGAAGAAGGGTGCGGACGGATTGTACCTGCAGCAACCCGACTCGGGCATTGCAGTCGAGAATCCGTTGTGGCGTGAAGGCATTGACGATGAGGACCGTTGGCGCACGCGCACACTGGGTGCCATTGATCTGCGCTTTTCACCCCTCAGCTGGCTCAGCTTGGCCGGGAATTTCAGCTACGACCGTTCCGATACCAAGTACCGGTATTATGAGCCCAAGGGCCGGCCCACTTCGATCACGGCGGACGTGCCCAGCGACGGCGAGCTGCAGAAGGATGATGACTTTGCGGATGCCTTGAACGCGTCGCTCTCGGCCACACTGCTGCGCAACTTCGGCCGTCTGACCACGCGCACCACGTTGCGCGGCTCGCTCGAGAAGGAAGAACGCACTACGGTGGATGCAACAGGCGAGGACTTTTATGTGGTGGGCATCCCGGACCTGGGTGTGGCGGCCACCCGTTCGGTCAACTCGAGCTTCACGGACATTCGCGCGCGCGCGTACACAGTGAATAGCGGGCTGGACTACGACGGCAAGTACATTGTCGATGGTCTCATTCGGCGCGATGGCAGCTCACTGTTCGGTCCGCAGGAGCGCTGGCACACCTACTATCGGGCCAGTGCTGCCTGGCGCCTGTCCTCGGAATCGTTCTGGCCGGCCAACAGCAAGATCAACGAGTTCAAGCTGCGTGCGGGCATTGGCACGGCTGGCAATCGCCCGGGCTTCGAGAGCCAGTACGAGACCTGGGCCGTGAGCTCAACCGGCGCGGTCACCAAGAACACGCTCGGCAATCGTGATCTCAAGCCGGAAAAGGCCGTGGAGATCGAAGCGGGCGTGGACATGATCGTTGCCAACCGGTACTCACTGGCACTCACCTATGCCCGGCAGACCACGAGCGATCAATTGATCCAGTTGCCCCTGCCCGCCGTGGTCGGCTACACGGCACAGTGGGTCAATACCGGCGTGCAGTCAGGTCGTACCTATGAGGCCACCCTCGAGGCGCGCCTGATCAGCAGGCCGAATCTCAGCTGGAGCATGAACCTGGTCGCCGATCACATGCGCAGCACGATCGATGAGTGGAACCGGTCCTGCTTCATTGATACGCTGCGCAACATCTGCGCGGGTGCCAGCCTGACCGAGATGTGGGGCGAGCAGCACTGGCGCCGGCTGGGCGACGTGGCCGCCAAACACCCGGGTCGCGAAAACGAATTCCAGGTCAATGACGACGGGTACGTGGTGTGGGTTGGCCAGGGCAATACCTGGCGCGAAGGTTTGGCCAAGAACCTCTGGGGCACCAGTACGGTCATTGATGGTGTGACCTACCCCTGGGGCATCCCGATCGTGCACAAGGATTCCATGGGCTTTCCGGTAACCAGCAAAATTGGCAACAGCCAACCGGACATTTCCTTTGGCTGGTTGAACAACGTCAACTGGCGCGGCTTTGGGTTGCACACGCAGTTCCATTCCCAGATCGGCGGCAAGGTTTACAACGCAACCAAGCAGCGACTGTACCAGCATCAGCGCAGCGGCGACCTGGATCAGACCGGCAAATCGGCCGAGTCCAAGAAGACGCTGGACTACTACCAGAACCTGTACAACGTGATGAACCCGACGGCCCACTTCGTCGAGCCGGGCAGCTATCTCAAGCTGCGCGAATTGTCCCTGTCCTATCGCTTCCGGCGCGACGTGCTTCAGAAGCTTGGCATCCCGGCGGCGCAGAGCCTGATGCTGGGTGTGATCGCGCGCAATCTATTCACGATCACGAACTACTCGGGCTACGATCCGGAAGTCGGTAGCGTGCTGCAGCGGCGCGACTACTTCGCTTATCCGAACACTCGTCAATTGACGTTCAACGCCGAGATCACCTTCTAGGTGGTGGGCTCGAGGAGATTACATGCGAACCAAATATGGGAGTAGCCTGGTGCTGGTGGCCGTTCTGTTAGCGCTCGCGTGTCAGGATCTGGACGTGGTCAACACGCAGAGTCCCGATCGCGAGCAGGCCCTCAGCCAGCCCAGTGATGTAGAGACCCTGACGGCCAGCACCTGGCGCGACTTCTGGCTGCGCTGGCAGAACGATGATGATACGTACAACCTGTTCCCCGTGGTTGCCGATGCGTTCACGGCAACGTATGCCAACCATGGTGCGCTGGAACTGTCATCCGAGCCGCGCGTACCCTTCAACAACAGCCCGCTGGCCACGGACACGCACACACCCAACCGGACCAACTGGGAGAGCCTGCACAAGGCGGTCTCCAGCGCGAATGATGCGCTGGGCGCCCTGGCGGGTGGCCTGCGCATCAGGACCGGCGCGCCCGTGGTCGACAATACCAAGCGCACCTTTGTGTTTGCCAAGATGGCGCAGGCCGTTGCCTATGGACACATCGCCATGTTGTACGATCGCGCCACGATCGCCAACGAGTACATGGATCTCAGTGATCCGCGCGGCTTGCAATATTCGCCACACCGAGACGTAATGGACAGCACGTTTGCCTTCATGCGCGTCGCCATCGACACGGCGACCAAGTACACGTTCGCGTTGCCTGATACCTGGATCAACGGCACGGCCTTTACTAATCAGGATCTGGTGAAGCAGATGAACTCCTATCTGGCCCGCTTCATGGTGTACGGTGCCCGCACACCGGAGGATAGAACTGCCTTGGACTGGAGCCGGGTACTGGGCTATCTGGATCGTGGCATAACGGCGGATTACAACGTGACGCTCCTGTCCGGCACGCTGACCAGCGGCTTCATGAGCCGACTCCAGCAGAACGGCACCTTCAGCTACTGGGGCGATTACAAGATGCTCGGACCGGCCGATGTGTCGGGCGCTTACCAGGCCTGGTTGGCCCGGCCCATCCCGCAACGCGATCGCATTCAGATCACCACACCCGATCGCCGCATCACGGGGCCCACGCCAACCTCGAACGGAAGCTACTTCCGCTACCGGGCAGACAACATCTTCCGTCCCGAGCGCGGCACGTACCACCACTCGCACTACCAGTGGTTCCGCAATGCCGGCCGCACCAACTCGGGGACGCTGACCCTCATGTCGGTCGATGAAATGAACCTCCTGCGGGCCGAGGCCCTGATCCGACTGAATCGCGCGGCCGAAGCCGTGCCGCTTATCAATCGCACGCGCACGCGCACACAACGCATTGGAACTACCGACTACGCAGGCCTGCCCGCGGTCACGGCCGCCGGCGTGCCACAGGTGGCGGATTGTGTGCCGCGCACGCCCGCCGGGGCATGCGGCAGTTTGATGGACGCCCTCATCCACGAGCGGGCGATCGAGACCTACGCACTCGATGCCCTGATCGCATACTTCGATTCACGCGGGTCGGGCCGGCTGCCCGCGGGCACGTTCCTGCACTTGCCCGTGCCCGGCCGTGAGCTGCTTTCTTCCGGCCTGCCGCTCTACAGCTTTGGCGGTGTGGGTGGACCGGGCGCGGCCAGGTAGGCTGCGCGTGACGCGTGACGCGTCACG
>JBOHRF010000102.1:0-15522 GCA_050732575.1 Longimicrobiales bacterium
CGATCGGATCGCTGTCGGGCCACAACTGTCTGGCCAGGCCGGCACTGATCACCGCAACCCAGGGCACGCCTTCGCGATCCGCATCGCTAAAGGTGCGTCCCCGCAGAACCGGGATGCCGAGCGTGGTAAAGTAGTCAGTGGATGCAACCGAGTAGCGTACATCGGGAAGCCGCTCGTTCTCGACCGGACGTCCTTCGATCTGCAGGCCGCCCGTGGTGTTCTGGCCGCTCAACGGCATGTTGCCGCCGCCCACGGCTGCCACACCCGGGAGTGAACCCACCTGTTGGTACAAGGAACGCCAGAACACATCCTGTTCGCCTTCGCTCCTGGGTCGCGTGAATTGCAGCCGGAAAGTGAGCGCCTGCTCTGTCGAGTAGCCGAGGTCCATTGCGTTCAGTCGTTGCAAGGTGCGCAGGAAAAGTCCGGCACCCACCAGCAGCACGACCGACACAGCTAGTTGCCCGGCAACCAGGCCCAGACGCACGCGCCGGTTGGCCCGTGAAGCCGATGCACGACCATTATCGCCTCGCAGCGCGACGCCCGGCACTCGTGTCGCTCCCAATGCCGGCAACAGGCTGGAGGCAAGCGCGCTGGTAAATGCAACGCCGAGGGCAAGCAGCAGCACGCCCGGCTCCAGCGCAAACGAGGTGCCCGCCGGAAGCGCGGGCGCGGCGATGTGGCGCAGCACGACAATGCCCAGCTGCGCGATCATGAGTCCGAGTATCACACCGACCAGAGCGAGCGCGGCGCCCTCGCCCAGAAACTGCCGGATCAGCCGCTGCCTGCCCGCCCCCAGCGCAACGCGCACAGAAAGCTCGTGACGCCGGGCCAGCGCGCGCGACAACAAGATGCCGGCCACGTTGGCGCAGGCGATCAGCAGCACGAAGCCTGCGGCACTCATGACTACCAGCAGGCGCACCCGAAAATTGGCGGCAAGGGCAGCGCGGATGGGCACCACGCGCGCGTCAACCCCCTGGTATGACTGCGGAAACTCGGCCTGCAGCGCACGCATCGTTCGATCCACGTCGGCCTGCGCAGTTTGCCGGGATACGCCTGGCTTCAACCGGCCAAACGCGCGGAAGACTCGCCCGTGCCGCGCATTCGCATGGGCCAGTGTGCCGGTGAAATTGCGCGGCGCCCAGAACTGCGCTTCCTCATACGTCGGCACACGCACATCCGGCGGCATCACGCCCAGCACCCGCCACCGCTCGTTGTTGATCGCCACCGTGCGGCCCACAATCGATGGGTCCGCGCCGAACCGGCGCCGCCACAACTCATCACTCAGGACCAGGACCTGGCCCGTCTGCCTTGCATCGCTCGGACTGAGCGTGCGTCCGAGCGCGGTCCGTGTGCGCAGCACTTCGAAGGCGTTGCCACTCAAGAGTGCGCCCATCACCTGCTCGGGATCGCCGTTCTCGCTGATTACGAAATTGCCGGTTTCGATGCTCGCAATGCCCGTGAACGACGTGCGCTCCTGCAGCGCAACTAAGGCAGCAGCACTGAGCCGTGCATTGGGCCCGATCACACCGTTGTCCAGCGCCTGCAGATACACCAGCGACTCTGCATTGCCGAACGGAAGCGGGCGCAGCAGCAGCGCGTGAAAGACACTGAACACCGCGGTGGTTGCGCCCACGCCCAGGGCAAAGGTCAGCAGAACCACCGCGCTCACAATGGGCGCTCGCCCCAGCATGCGCAGCGCTATGCGCAGGTCCGACCCCAGCTCTTCCGCCCAGACCAGCACGCGCATGCGCCGGTCCGCCGCTTCATCCTGACGCCGCGCGTACCGCTCCGCACCCGCAACATCACCAAACTCCTCCAGCGCAAGCCGTCGCGCTTCTGCGGGATCCGCACCCTGCGCTGCCAACTCGGCCGCGCGCTCGTCCAGCCAGCCATCCAGCTCGACCCGGTTGTCCGCCGCGATCTGCTCACGGCTCCTGCTCAAAAAGATGCGCTCACGCATTGGCATCCCTCACAGAAAGCACTCGCGTAACCGCAGCAGCGTAACGCTTCCAGCCGTCCTCTTCCGCTACCAGCTGCGTCCGACCGTTCGGCGTGAGACTGTAGATGCGCACCCGGCGATTCGTGTCCGATGTGCCCCAGCGCGACCGGATCAGCCCCTTCCGCTCCAGCCGGTGCAACCCCTGATACAGCGCCGCGCCCTCAACCGTCAGCTCACCCCGGCTGCGTTCGGCCAGGAACTGCGCGATCGCGTACCCGTGCATCGGCTTCCAGGCCAGCGTCTTGAGAATGAGCACGTCTACCGTGCCCTGTAGTCGTTCGGATGGCGTCGTCATGGGCAACACTCATGCAGTGATAGCTCACCACATGATATATGGCCAGAAAACGAACCGCAAGGAAATAGCTGCTTGTGCAAACTGCCTTGCCTGTACGGCCTGCTGGGGGCTCTCCGAGGTGGCTCATCATCCGTCACTCGTCACTCCGAAATCGATCGGCCGACTCTTTCTTCCTCCACCGCTCATAGAGTTGTACCAGGTCCTGCGCGGCGCCGACCGTGAACGGATTGGCCGCGCCCCAACCGGCAACCAGCTTTCTGTGCGCGTCCAGTAGTATGGGCTCGGCATCCGCGTAACGCTGCAGCACGACCAGGCACTGCCCGAGTATGCGCTGTGGCCGGATCACATCAGCGCTGTTCTCCGCCCAGCGCGTGCGCGCCAGCTCGTAGGAGCGGCGCGCGTACGGCTCGGCTTGATCGCACTTGCGCTGCTGCGCCAGCACGGTCGCGAAATCCGCAAACGTGCTGGCGTTGCTCGCTGAACCTTTGAGAATCGAGTCGAGTACCGGCAATGCGCGCCGGTAGAGCGCTTCGGATTCGTCAAGCCGCCGGCGCAGGAACTCGGTGTACGCGAGATTCTGGAGTGCGACGGCGCTGGATAGATTCCTTTCCCCAGCCAGTGCGATGTAGCGATCGGCCGCTTCACGCTGAAGTTGTGCGGCTTCATCGAGCCGGCCCTGCCGCTGCACAATGGAGCCGAGGTTGGCCGTGGCGTGCGCAATCGTAGTGTGTGCGTCACCATAGAGCGCGCGAAACATCGCCAGTGCCTCTTTCTGAACCAACTCCGCGTGGACGAGTCTTCGCTGGCTGGACAGCAAGTCTGCTTTCAGCGCCAGATCCGCGGCCAGATCAGGGTGGGGCGAGGGCAGTGTGCGCCGATGAATGAGCAGGGCTTCACCGGCCAGACGCTCTGCTTCGTCCAGCTTGCCGCGGTCCCGCAGCGCGCTCGCCAGTGTCGTCATGCTGCTGGCCGTAAGTGGATGCGCGTTGCCCAGACGAGCGCGTCGCTTCTCGAGGGCTTCACGATAAAGCGATTCCGCAGCCTCGTGGTCATCCCGATCGCGCGCGAGCGCGCCCAGGTTGACCAGCGTTGGAACCATGCGGAACGCAGAATCAACGGGCAGGCTCCGATAAATCGCCAGTGCTTCCTGGTAGAGTGAACGGGCCCTATCCGCTTCATGGTTGAGTTGATGCGCCCAGGCCGTGGCATGCAACGCGGCGGCCAGATCGGCGCGTCGTTTGACGCCTCGCTTGCGCTCGAGAGCGAGCACCGACTGCAGCATGGGCAGCGCTTCCATCACCTGTCCGACTTCCGCCTTCCACGCACCAAGCCGGCGGCGAGAGCCAAGCAGAGCTTGATGATCGGGCGGCACGACATCCTGGAGCGTGGCCATTGCTTCGGTTTGAAGCTCGATGGCGTGGTCGAGCGTGCCCAGGTTGGAGTAGGCAGTGGCAATGACGTCGAGCAGGCGGGCGCGTACCATCGGATCGAGCGATGTGTCCGCACGGATGCGTTGTGCTCCGCGCCCGAGCACCGCGCGCACCGTAACCGAATCTCCGCCACTCACCGTGGGGTCCGAGCTGGCGAACAGGTCCTGGAGCAAGGTCGAGACCTGTTCGGCGCGATCGCGTTCGCGCGCCACACGCTGCGCTTGCACGAGCGCGATTACAGCCGAACCCAGCACGAGCAGCACCACGGTCGCGGCCATGGCCGTGCCCGCTTTGTGCCGCGCCATAAACTTGCGCGCGCGATAGCCCACCGTCGGTGCGCGGGCAAAGATCGGCTTTCCATCGAGATAGCGCCGCACGTCGTCGCGCAGTTGTTGTGCACTCTCGTAGCGGCGGTCCGCTTCCGGATTCATGGCCTTGCGCACAATGTTGGCGATGTCCTGATCCGCGATGGCGCGCGCGGCCAGTGGCGCATCGGCAGTCGATTGTGGGCGCCGGCCGGTTAGCAGCTGGTGCAGCAGGATGCCAAGCTGGTAGACATCGCTGGCCGTGGTGATCGCTTCACCGCGCAACTGCTCGGGTGAGGCGTACTCCGGCGTCATGGGTCGCGCGTCCGCCACCGTGACCGGGTCCGTGTCATCGCCAGACGCCAGCAGCTTGGCGATACCAAAGTCCACCAGTCGCGGCTCGCCCTCGGCTGTGACCAGGATGTTGGATGGCTTGAGGTCGCGGTGCACGATCAGGTTGCGATGTGCATACGCGACCGCGTGGCAGACCTGCTCGAAGAGCGCGAGCCGTTCGCGCGTGCCGAGTTGCCGCTCCTCACACCAATAATCGATCCGCTCGCCTTCAACGTATTCCATGGCGAGCCAGGGCGTGCCCTGCTCGGTAACACCAGCATCGAGCAATCGTGCAATGTGCGGATGCTCGAGGCGAGCCAGCACGCGCCGCTCGAACAGGAAGCGCTCGATGCGCGCGCTCGAGCCCAGTCCGCCGGAGACCAGTTTCAGCGCGACCCGCTTCTGGATGTCCGCACGTTCGGCCAGCCAGACGGTGCCCATGCCACCGCGGCCAACCTCGCGGATCAGCGTATAGGGTCCAACGCGCTGCTGCGTATCGATGTTTGATTCATCGAGCAGCGCGGAGACGAGCTGTGCGGGTGGCTCGACCAGGAATTCCTGCGCACTCTGGCAGGCTGCGTATAGCCGCTCGACCTCGCCGTGCAGATCGGCATCGCCGGCACAAGTCGAAGCCAGGAACGCGGGCACCTCAGCCGCTGGCAGGCTCAGCGCTTCATCGAGTAGCTGCTGGATTTGCTGCCAGCGTTCGGGGACCGAGTATGGCATGAACGCCCTCCTGGCCTGCTGCGGTGCGATGTATGACTAGCGTTGTGGTGCGGAAGGATCAACGCGTTTGCTGCTCGTCCAGCTCATGGTATAACCAACCCCGCGCCTTCACCCAGTCATTCCGAACCGTGCGCGCAGTGACGCCGAGCAGCTCGGCCGTCTCCTCTTCGGTCAGCCCGCCGAAGAAACGGCATTCCACCACACGGCTCTGACGCTCATCGAGCTGGGCCAGCCTGTTCAGCGCCTCATCGATGGACAGCACCAGGTCGGCCTGCTGGTCTGCCAGGGCCAGCGCATCATCGAGAACGGTGTGCTCGACTGCACGGCGCTTCCGTGCGCCGCGCCGGCGCGCGTAGTCCACCAGTACGCGCCGCATGGTACGCGCGGCCAGGGCAAAGAAGTGCGAGCGGTCTTGCCAGTCCACGCGCGTCTGATCGACCAGCCGAAGATACGCTTCATGAACCAGGGCAGTGGTACCCAGGGTGTGCTCGGGCCGCTCCGCGCGCAACTGGCGGTGCGCGATGGCGCGCAACTGGTCGTAGACGAGCGGCACCAGCCGATCGAGGGCTTCGGGGTTTCCGGCGCGGGATTCCTTCAGCAGATCGGTGAAGACAGTGGCTGGCTCCACGTCCGGCTCATTTCCGGTTGTGCGAGTCTTCTGCGCGTCAAGTGATTGAGCGGCGATCGGGGCGCGTGGGCTACATGGGTTCGACGATCCTCCGCCAAGGTAGTGCGCCGCCCGCACCGCAACAATCAGAACCTGAATCGAGTTGAACATGAAGCCATACGAACGAGCCTCCCGGATCACGAAGCGTTTCGGACCGCTGAGCCTGTTGGCGGTAGTCTGTTTCGGCGCGGGTGGCTGCACAGAACCGCCCTTCGCGCTGCAGGACGCAGCCATCGAGGTCCGCGTGACCGGCATTCCCAATGATCCCAGCATCATCGTGACCGCATTCGTTCAGGATCAGATCACGCCCTTCAACCGAGATCAGGCAGGCCTGGCCATGGGTGGCTCGACGACCTTCGGCAACCTGGGCGCCGGGTTCAAAATCACAGTCGGCGTGGAGGGCCTGAGTGCAGACGCGTGCACGGTCATAGGCTGGTCGGCTACGGGCTCGCCAGGGGACGGCGGGGGGATGGGTGCGTCCACCGCGAACTCGCATACAATTACGACACGTTCATCCGTAACGACGATCGTCACGTTCGAATTGCAGTGCGCAACGGGCCGGCTCGAGTTACATGTGAACGGTCTGCCGGCCGGCGATTCAGCGTGGATCTTCGTGCACCACGATTCGCTCGATCTGTTGTTTCAATCAGTGCGAGTGACCAACGGCGTCCAGGCCATCGCGCTGGTGCCGCATTTCGTTACGCTGGATCCACTTGGGGCGATAGGCAGGGATCGCAAGCAGTACCGCGCACCGGAGCAGAGCGTCGTGGTCAGGAGCCGCCATACCACGGCCGTGACCGTGCATTACCAGGCAGTCGATCCGGCTGCCCACATCGTGATCGCGGCGAACGGTCTTCCGGGTGACAGCCTGATCACGTTCTCCGCGTTCGTGCGCGATCGCAACACGCCCTTCCGGGGCGACAGCACCGTTCTTCCCCTGGGCAGCAGCGTTGGCTTCACGAACGTCGGCGCCGGCCGCGACGTTGATGTGGGGATCGACGGTCTGAGTAAACACGCCTGCAGCGTGCTTGGTTCATCGCATAAATACTCCAGCTCGAGCAACAGTGCGGCGGCTCCGCTGCTCACGCAGCCAGGCATCACCGACACGGTCACGTTCACATTGCGCTGCTCGTCCGGTGTGCTCGATCTGCAGGTGAGTGGCCTTCCGCCCTCCGATTCCGCGCGGGTTGCGCTACGCTCACCCTTCGACAGCCTGATGCTGTGGGTGCGCAACGGTATGCGACGTGTGAATGTGCTGCCCTTCGTCACCTGGCAGATCGTGCCGAACAACGTGCAGGCAGCGGACGAGCGCGTGTACCGCGCCGCGGCGCAGACGGTCGGCATCACGAGCCGACAGACCACCACGGCATCGATCCAGTACACGGCCAGTGCCTGCGCGTATTTCCAACCGATCGCGTGGTATCGCTTCGATGCCGGCAGTGCCTTTGATGCCAGCGGCAATGCCAACCACGGGATGGTGCAGGGAAGCACGCCGGTGAACGATCGCTTCGGCATCAGTGGCGCAGCACTCTCTCTTGACGGCGTCGATGATTCCATCGAGCTGGGCGATCGCTTCAACACGCTGCTGCTGCCGTTCTCCATTGCGGCGTGGGTCTACCAGCCCGCGGCCGCGCGCAATGAGCTCCGCTCCATCTTCGTCTCAGACGATGAGCCGGGCCGCTACGCCGGCATCTGGTTCCAAACCGAACCCACCGGTTCGCTGCAGATCACCTACGCGGACGGCGGTGCCGTGGGAGCTGCGACGCGCCGAACCATCTCGTCCAACAACCCCATTCCGGCCGACACCTGGGTGCACGTTGCCGCCACTGTGCGCGGACCCACGGATATGACGCTCTACGTAAACGGCGCAGCTGTGCCAGGCACCTACAGCGGCACAGGCGGCCCGCTGCTGCACACAGCGGCACCCGCGCGCATTGGCAGCATGACAATCGTGCCGGGCAACCGGCCCTGGCTCGGCAATCTCGATGAGGTCAGGGTCTACGACTGTAGTCTGGTTGCAAGTGAAGTCGCCCTGCTCTTCACTCAGCGCTGACCAGCTTTCTGCAACATCGCAGTGGCCATGCGGTGCGACCAGGCGTTTTACCTGCCGTTGTGTGACGCCCTGACGACGGGCCTGACCGGTGACAACGCCGCGCGCCCTGGCGATATTCGTCGCGTGAAGAAGACCATTGCCCTGTACGGCCTGCTGGGCGGTATACTGATCGCCGGCCTCAAGTTCATCGAGTATCGATTCCTCATCGCCCAGCATTCAGTCGAGATCTACGGCGGCATCGTCGCGCTGCTCTTTTCTGTCGTCGGCATCTGGCTCGGGCTCAAGCTCACGCGCGCGCGGGAAAAAGTGGTCGTGCGCGAGGTGCACGTGCCGGTCGAGGTGCCGGTCCGGGTGGCCGAACCGTTCGTTGCCGATGAGGCGCGCCTGCGCCAGCTGGGCATCACGCCGCGCGAGCTCGAGATCCTCGAGGCCATTGCCGCCGGCCTCAGCACCCGCGAAATCGCCGCCAAGCTGTTCGTCAGCGAGAACACGGTGAAGACGCACTCCAGCCGCCTGTTCGAGAAACTCCACGCCAAACGCCGGACGCAGGCCGTCCAGATCGCAAAAGAGGCAGGGCTCATCGCCTGATGGCTCGCCCTAAAGGGTGATTTTTGGCCCGCGCCAGTCAAAATCATTCCTTCGGGTGATGACATTCCCCGGGTCCCGCCGGCTACCATGGTGGCGCAAACGAGTTGGAAAACGCCACCTGTATTCGGAGTGACCACCATGAAGAAAACTGTCTGGACCTTCGGGCTGATCTCGGGCGCCATCCTGTCCGTCATGATGCTGCTCACCATGCCGTTCGCGGATATGATCGGCTACGACCGCGGCCAGGTCATCGGCTACACGACCATGGTCCTCGCCTTCCTGCTGATCTTCTTCGGCGTCCGCTCCTACCGCGACAACGTAGCCGGCGGAGCCATCCGCTTCGGCCGGGCGCTCGCCATAGGATCGCTCATCACGCTCGTCGCCAGCCTGTGCTACGTGGCGACATGGGAGATCATCTACTTCAAGCTGGCGCCTGACTTTGCACAGAAATTCCAGACCATGGCGGAAGAAAAGGCCAGGGCGAGTGGCGACAGTCCCGAAGAAATCCAGAAGAAGCTCGACGACGCGCAAAAGTTCGCGCAGCTCTATAAGAACCCGGCCTTCAACGCCGCCATAACCTTCATTGAGCCATTGCCCGTCGGGCTGGTCTTCGCACTCGTCTCTGCCGGCGTCCTGAGCCGCAAGCGCCGGAGTGCGCCTGCGAGCCTCGCCGCAACAATCGGTTGAAGAAAGGAGCGCAACTTGGAACTCGGCACGTTTTCCATCAGCCTCGCGGTCAAAGACCTCCAGGCCTCCAGGAAGTTCTACGAAAAGTTCGGATTCAAGCAGTTTGCCGGAATGCCCGCACAAAACTGGCTGATCCTGAAAAACGGGGATCACGTCATCGGCCTGTTTCAAGGCATGTTCGAAAAAAACATCCTCACCTTCAATCCTGGTTGGGATAGCAACGCCCAGAAGCTCGCTACGTTCACCGACGTGCGCGAACTGCAGCGTCAGCTCAAGGCCCAGGGTGTGGAGATGATGAGTGAAGCGGACGAGAGTACCACCGGCCCGGCCAGCTTTATCGCGCTGGACCCCGACGGCAACCCCATTCTGGTCGATCAACACGTCTGATCTGTGCCGGCATTGACAGCCCGGGCAGCGGTCGGCTACCGTTACCTCATCTCTTGAGGTAATGATGGCCGACCGCATTCCGGAACGACTCTTTCACGGCACACTGGACGCGCTGATCCTGCAATCGCTGGCCGGAGGTCCGCGTCATGGTTTTGCCATCGCGTCCTGGCTGGAAGAGACGAGCGCGGCCGCATTGAACATTGCGGACGCCGCGTTATATACGGCGTTGCACAAGATGGAAGAGCGCGGCTGGCTCAGTGCGGAGTGGGGCATGTCGCCCAAGAAGAAGCGGGCAAAGTTCTATCGCCTGACGGCTCTGGGGCGGCGGCAGCTACGGTCGCGCGTGAGCGAGTGGTCGGCCTACGTCGAGGCCGTGGACCGCATCCTGCGCCCCGCGCGTCTGGCATCGGAGTCCGCATGAGCGGGCCTTACTGGCGCCGCTGGCGGCGTGTGCACGGCCCCGATCCGGAAGCGGAAGTGCAAGACGAGTTCGCTTTTCACCTCGAGGAGCGAACCGCGGAATTGATGGCGGCGGGCCTCTCGGAGGCCGCTGCGCGCGAGCAGGCCCTGCGTCATTTCGGTGACTTATCCGGTGCAGCCGCGATCTGCCTGGAGATTGGCAGCCGAAGGGTACGTCGAGTAAGGTGGCGCGAGCGGCTGGAGTCGGTTGCGCAGGACCTGGTGTACGCGTTCAAAGCGATGCGCCGATCGCCCGGTTACACGCTGGCAGCAGTTGCAACCATCGCGCTGGGCATCGGCGCGAACACGGCGGTGTTCAGCCTGTTGAATGCGTTGCTGCTGCAACCGCTCGACGCAACGAATCCGGGTGAGCTGGTCCGAATCTACACGAGCGAAGGGCATGAGCTGCGCCACGATAGGGACCGCTTCGGCGGCTCGTCATACGCAGACTATGTGGACCTGCGGCAGTCAGGCACGCTCGCCGGACTGACCGCGGTTACGCCACTCGCTGCCTACGTCCGGCTGAACGACGCGACCTCGCACTTCGAGGCGCGAATCGTATCGGAGAACTACTTCACGGTCATCGATCGGCCGTTGTGGCGCGGCAGCTGGCGTCCCGCGGAATCGCCGAGCGAACGGGAAGTGATTGTCAGTCATCGTTTCTGGCGGACAACGCTCGGTGCTGATCCATCCGTGCTCGGCCGCGTGCTGGTCGTGAACGGCCAGAACTTTCGTGTTGCCGGCGTTACCTCGGCAAACTTCAAGGGCATCGAGCTTTCGAACGTTGATCTGTACTTCCCGTTCGGTTCTGCGGCCGCGCTCACGGGGCGGCCCGGATTGCTGACGGATCGAGGCGAGCGCTCGGTGAGACTGCTTGGGCGTCTCGCACGCGGGCATTCGCCCGCATCTGCCGAGCGGGCGCTGGACGGCATCATGAAGGCGCTGGCAGCGGAGTATCCGGAGTCGAACGCGCTACGGACCATCAGCGTGCGTACGGCCAGCTCGATTGTGCCGTTGGAGCTGACCGGGCGCGGCGTGTTCGCAACCGCCGGGTTGGTTTTTGGCGCAACGCTCGTCATGCTCGCGGTCTGCGGCGTCAACATCGCGGCCGTCCTTCTGGCTCGCACCATCCGGCGTCGTCGGGAGTTTGCGGTCCGACTCTCGCTCGGCGCCAGCCCGTTTCGCCTGGTACGCCAGCTCGTGTCCGAGAGCGTTGTACTGGCCTTCGTGGCCGGTATGGTCGTGATCGCACTGGTATCGTTACTGCCGGTGTTCGCGAGCCGGTTCGGTGTTCCTCGCTCCATTCATCCAACGATCGATTCGACCGTGCTGGCCTACGCCGTAGCGGTCGCCATCACATTCGGCGTGTTGTTCGGCCTGGCCCCTGCCCTGGTCGGTATGCGGTCCGATGTCGTGGAGTCGCTGCGCCGCGGCGAGGCAGGCGCACGGCCCGGCAAAGCGCGCGCGCAACGGCTGCTGGTCACCTCACAGCTCGCGCTCTCGATGCTCCTGTTGTTGGTCAGTGGCGGGCTGCGGGCCAGCCTCGATCAATTGCAACGCGTCGATCCCGGTTTCACGGTGGAGCGCCTTGTGGTGGCGAACTTCGAGGATCCGTCCGGCATCAGCGACCGGGCGCGCAATCGCGCATTCACGCAGCTGGTCGTGCAGCGTCTCAGCACAATTCCGGGAGTCACAGCCGTCTCGCTGGCATCAATGGCGCCATTCACCAGTGATGGCATGCGCAGCACGATTCACATCCCCGGCTACTCGGCGCTTTCCGATAATGACATGGACGTCGCCATGGTGCGGGCCGGCCCGCACATGTTCAAGACGCTGGGCATCCCGCTGAGGAGAGGCCGTGAGCTGACCTGGAACGATCGCGATACGCTCAGCCGGGTCGTGGTCAATCAATTAATGGCGCGAAAATACTGGGGCACGCGCGACCCGGTGGGCACGTTCGTGCAGCTGGGCGGCCCGGGCGGCACTCCTGCGGAAGTCATCGGCGTCGCGGCGGACGCGCGCTTCATTTCGCTCGCAGAAGCGCCGCACCCCATGTACGTGGTCCAACGTGGTCTCGAAGGCGGCGAGACCGTGCTCATTCGCACGCGCGGCGACGCCTCCGCGCTGCTGCTCGCGGTGCGTGGCTCGATGGCGCGCAACGACGTGCCGCTCACACTGGTTCGGCTGCGCACGATGGAGGAAATCCTGCGCAGCTCGCTCCTGGTCGCGCGCGCCGTCAGCGGCACGCTCACCGCAATCGGCATCCTCGCCATCCTGCTCGCCGCCGTGGGATTGTACGGTGTCGTTTCGTACGTGACGGCCGGTCGCACGCGCGAGTTCGGGATTCGTGTCGCGCTGGGAGCCAGTCCATCGTCGATCACGCGCCTGGTGTTCGGCTACGGCATCAGGCTGACAGTGATCGGCGGCGCAATCGGGATCGTCCTCGGGCTCGCAGCCCTGCGCCGGATCGGCGATTTGTTGTTTGGCTCGTGGAACTCCGCGCCCATCGCCGCGATTGTCACGCTAGTACTGGTCGCGGTGACACTGGCCGCGTGCGCGATTCCCGCGCTCCGTGCGACAGCCCTTGCGCCAGCCACCGCGCTACGCTCGGAGTAGCGTAATGGACACCGTACTTCGCTGGCTGAAGCTCATCTTCCTCGGCCCCGAGAAACCACCGCGCCTCGAAGAAGAACGCTTTCCGCTCGACGCCAGGGGCCGGCCTGACCTGGCGCGCTTCACGCGATCGGTGGACCACTACGCGGGCTACATCGAGGACTACCTCGCAGCGCTCGATTCGCGGGGCAACTCACGAAATCCCGCGCAACCTCACACCTCCGAGTGGCAGGCCTGGTCGTACCGGAAAGGCGTTTTCGGACAGTGGGGTCTGATTGCCCGCGGTCCCGCCGATGCACTCCCCGTCGTGCTTCAGCTCCTCCGACATCCGGTGGCCGAGGGACGCCAGGCGGGCGCCGGCGTGTTGAGCGCTTGGCCGCCAGGGAGCGGCGAATTCGAGTCGGCAGCGTTGGCGGCTGCCGAGCGCGAGGAAGCGAGTCCGGACACCGATATCGAGACGCTGGGCGTGCTCCTCGACATGCTTGCGCGTGCGCGCTCCGACGCGGCGCTGCCACTAATGGCTCGTGTGCTTCGAGACCCCAAGTCGTCAACCGGGGATCTCGACTGGTCTGCAATAGAGGCACTGGAAGTTTTCGCGGGCCAACGGTTCACCAAGGAGCCCGAGCCGAAGCAGGCTGCGGAGCAGTGGCTCCAAGAGCGAGGCTTATAGTAGTCACGCGCTCGTTGAAGCGGGACGCGTGACCAAATCGCGCTGAATTGCGTCTTGCAACTACCAGCCTGCCTCGCGCCGCTGTGAAATGGTTCCCTGCTGGTTCTTTCTCAATACTCCACTTCAACGAGGGTAGTCCCATGAAGCAAGTCGCTATTTCATCCAGTCTCATCGCGCTGTGCAGTCTCGTTGCTGCCGGCGCGGCGCAGGCGCAGCAGCCCGCTCCGGCGCCCGGCGCTGCGCAACTCGCGATCGTAACCATTCCGGCAAAAGCCAACGCGAAGCTCGAGGTCTCCTCGCCCGCCTTCAAGGGCAGCGCCGACATTCCCGTAGAGAATACGCAGTACAAGGGCAATACATTTCCGGGCTTGAACTGGAACGCGGCTCCGGAGGGCACGAAGTCATTCGTCATCATCATGCAGGATCCCGACGCACTGCGGGACAACATGCCAATCCTGCACTGGACGATGGTGAACATCCCTGCGGCCGTGACCAAACTCGAACCGGGCATGACTACACCACCCGAAGGCGCGCAGAATGGACCCAACATGCGCGGCGCAGCCCAGCCCTACGCCGGGCCCCGCACACCGCCCGGCCCCAAACATCGTTATCACTTCCAGGTATTTGCTTTGGACACCACACTGCCAGCCGATGCACTGGCGACTTACGCAACACTCACCGCGGCCATGAAGGACCACGTGCTGGCCAGCGGCGAAACGATTGGTCTCGGTCAGGCACCGCCCACTGAAGGTGTGCAGCGGTAACATCGATACCGGCGTCTGGATCATATCATCGGGCGCCGGTTCCTTCTTCGTGCGGGACACCGTGAAATATCTTTGCCTTGCATACTACGACCCGAACGCCACCGAGGCGCTGCCCAAAGCCGAACTGGCTGCCATCGTCGAACAGTGTCCGCCCCATGACGAGGCGCTCAAGAGCACCGGACGTCTCATTCTCCAGGGATCGCTGGGCGGACCCGCTGAGACTCGCGCCGTGCGGCCCCGCCGCAGCCGGAAAGAGCGCGTGACCGACGGTCCGTTCACGGAATCGAAGGAAGTCGTGGGCGGATTCTTCGTGATCGAAGCCACCGACATGGAGGACGCGGTTCTCGTCGCCTCGCTTCATCCCGCCGGCCAGATCGGCGCTGAAGTCGGCTGGGGCATTGAGATTTGGCCTGTTCATCAGCTCGTTCAGTACGAGACTCCCTCGATCCCGCGTAAGTCGGGTTCCAGCCGGAGGCCCCGCTCAAAAACATGAAGCCCGCGACGGGCCAGCCGGTCCGCCGCGCTCGGCGAACCAGCCAGCCACACGTGCGCCTCGATCATGATCCTCAACCCCCTCGTTCTTGACGCGCAGCCGTCCGTGTGCTAGATAATCAGCACTATGCTGGATTTCTAGCATTAGCTCGGGAGGCGGGTTTGTTTACAAGTCTGGGGCAGGATCTTCGGTTTGGGGCGCGCTCATTCTTGAGGCGTCCCGGCTTTGCAGCCGCTGCGGTTCTTACGCTCGGGCTGGGCATTGGCGCGAGCACGGCGATCTTCAGCGTGGTGTACGGGGTGCTGCTGAAGCCGCTTCCGTTCCCCGAGCCGGAGCGGCTGGTGAGCATCTACCATCGAGCGCCGCGCCTGAACCTGGCGGCGATGAATCAGGGCCCGGCTACGTATTTCGCGGCGGCCGACAATCAGCGGGTGTTCGAGGAAGTTGGTGCGTGGGAAACCAACGAGGTCTCCATCACGGGTGGTGGTGACCCGGAGCGGGTCGAGGCGCTCGCGGTGAGCCATGCCACGTTGCCGGTGCTGCGGGTGCGGCCCGCCATTGGACGACTATTCACAGTCGAGGATGATACGCCTGGCAGTCCGCTGCGTGTGGTGTTGACGCACGGGTACTGGCAGAGGCGTTTTGCCGGCGCAAGCAATGTCATCGGCCAGTCGCTGCAAATCGATGGTGTGCCGGCGGAAGTCATTGGCGTGCTGCCCTCGTCCTTCAAGTTCCTGCGCGAGCGTCCTGCCATCCTGCTGCCGCTGCCGCTCGATCGTGCCGACGCGTTTCATATCGAATTCGATTTCCAGGCACTGGCCCGGCTTAAGCCCGGGGTCACGCTGGAGCAAGCCAACCGCGACATGGCGCGCTGGATCGCGCTTCTTCCCCAGATATTCAGGCGTTTGGAACTCCAGCCGTATGTGCGCCCGCTGGCGCAGGATGTGATCGGCGATGTGGGTCGCGTGTTGTGGATTCTCATGGCTGCAGTGGGGCTGGTGTTGTTCATTGCCTGCGCGAACGTGGCGAATCTGTTTCTGATTCACGCCGAAG
>JBOHRF010000103.1:0-15320 GCA_050732575.1 Longimicrobiales bacterium
TCGAATGGGATGATCAGCTGGCCGGTGTGGCCGCAGTCGAAAGTTTTCACACACCCATCCCGGATCAGACACTCGAATCCATCCGCCGCAACCGCGTAGCGCTGAAAGGGCCACTGACTACGCCGGTGGGCACCGGCTTTCGTTCGGTCAATGTGGCGCTGCGCAAGGAATTCGATTTATACGCCAACGTGCGACCAGCTGAGACGCTGGTACCGGGCGGCCGCTACCAGGACATCGACCTGGTGTTGATTCGTGAGAACACCGAAGGTCTGTACGTAGGCGTTGAACACTTCATCGGCATGGGTGACGATCCCAAAGCCGCGGCCGAGTCGGTCATGATCATCACGCGTTACGGCGCCGAGCGCGTGGTACGCTTTGCCTTCGAGTACGCGCTGGAGCGCGGCCGCCAGAAAGTCACACTCGCGCACAAGGCCAATATCCTGAAGTTCACACAGGGGCTGTTCCTGGAAGCGGGTCGTAAGGTCGCAGCCGAGTTCCAGGACCGCATCGCCTTTGAAGACAAGATCGTGGACAACACGGCCATGCAGCTGGTGCTGGATCCCTATCAGTTCGATGTGCTGGTCATGGAGAACATGTTCGGTGACATCTTGAGTGACTTGATCGCGGGACTGGTGGGCGGTCTGGGCCTGGCACCCGGCGCCAACATTGGCCGCGACGCAGCCATCTTCGAGCCTGTGCATGGCTCGGCGCCGGATATTACCGGCAAAGGTGTGGCCAACCCGGGCGCCATGATCCTGGCCGCTTGCATGATGCTCGACTATCTCGATGAGAAAGAGGCCTGCGCCCGCATCCGGCGCGCGCTTCAGGATGTCATCCAACAGGGGAAAGTATTGACGCCCGACATTGGCGGTAAGGCAACCACCGATCAGTTTGCCCAGGCGATCATCAGCAAGCTGAAGTAGTACGCTCTACTTGCGCAGGGCGCGCAGCTGATCTGGTGTGAGCAGCCACGATAGCAGCGCGTTGCCCGGGGCGCCGGCCGGCTCCAATTGCAACAGGCAAGCACCGCCTTTCTTCAACTCGATGACGCCGCCCTCCTGGCCAGTGAGCAGCCAACTCACCAGGGCAGGCAAGTGCGGGTCGTGGCCGACCACAGCCAACGTACCCACCTGATCCAGGCTGCGCAGCCATTCCAGGAACGCGCCCGGCTGCCGGCCGGGCGCCAACACATCACTCACGGTGACGGCCAGTGCGTCGTACTCGCGGGCAACCACTTCCGCGGTTTGCACCGCCCGCACGAGCGGACTGGTAGCCAGCAAGTCGATGCGGCGCACCAGAGCGCGCAATCCGCGGGCACCCTTCCGCATCTTTTTTCGACCCTCATCCGTGAGCGGCCGACGCTCGTCGGGCTCACCGGTCGCCGCCCACGCAGCCGCGTCTTCGGCAATCGCGTGGCGCACTACCAGAATGTTCATGGTCCCTGCTTCAGACAGAGGATCGGCTCAGGCCGCCGACTCGCCGTCGGAAGGCGGCTCGATCTGACCGCTGTCGATATTGTAGTTGGGCCAATCTGAGAGGCCGCTCTGCACGTGAGATTGGAACGCCTGGCGGAAACGCGCAACGGTCGGCGAGCCCTTGCCCGCTGTGCCATCCGCGCCTGCGAAGGCCATTGTCGATTGCAGCGCGAGCAGTGTGCTCCAACTGGGCCAGCACGGCATCCTCGAAACGCAGGCCAAGCAGGAGGGCGGCTTGTTCGTTGATGAGCGGATGTATCATGGCATCCAGCAGAATGTGCGAGGCCCAGCCGCACGCGAATGCCAGTTCACGATCGGATGCAGCATGCTGCGCCAGCGCGCGCACCAAATCGCCGGTCGGACTCAGGTGCGCCAGGCGCGCCAGTTGACGTAATGCCCCCGGGAAAAAACCCATGTCAGGCCCCAGCGCGCCCTGCTGAAAGGCGGCGCGCTGGTCAGCCGCGTGCTCGCTAACCTGCGCGCGCGCCCGTATCTTGCGCGCGCAAAACGACCACGGCGGATGCTGCGAGCAATGGCCAGATTCAAGGGCATCGACTACTACGAGTTGGACGCGCTTCTCTCCGAAGAGGAGCGCATGATCCGTGATACCGTTCGCGCCTGGGTGGATGACAATCTGCTGCCCGTCATCAACGAGGCCTACATCGAGCGGAAATTTCCCAGGAAGTTGATCCCGCAGATGGCAGAACTGGGCATACTCGGCGCCAACTTGCCCGAGGAATATGGTTGCGCCGGGCTCAATAACGTTGCCTACGGTCTGATCATGCAGGAGCTGGAACGCGGTGATTCCGGCATCCGCTCCTTCGCGTCCGTGCAGGGCGCGCTTTGCATGTACCCAATCTTCGCGTTCGGCAATGAGCAACAAAAGAAGAAATGGCTGCCTGAAATGGCCGCTGGTGAGGTAATCGGCTGCTTCGGCCTGACCGAGCCCGACTACGGCTCCAACCCGGCGGGCTTGATTACAACCGCGCGTCAAGATGGGACGGGCTGGGTGTTGAACGGCGCGAAGATGTGGATCACGAACGGGTCCATGGCCAACATTGCCATTGTATGGGCCAAGACCGGTGCCATCGATGACGTCGCCTCGATTCGCGGCTTCATTGTGCCTACCGACGCCAGGGGATTCCAGGCACGCGACCAGAAGGGCAAGCTGTCACTGTTGGCTTCCGATACGAGCGAGCTCTCCCTGCAGGACGTGCGCGTGGGCGCTGATGCCTTGTTGCCCGAGTCAGGCGGTCTGAAAAGTCCGCTCCTCTGTCTGACCCAGGCGCGCTACGGCATTGCCTGGGGCGCCGTCGGTGCGGCCATGGCTTGCTTCGATGAAGCACTGCGCTATGCCAGGGATCGCATCATGTTCGACCAACCCATTGGCGCCAAGCAAATTCAGCAGGTGAGACTGGCAGAGATGTTGACCGGCATCACGCAGGGACAGCTGCTCTGTTTGCAGTTGGGTCGGCTCAAGGACCAAAAACGAGTGCGGCCCCAGCAGGTCTCATTGGCCAAACGGGCCAACTGCGACATGGCCTGCAACGTAGCGCGCGAAGCGCGTCGACTCCTGGGCGCCAATGGCATCCTGGTGGAGTATTCCGCCATGCGCCATATGGCCAACCTGGAATCCGTCTATACCTACGAGGGCACCCACGACATCCACGGCCTCATCCTCGGCCAGGACCTCACTGGACTCAGCGCTTTTTGAGTACCGCCACGGGCGCAGGTTCCTGCCTACCATGATCGATGCGTACATGCCTGCTCCCGCTCCTGACTCCCGCTCTGCGCTCCCGAAATCATCATGGCCGGCAGTCAGACCACTGATCCGTTCAAAACACCCACACACCGCATGACAGTGTAACGAGAGTATTCGGGCAAATTGCCCTGTTCGCGCGTCCACGTTCCGCAATTCAACTGATGGCCCCACAATAGCTTGTGAGATTGGAACGCGGTGGCGCGAGCATTGCCTGTTGTGCCGCCGAACAAGAGCCCAAAAAGCTCGGCCACCCCCAACGAGAACTCCCAGAGGCAGATGAAGACGTCATGCCGGAGCGCGTTTGCGTTGCTCCTGGCAGGTGCGGCTCTGTCCCAGTCAGCCTGCGCCGCCGCCCTGCTCGTAAACGGAATGCTGCGCCACTTCTCAGGTTACGCCATGGCCATCGGTTGACCTAAAGCATGAGGTAGCAATGCGAAGGAAAGTCCGGCTGCCAGCACCAATCGCACTCTGCGCGTCTGAACGACGGCGCCGTGCGCGCTATGCGCTGGGTGTGGGCCGAACCCGGCGGAGCGATCCATGACGGAGCTGCGCTTGATCGAACCTGGCCACGTGCTTCCGCTGACGGCACTGATCGATGGTGCGCGTCAGGCAGAGCAATCCGGTGCGTGGGATGACGCGCTGACTGGCTATCGTGCGGCGATCGAGCGCATTCACGCCGGTGAAGACGCGCAGCATGGTCCACGGGTGCTCCGCTGGATCGGTCGGGTTTGCTTCGAGCGCGGTGACTACGATGAAGCGCACGCCGCCTTTGAGGCCAGCCTGGTCAACGCCAACACGCTCGGTCAGCGGCCGGATGCAGCCTCGGCCTTGAACGGCATGGCAGTGGTCGAGCAGTTCCGGGGGCGCCTGGAGATAGCCGAAGCTCTGTACGCGCGGGCCTGCGTGATTGCCGATGAGGTAGGCGATCATCAGCTCGCCGCCATGATCGATCAGAACCTGGGCACGCTCGCCAACGTGCGCGGTGATCTGGGAACTGCGTTGGTCCGCTATCAATCGGCATTGGATCGGTTCCGCAAGCTCGACAATGAGCGATCCTCCGCATGGGTGCTCAACAACATGGGCATGTTGCATGTGGACGTTGGCGAATGGATGGCGGCCGAACTTTGTTTCAATTCCGCTTACCAGCTGGCTGCGCGCGTTGGTGACGACGCCACGCGTGCCAAGGTCGAAAGTAACCGCGCTGAACTTTACTTGAAGCGGCAGAATTACGAGCGTGCGCGTGAGTGTTGTGAGCGAGCGTTCAAGACCTTCAGCCAGCTGGGTTCTGATTCCGGGCTTGGTGAGGTGCACAAATTCTACGGCGTCTTGTACCGCGAGACCGGCAAGCCGCAGGTGGCGCACGTGCAGCTCGCACTGGCCCTCAAGCTGGCTCGCTCCTGCGAGAATCCGCTGCTGGAAGCGGAAACGGAGAATGAGCGGGCCCGGCTCTTCCTCAACCTGCGACAAATCCCGCAGGCGCTGCAGTCGTTGAATCGGGCGCACAAGCTGTTTTGTGAGCTGGACGCGCGCCGCGAGATCCTGGACCTGCGCCGGCGCGTCGAAAACCTGGAGCAAACCTATCTCCACGCCATTCAACTCTGGACCGAAGAACTGCCCACACCCCGCGTGGCGTCCGAGAACAGTCGCCGACGCGGTAAGCGCGTGGCCGAGTTGGCGGCAACATTGGCGCAAGCGGTGGGTTACGGCGACTTGATCTGGCTGCGCATCGGCGCGTTCCTGCGCGATGTCGGCAACCAGACATTGCCCAGGGAATTGTTGGAAAAGCCCGGCCCGCTCACCGCCGCGGAATGGCAGGCCGTGCAGAAACATCCAGTGGCCGGCGATTCCTTGATCCAGGAGCTGCAATTTCCGCCCGAGATCCGGCCCATGGTACGCAACCACCATGAGCACTGGGATGGCAGCGGGTATCCTGATGGTATGAAAGGCGAGGAGATCCCGCTGGCCGCACGCATCATCTGCATTGCCGATGTTTACGACGCACTGACTACGGAACGGAGTTACTGTGCCGCCGTCTCCAGCGAGCAGGCACTCGACATCATGCAGCGCGAGGCCGGGTTCATTTACGATCCCAATCTGCTGCGCACGTTCGCCACGCTCATTCGTCTGGGCACCAGCCGTGACGCGGGCGGGCTCGATTCCGAAAACTTTCGAGCAGTTGGATAACGCACCGTGATCGGCCGTTACTCACTGGGAGCCCAATGATTCAGGATACCACACCTATCGGACCTGTTTTGGCCGCTGCGCGCGCGGCCGAAGAGGACGGACGTTTGGACGCCGCGCTCGCCATCTATCAGACCGCCCTCGATGAGTGGCAGCCGCAGGGTGGTGCGCCGGCCGCTGAGCTGCTGCGCAAGATTGGCCTGGTGCACTATTACCGCGGCGATTTTGATGTGGCGCTCAACCTGTTCGAGTCGAGTCGCCGCGTGGGTTTGGAAGCCGACGTCCCGAATCTGGTTGCGCAGGCTACCAATTGCCTGGCCATCGTGCGTCAGGCACTCGGCCAGATCGATCATGCGGAATCCCTGTATTGTGAGGCGCTTTCGCTGGCCGTGCGCGTGGGCAACCAGCGTCTGGCCGTTATGATCGAGCAGAACCTGGGCACCGTGGCCAGCATTCGTGGCGAAAGCTCCATGGCCCTCGAGAGCTACCTGTCCGCTCTTTCCGGCTATCGGTCACTCGAGGATGCTCTGGGCACGGCGCGTGTGCTCAACAACATCGGCATGGCTTACCTCGACCTCGGCCGCTTGCGTGATGCCGAAGCTGCGTTCGATGAAGCATTGCGTCGCACGGAGTCACTGCGCGACCCCGAATCGCTGGGCACCATCCAGCTCAACCGCGCCGAGCTCTACCTCAAGCTGGAACGCTTCGATGATGCGCGCGCCTGTTGTGATCAGGCGTTCGAGATCTTCGCCCGGTTGGAATCAAAATCCGGCCTGGGCGAAACGTACAAAACCTATGGCATGTTGTATCGCGAGTCCGGCAAGCTGCATCTGGCGGAAGCGCATCTGGCGCTGGTCGCCGAGTTGGCGCAGGAAGCCGACCACCCGCTCCTCCTGGCTGAAGCGGAAAGCGAATATGCACTGGTGCATCTGGCGCAGGGACGCAGCCAGGACGCGCTGCGCAGCCTGAATCGTGCGCACGGTCTGTTCGGCAGCCTGAAGGCGCGCCGGGAGTTGTTCGACGTTGACCGCCAGCTCGACCGGCTCGAACAGAGCTATCTGCAGGTCGTTCAGGTATGGGGTGAATCGATCGAATCGATGGACCACTATACCGCCGGCCATTGCACGCGCGTCGCCGATCATACCTGTCGCCTGGCCCAGGTGGCCGGTTTCAGCGGGCGCGAGCTCACCTGGATCCGCATGGGCGCCTTTCTGCACGATGTCGGCAAGACCACGCTGGACTCTGCTGTCCTCAATAAGCCGGGTGGCCTCGATCCGCGTGAGCTCGAGGAAATGCGCAGGCACACCGTGGCCGGCGACCAGATCGTGGCTGAGTTGGGGTTCCCGTATGACATACGGCCCATGGTGCGCAGCCATCACGAACGTTGGGACGGTAACGGCTATCCCGACCAGCTGATGGGCGAGAACATCCCCATCACCGCGCGCATGCTTTGCATTGCCGATGTGTACGACGCACTCACCACTACGCGTAGCTATCGGCCCGCTTATTCGTCACGCGCTGCACTGGCGCTCATGCAGAAGGAGTCGGAAGGCCTTTTCGACCCCGCCTTGCTGGACCTGTTCTGCCGCCTCATCGCGCAGCGCGAAACTGAATCAAGAACAGAATCGGCATGATTCGTATCTCGAAATGTTGGCTGCTGTGCAGCGTGCTCCTGGTCTCGCCCATCGCAGCCCAGAGCACGCCCCGTCGTGGCGGCACGCTGGTACTGGCGGCAGCCAGTGACCTGCAACAGCTGAACTCGTTGGTGAACGCGGACGCGCAGACCGGCGAAGTCATCCGGCACATGTTGTTTCTGCCCCTGGTCAGACTGGGCGCCGACCTGCAGCCCGTGCCGGCACTCGCGCGTACATGGCAGTGGATTGGAGACACCGCTGTAGTCTTCCACCTGCGCCGGGACGTGTACTGGCACGATGGCAGACGCACCACTGCGCACGACGCAGTCTTCACCATCACGCGCGCAGGTGACACGCTGAGCGCCTACCCGGGCGGTGATGCGATTTCGCACTTGACCTTGGCCCAGGCCATCGACTCATTCACGCTACGCATCCGGCTGCTGCCCAGGCGAGATCCGCTGCACGGACTGACCGAATTGGCCATCATGCCCAGGCATCACCTGGAAGCGGTGCCGGCCGCGCAGCTGCGTCAGGCCGCATTCAACAAACAACCGGTGGGCAATGGCCCATTTCGGTTCGTTTCGCAACGCGCCAATGACCGCTGGGTCTTTCAGGCCAACGCGGCATTTCCGGCGGAACTGGGCGGACCGCCCTACATCGAGCGCGTTGTATGGCGCGTCATTCCTGAAAACAGCGCCCAGGTCACGGAACTGCGCACCGGCGCGGTCGACCTGATCATGGCCGCCCGGGCGGAACAGTTGCCGGAGCTCGATGCGCGCCCCGATCTGCGGGCTATAGTCAAACCGTCGCAGCGCTACACCATGATCGCGTGGAACGGCGCCCGCGCGCCGCTCGATCAGCCGGCGGTTAGGCGCGCGCTCGCACTGGCCCTGGACCGCGCGCGCATGATCGAATTGTTGCGGCATGGTTACGCTCAGGTCGCCGTTGGCCCCATCCCACCCACGCACTGGGCCTTCGACCCGCGCGTCTCGCCTCTGCCCTTCGACTCGGCACAGGCGCGACGTCTGCTGGCGCAGGCCGGCTATCTGGATCGCGATGGTGACGGTCGGCTGGAATCAGCCGCGGGTAAACCACTGGAAATCGAAATCAAAATCGCAGCCAACAACGCGTTCAACCGTGATGTGGCCGAGATGGTGCGCGCCGACCTGGCCCGCATGGGCGTGCGCATTGTGCCGCGCCCAGTCGACTTCGCCACTCTCATCGATGACATCAGCAGTGTGCAGCGCAACTTTGAAGGCGCTTTCCTGGTCTTCGAGACCGACCTGCAGCTCAATCTGAAGGATGCGTTCCACTCCGACGCGCTGGGTGGGCCCTACCAATCCGCGTCCTACAGCAACCCGCAACTCGATCGCCTGCTCGAGCGCGCTGCTGCCGCACGAACCATCAAAGGCGCACGGCCCCTCTGGAGTGAGGTGCAGCGCATCCTACGTGACGACCAACCCTGGACCTTCCTCTGGTACGCACCGGAGTTGTTCGTGCTGCGCGAGCGCGTGCGCGGCGTGCAGATGGACATGCGCGGCACGCTGGTCAATCTGCCTCGCTGGTGGCTCGACGCGGCCCCAGGCAACGAATAAGTAAGTAGCCGCCGAGAAAAAACAGAGGGCAAGAAGCAGAGCTCAATACAAAACGGGCCCGCAGCCGTTAGCCGCGCGCCCGTTTGTATTCCCTGGCAAGATCCCCCGTATTCCCGAACAACGCGCCCAGCGCCGCGCGCCCGCTATTGTGCCGGCTGCGGCTTCTTGATCCCGTACTGCTCGAGCTTGCGCAACACGGTTGGCCGCGAAACGTCGAGCATGCGTGCCGTGCGGGAGATGTTGTATTTGGTGAGTTTGAGCGTGGCTTCGATCAATTGCTTCTCGGCGTGGGCCAGGGTCAGGCCCGCCTCCGGTACGCGGATCACGGCGGCCACCGGTGTGGATTCCGACATGGGCGTCGGCACACTGGTGCGCCGGCGCACAACGATGTGCTCGGGCTTGATGATGTCGCCTTCACTCACGATGACCGAGCCCTCAATCGCGTTTTTTAACTCGCGTACGTTGCCGGGCCAGGCATAATTGCGCAGCGCTTCCAGCGCCTCGCCGGAAAACTTGCGGGGTCGCACGCCATGCTCCCGACATACCTGGTCCAGGAAGTAGCGCGCCAGCAGCTCGATGTCCGTGGTCCGTTGCCGCAAGGCCGGCAGCTCGATGGCAAAGACGCTCAGGCGATAGTACAGGTCTGCACGGAAATGACCATCCGTGACCAGCTGCTGCAGATCGCGATGGCTGGCCGCGATGATGCGACAGGAAATGTCGATCTCGCGCAAGCCGCCCACGCGCCGCACGCGCTTCTCTTCCAACACGCGCAGCAGTTTGGGTTGCAGATTGATGGGCAGGTCCCCGATTTCATCCAGGAACACTGTGCCGTTGCCCGCGAATTCCAGCAGACCACGCTTCTGTGCATCGGCACCGCTGAACGAACCCTTCTCGTGACCAAACAACTCCGATTCGAGCAGGTGTTCCGGTATCGCCGAGCAATTGATGGCCACAAACGGCTCGGCTGAGTGCGGGCTCGAATAGTGAATGCCGCGCGCAAACAATTCCTTGCCGGTCCCGGTCTCACCGTGCAGCAACACGGTTGTGCCCGGGTGGTTGGCCACCCGGCAGCCCAGGTCGATGGCGCGGCGCAGCACGGAACTGCTGCCCACCACGTTTTGGAACGCTACTGCGGGTATGCGCGTCGCTGCCGCCGCTGACTCTTCCACCGGCACACGCGTGCGCATCACTTGGGGTTGGATGTGATTGACGGCCAAAGCATAGCCTCCCGCATCAGAAAAACGCGTAGCTGAGAATCGCTGGTCTTCTGTCGGGGGAGAGTACGCCAGAAGCCTTCCGTGGGGGGATTGTAAAATTATGATTGGCCAGCAAACGATGCAAGCAACATTTCTTTACAGGGCACACCGTTTGCACCCCTGGACCTGCTGGGACGTAGCTCAGACCCATACCCGTGCAGGAGAAATGGGCAATGAGAGCACGCGATATCATGACAGGCAATCCTCAATACGTCACAACCCAGGACTCGGTCCAACGGGCCGCGCAGATCATGCGCGACAACGATATCGGAATGGTACCCGCGGTCGACGACCGGGAGAGCTGCCGCCTCCGGGGCGTGCTCACAGATCGCGATATCGCGGTCCGCTGTGTGGCCGAGAACCGAAACGGGGATAGCCGCGTGATAGACCTGATGAGTCGTGATTTGGTCACGGCGCGGCCTGACGATCAGCTCGAGGAGGTCATGGACCGCATGAAGGCCGAGCAGGTTCGGCGCATACCCGTGATCGACGATGGGGATCGGTTGCTCGGCATCATCGCACAGGCTGACATCGCGCTCGAAGGCCCGGGGGACCAGGCCACGGCCACTGTGGTAGAGAGGATCTCAGAACCGGGCCGGCGCGCGCGCTAACCATGCTCGCCACCGCCCGAGCTGCGCGGTCAATGATCAGGAAATAACGGCCGGGCCGGGCACTGGGGCCGGCGCGGCCGGCGCAGCCCCGTTGAACACTCGGGCATACTGAGCGGCTACCTGGCGGCGGCTCAATTCGGTGGCCGCGAAAATGGCCGCTGCGGATTCCGACAACCCATGGGCCAACATTCCGAAACCGCGCGTCAGGTCCGCAATTTCCATTGCCTGCTGCTCGAGACAATGGTTGAGTTGCCGTAGATCGCTCATGTGCGCTGCTGCCGCGCGGTCCGGCGCAAGCGCCAATACAGGTAGTCCCAACGCGTGAGCAATCGCTACACCATGCAGCCGACTCGCCACCACGCAGTCTACGCTGGCCAGCTCATTCACCAACTCATTCACGGTCTGAGGAGCGACTTGCCGCAAGTGCGACCCGAAGCGCGCGAGCGTGTCCGGTCGCAGGCCGTAACGCACCTCATCCATGGCGCGCAAGTCGCGCTGTTCGGTCCTGAACAGCAACACGGTGTGTCCCTGCTCGAGCAGCCAGGCCACGAATGCGGCGTTGAGACCAGGCGAATGTTTGTCCCGTGACACGGGAGCAAAGGCCACCGTCAGTGCCTGTCCGGGGCGCGGGAATGTCCGTCCCTGGGCGCGGAACAAACCCAGGGCCAGGTCGGGGACTACCTCGCCTTCTTGACTGCGCCAACCGAGCTGCCTGGCAATCCGTGCCGATCCAGCATCACGAAACGTGCACGAGTCCGTGCGCGCAAATACTCCTTTTAGAAACTTGCGCGACCACCACAAGCTTTGAGCCTCCAGGGACACACTCAACATCACAACGCGGGTCCGGGCCAGGCGAGCAAGCCACGCCCACTTGTAAAGGAGCAGCGCATGATTGGACGTGACGTTGAGCGAATCGCTCGCCGCTATGATCAACAGATCCAGGTGCACCAATTGGCGATACGCCATGCGCGCATGCGCCACGCCGGTGCCCAGGACACGAAGGAGATATCGGAGCCGGGCCAGATGGTCCCGCAGCCGCTCCCGCCAGGCAACGGACCGCGCGGACCTGCGCTGCGGCGCCAACCGCGCAGTTTTGCGAATGCCGGGTAGGCCGGAAAGCGCATACGCTGGGATGCCGTGCCGGTGCGTGGTGTCATGCGGATGCGCGCTAAACCCCCGCACGGTCACGCGCTCCCACCGGGCTCGCAATGCGCTGATCAGCGCCGTTACGATGACCTCATCACCAAGATTGTCATCGCAGGGTACCAGCAGACCAACGGCAGGAGCAGCCGTAGTAGTGGCCGGGCGGGTGCCCTGGCCAACCCGGCGAGGCCAGAGCGCGTGGTCTGAGGTCGAGCGCACGGAGGGAGCCCTGCCTCAAGTCAGGTGGCCAGCAGCGTCAACACGACCAGTGATCGGACGTGTTCTCCAAACCGGTGCGCAAAGCACCGTCCAGGGAACGCCCAAACCAAACATTTTCTCTCCGGGTTTGTGCGGGGCGGCTACCGTTGATCTGGCAGAATTCGGGCCTGCTGACTGCGGTGCGTTCGAAATTGCCAACGCGAGTTGTGAAACATGGTCTGGCTGCAGCGTAACGCCGCTCGTGTGATGCCAACATGCACGTCATCACCACGAGAATCACTTTGCAACTTGTACGACTGACCCGGCGTATGATGTGCACGTGCAACGTTTCACGGGCAACAGCGGCTGTGCCCGAGACGCGAAAATCGTCAGAGAATTCGTGCGGTCTTTTCTCCCGTTGACGGTCTCTGCCAGCAGTCGTTAAAATTAATTCACCCTTCAGGACGCATGAGAACGCCGGCCGGTCGCACAGCTGTCGCAGGTTTCGACCGGTGCTACGGCGTTTGTTGTTTGACAGGATGGGAAGCGAGTGCGGATCGCGAGCGCGAGGTCCCACCGAGGATCTCGCGGGCGAGGAAAGTCCGAGCTCCACAGGGCAGGGTGCCGGCTAACGGCCGGGCGTCGCAAGGCGACGGACAGTGCCACAGAGAACAGACCGCCGATGACCCGCAAGGGCACAGGTAAGGGTGAAACGGTGGTGTAAGAGACCACCGCGTCACTGGTAACAGTGACGGCACGGCAAACCCCACTTGGAGCAAGGCCAAATAGGGGGCAAGGCGTGGCCCGCGCCAAACGGTCGAGAGACCGGAGAGCCCCGGGTAGGCTGCTTGAGGCGGCTGGCAACAGCTGTCCCAGAGAAATGATCCGCCTCCGCACGCCGCCCTGCGGGGTCAGGCGCCACGGAGACAGAACTCGGCTTATTCGCTTCCCATTCGCCCAAGCGCTCGTAGCTCAGCTGGATAGAGCGTCGCCCTCCGGAGGCGAAGGTCGCGCGTTCGAATCGCGCCGAGCGCATTGAACTTTCCATCCCCGGCCTACCGCTACTTTGCCTCCATGGCATGCCGCGGATCCAGACGAGCTGCACGCACCGCAGGCAGATAGCACGCGAGCAGCGCGCACGCGACCAACGTCAACGAATACTGCAGATACGTGCCCGGATCCGCCGGGCTTACGCCGAAGAGTAACGCGTTCAGCGCGCGCGTGACCATGCGGGCAGTTACCAGGCCGAAGATTACGCCCACCACAATGACCGTGCTGCCTTCCCGCAAAATCATGCGTATCACCTGTGCCGGCGACGCCCCCAGCGCCATGCGCACACCCACCTCCGCTGATCGTTGTGACACGCTATACGAGATCACGGCGTATACGCCGATAATGCCCAGCAGCAAAGCCACAGCCGCAGCAATCGACAACAGCACCATCGTGAATGCCATCTGTGCGCCCGCATTCGACACCAGGTGCGCCACCGTTGTTGCGCCTACCACGGGCAGATTGGGATTCAGGTCAGCCACCGCATCGCGCACGGGCTCGACCAGGTTCAGAGGTGCAACACTGGTGCGCACCACATAGGCGATGATGTGCGGCCAGGGCGAGTTCGGAGCCGGCGCATTGAGCGGCAGATAGAGCTGCGGAATGGGCTTGGCCTCGGTGAGCGACAAACCCGCCATGTTTTCGACCACACCTAGCACCTGTTGCCACTGAGCCGCCGAATCCGGTGCCGAGCCCGCCGTGTACACACGCTGGCCAATCGGATCGCGTCCCGGCCAATAGGCATCCGCCAACGCCTGATTGATGAGCACGGCGCCCGTGCGGCGCTCGAAGTCGAGCGCCCCAAAATCGCGTCCGCGCACCACCCGCGTGCCCATGGTGCGGAAGTAGTCCGGCGCCACGCGCCGATGCCAGACCATCGGCGCACTCTCGTCCCTGACTGGGTTGCTTCCTTCCACAAAAAAATCTGCGCCCCAGCAAGGCTCGAGCACGAAGCAAGTGGTGGCGGATACCGCGTCCACTCCCGGCAAGGCGCCGATGCGGGATCTGAGCTGCTCGTGAAACCGGTTGGCTGCCTCACGACTGGGATACTCACGCTCGGACAGTGTCAGACGAAACATGAGCCGCTGTTCAGTCTGGAACCCCAGCGGTTTCTGCCGGAGCCGCTGATAGCTGCGCAGCATCAGGCCCGCGCCAATCAACAACACCAGCGCCAGTGCGATCTGCGCTGCCGCCATCGCGTTGCGCCCGCGCTGACCGCGCACGGACGTGTTGCCCCGACTCGCCTCGCGCATGACACCCGCTACGTTGCCGCCCGCGCGCAATAGCGGCAACGCGCCCAGCACGATGCCTGAGACCAGCGCCACCACCAGCGTGAACAACGCTACGCTCGCGTCGATGCCTACGTTGTCCAGTCGAGGCAGGTCGGCTGGCGCCAGCCGTACCAGAATCCGTACCGCCGCCAGCGCACCCACAAATCCGAGTGCGCCTGCCACCAGCCCCAGCAGCAACGTCTCCGTGAGGAAGTACAGAACCACGGTGCTTCGACTCGCCCCCAACGCTCGCCGCAACGCCAGATCACGCCGCGTCGACTCCACGCGTACCAGGAACAGGTTGGCCACATTGGCACAGGCTATCAGCAGGACCAGGCCCACTGCGCCAAACAGAATCCACAGCGCCCGCGCCGCGTTGCCCAACACCCTGTCGCGCAGTGAAAGCGGCGTGGCACTGACGCTCAAGTCTCGCAGGATCTGCAGGTCAGCGCGGCTCCTGCTCACGTCCAGCAAGGCATTCAGCCGTTTGCCCAGGTCGGCCACTGACACATCTGCCCGCAAGCGTCCAATGGCCTCGAAGTTGAAGCCGCGGTCGCGTCGGCCTACCGGCGGAATGGCGTACGGAACCCAGATCTCCGTTTCCGGCTCTGGAAAATGGAACCTGGCCGGCATGACACCGATGATCTCCAACGGATAGCCATCAATCACCACCGATCGTTCCAGTACGCTGGCGTCGCCTCCAAACGCACGCTGCCAGAATCTGTGAGACAAAACCGCAACCGCGGCCGGTTGGCCATACCGCGCCTCGTCCTCACCAAACCAGCGTCCCAGCTGGGCTGGATTGCGCAGCACACCGCTCAGATTAGGCGTCACTCGCGCATAGTGCACCTGCTCGGCAAGCGTCCCTATGCGCACCGAACCGGTCGTGTTCTGGAACAGCGACACATCTTCGAATTCACGAATCGTCTCCCGATACTCGAGAAAAATCTGCGTCGTGATCCCGATGCCGCCCGGACGCGCTATCTCCGGTGAGCTGTGTTCCAGCATTACCAGTTGCGCTGCTTCTCCATACGGAAATGGATCCAGCACCACCCGCCGCACGAGCGTGTAGATCGCCGCGTTCGCGCCGATCGCCAGCGCCAGCGTGAGAACCGCGGCTATGCCAAACACGGGCGTGCGCAGC
>JBOHRF010000104.1:0-15313 GCA_050732575.1 Longimicrobiales bacterium
GCCCGAACTCCAGCGGCCGGCCATCATTCTGAGCCTGGCAGGCCTCACGCAACGCGAGATCGCGGACGTAATCGGCACGACCGAAAACAATGTGGCCGTCCGTCTAACACGCGCGCGCGCAACGCTCCGCCAACTCACTGCGGAAAGAATGGACCGATGACGACGCCAACCGACGCATGGGGTGAGTTGCAGCGGGACGGGCAGAGTCTTGCCTCGCTGTTGCGGGTGTTGGTCTCGCGCTGCTGCACACACCAACGGCTAGCGATATTGGCCGCGCACTGCCGGTCATTGCCTTGATCGTGGCAGCCTGGTGGATCGATCGGCATCGCTGGCGCGCGTACTCGAGCGCACTGCCGCGCGCCACGGACTCGTTTCTTGCCGTTGCACGCCAGCGTTCGCTCCTGCAACTCCGCGCCGTCCGCCTGGCCTGGATCATCGTTGCGGCAGAATTGGCGTTTCTGTTGCCCTGGTGGATCGATGGTTATCGCTACCATACCGATGAGTTGCTTGCGCCCATCACAATCGCCACCGTGTGGCTGCCGGCTCACTCCGTGCTGGCGATCCTGCTCTGGACCCTTCGGTTGCGCCGCATCGCACGCGCCGAGTTGAACCGGATCGACCACATTGCCGCAGGTGCTGGATCCACCTGAGCAGGAGGTCTCACTCGCTGCGCAGGGCGAGCATGGGATCAGTCCTCAGCGCGCGGCGCGCCGGCCACCAGCTGGCGAGCAGTGCTACCAGCAGAAACATGCCCAGCACCGCCAGATAGGTTGGCCCATCGAGTGCGGCTACGTTGACGAGTTGGCTGCGCAGCGCGAACCCGGCGGCCGTCCCCAGGGCCATACCGGTGGCCACACCGGCGATCACCAGTCGCGCGGCTCGGCGCACGACCAGCGCGGTGACGAAGCGTTTCGGCGCGCCCAGCGCAACGCGGATACCGATTTCACGTCTGTGCAGACTCACCAAGTAAGCCAGCACGCCGTACAGGCCGATGCCGGACAGCGCCAGTGCCAGCACGCCGAAGGCGGCCAACATGGTGGCGCCGATTCGTTGCACGAAGGTACTCGCACCCAGGTGCTCAGCCAGCGTACGTGGCTCGAGCACGGCGAGGTCAGGATGGATGAAGGAGAAGGCCTGGCTCACGGATTCGACGACCGTGCGAGCCTGGGCCACGGTGCGCACGTGTAACGTGAGCGTTGGCTGATACCATTGCGTGACAGGCAGGTAAACGACCGGGTAAGGCGACTCGGTCAGATTCCTGTACTTCGCGTCGCGCGCCACGCCCACGATGGCCAGCCAGCCGCGCCCGAGATCGATGCGACGGCCGAGTGGTTGGCCTTTCGAGATGAATCGCCGCACGAACGCCTCGTTCACCACACCGACGGCCAGCCCGTCCTTACGGTCGTTTTCTTCGATACTGCGCCCGCTCACGAGCGGCATGCCCATGGTAGTGAAGTAGTCCGAGGCTACGATCACGCGCTCGACCTCGACGTTCTCATTGCGCGCCGCGTCATAACCCTGGACTCGTGCGTCCACGAAGCGATGACCACCAAAGCCGAGCGGTACCATGGATGCCACGCTCGCGGTGCGCACGCCCGGCAATGCGCGGGTCCGGTGCAGCAGCTCGGTGAGCGCGGCGCTGCCCTTCGCTTCGTCGATGCCTGCGCCGGCCAGGTTGACGCCAACCAGCAGCATGTGGTCAGGATCGGCAAAGCCGAGATCGATGTCGAGCGATGCAGAGAAGCTGCGCAGGAACAATCCCGCACTCACCAGGCATACAAACGCAAACGCGATCTGCGCGGACACAAGTGTGTTACGAAGCCGGGAATCATTGGCGGCGCCGGCCCGCGATCCCTGCCGCAGAATGGTGGCCGTCGGCACGCGCGAGCCGCGCAATGCGGGAAGTAGTCCAACCACGAGTGCGGTGGCACCGGTTACCACTGCGGCAAAGATGAGCACGCGCAGATTCACTTCGATGGGCAACGCAATCGAATACGCGACGGGTGGGATGAATCGATGAAACACACCGCGCAGCCCGAACGTGATCAACACGCCGAGCGCGCCGCCGGCGGCCGCCAGCAGACAACTCTCCAGCAGCAGCAGACGCATCAAGGCCCTCCGACTCGCTCCCAGGGCGAGGCGGACTGCTCGTTCACGTCGCCCCGCAGTGGCACGCACCAGGAGCAGGCCGACCACGTTCGCGCAGGCAACCAGCAGCACGAGTGCGGTGACCGCGAGCAATGCCGAAAACAACGGGAAGACCAGCGAACCCAGAAATTGCTCGCGCGGGTGGCGCAGTAGTGCACCGGTGATGGGCCGGTCGCCTGCCGCCGTGCTGGCATTGCGCGCGAGTGCGTCCAGCTCGGCGCGCGCCTGCACCTGTGTGATGTTCGGAGCAAGCCGCGCCACTGACTGTAGCCACCGGCCAGTCCGATCCTCGAGCGAATTCGCGCCTAGCAGGCGCGGCTGCAACGTGAGTGGTACCCAGAGATCGAAGGTCACACCTACATACGTGCCATAAAAGCGCGCCGGGGCCACGCCAATGATCGTGATGGGCTGTCCGTTCAAGAGCACCGTGCGTCCGACCACGGAACGCTCGCCCGCAAAGCGCCGCTGCCAGTAGTCGTGGCCGATCACGGCCACGGATGCACCGGCGATCTCCTCATCACGTGTAAAACTGCGCCCTAACGCGGGCCGCACGCGCAACACATCGAAGTAATCGCCGGAAACGAGCATCGACCAGACCGGCGCGGCGGCCTTCTGCTCTGGCTCGCGCAGCGAAAGGCGCGCCACGCTCCAGGCCGCTATGCCCGCAAACGAGGCCGACCGTTCTCGCCACTCGCGATACACGGGATAAGAAAGCGGCCAGTCATCGCCATCCCGCGCCGCGCTGTTGAGCACGACCAGCTGATCGCTGTCGGGAATCACCGGGTATGGCCGCAACACCATGCTCTCCATCCAGGAGAACACGGTTGCGTTGGCGCCAATGCCAAGCGCAAGGGAAAGAACGGCGCTACGGTGAACGCTGGCGCGGCGGCCAACCCGCGTAGCGCAACGCGCAAATCGAGCAGGAGCGACGGCATGGGTAACTCGGGTCGAAGATCAGACGGACGCACCGCGGGCACGTCTTTCCCTATCAGTCTCGACCTGGCCTGGAAACCTTACAACCGCGCCATGGCCAAGACTCGGGCACAGGGCCGTTACCGAGCCTGCTTGTGAGTCGTGCGGAGTCCATCGCTTCGGAGCTGCTGGGCTCAGCTGCCGGAGATATCGTTCTCCAAGGTGATTTGCACCACGAGAACATTCTTGCCGCGCACCGCGAGCCCTGGCTTGCGATCGATCCAAAGGGCGTAATCGGTGAACCGGCCTACGAACCTGGCGCCCTTCTTCGCAATCCGATGCCGACGATTCTGACCTTGCCTGGCCTCGAGGCGCTTCTGGCTCATCGGGCGCGCCTGTTGTCCGAGTTGCTTGCGATCGATCGGTCGCGCATCCTGGCGTGGGCGTTTGTGCAAGCGGTGCTCGCCGCCTGCTGGGATTTCGAGGATCACGCTCTTGGTTGGGAGCCGTGGCTGGTTCTCGCCAGAGCGCTCGAACGAATTGGTTGAACTTCCCCATGCGGGCAACCGGTGTGAATTGTTGAGCACACGTGGCCGTCTGGTTGGCAGGGTTGCGGCGTCCGATCATCCCGCGGCAGAGCGTGACCCTCGTTCAGGCACGGCACATCAAAGGCTTGCCGCGTCGGCCAGCCGTTGATCCACAGTTACCAACTCGACTTCGCCCAGTTGACGGCGCGCCCGAAGGAAGGTTGCCAGGTGTAACGCGTCCAGCGCACGCAGCGCTTTCTGGGGGGCAAGCTGCGCGGCCAGATCACAGACTTCCCGGCTCAGTTCCCACACCACGCATCGAGCCCAGATCGAATCGATCTCTCGGCTCGCGGCTGCCAGATCGGTCTCGCTTACACGGCCAAGCAGACGCAAACGCAAAAGGGCCCGTGCACTTTCCACGAGAGCCAGCCGAGATGTGATGAGCACGCTCGCTGCCGCCACTCGCTTCTCCATATCCGGCGATAAGCCCGCTTCCAGCACGGTCCGCAACACAGCTGACGTGTCGAGATAAACGACGGTGCCCACTACCGGTCTTCGCGCAGGTCATCGAGCAGCTTCGCTGCCGTTCCGGCGGGCAGGCCCAGACCCTTCGGTTGCCACAGCCACCCCGTTTTCGAACGAGTCGGCATCGTCACTTCACCGAGTTCGGCCAATGAGTCCAACAGTTCCGTCAGCTCGTCGCGCGCCGCCAGGCTCTGGCGCGGCGGTCGCAACTCAGCCACCACCTCGTTCCGGTCCGTTACCAGCAAGGTTTCTCCGCGCTTGACCTCACGCAGGTATTCCGAGAGTCGAGCCTTCAGTTCCTTGACGCCGACGCTTCTCATGATTCAAAGTAGTTACTGGTGACCACCTTGGCAAGCTGCGGGCCAGCCATCAACGAAGCACAGGAACGCCCGGGTGTTTCAACGCTGCCGGCGGTGGCCGCAACTGCTCGAGCCAGGTGTACACGGTGGGTAATACCAGCAGGGTCAGCAGCGTCGATGAGATGAGTCCGCCGATGACCACGGTGGCCAGAGGGCGTTGGATTTCTGCGCCCGCGCCGTGCGAGAGCGCCATGGGGATAAACCCGACACTGGCCACCAGCGCAGTCATGAGCACCGGCCGGAAGCGCAGGCGGGCGCCAGCGCGCACGGCGTCATCCAACATCGTGCCTTCCGCGCGCAACTGATTGATGTAGGTGATCAGAACCACACCGTTCAGCACGGCCACGCCAAACAGGGCAATGAATCCGACCGACGCGCTGAGGTTGAGGTGCAGCCCGCGCAGCCAGAGCGCGGCAATGCCACCGATCAGGGCAAAGGGCACGTGAGCATGACCAGCAGCGCGTGCCGCAGATTACCAAAGCTGGCATACAGCAGCGTGGCAAACGCCCAGATGCCGGCCAGCGCCAGGGCAAGGGTAGCGGCGATGACAATCGCACGATGCCGAATGGAGGCCGCTATGAGTCCGTTTACGATTCGACCGAACCATCCCATGGCTACATCTCCATTTTGGGCATGGCGGCCTTCTCCAATTGTGCCTTCACCCCGAAAGCGCCGCGGGTCACGACCAACTCACCAGCCTGGACTCCCTGCGTCACGGCAATCTTTCCTCCACTGCGCACACCAACTTCCACGTCGCGCGCCATCAGGTGCGCACCGCCCTCCGCGTTTGGCATGGCGATGAAGACGATGTTCTTTCCTGCGATTGATTGAACCGCATCGACAGGCAGAAGCACCGCTCGCATCGGCTCAGCGGTCTGCAGCGTCACGCTGGCCAGCATTTCCGGCCGCAGCCGTGCGTTCCGATTGAGCACGCCGGCGCGCACGGGCAGCGTACGGGTTTGCGGATCGAGCCCCGCGCCAACCGCGTCGATGCGCGCGCTGAACGATTCGGCTGCGTATGCGGGAACCGTGAACTGCAGTGACGAGCCCACGCGTAGCAGCCGGGCGTACTGTTCGGGCACATCGACGGTGAGCCAGAGCCTGGACGTCACCGTGATGAGCGGGCTGCCCGCCTCCACCACTGCACCCGGCAGTGCCGTTCGACTCAACACGACACCGCCCGAGGGCGCGCGCAACGCGATCTCACCACTGCTGGTGCCCGCTGCGAGCTGCTCGGCCGTACTGGTTGCGCGGCGCAGTTCCGCTTCGGCCTGTGCTTGTGCGGCGCGGGCCAGCTCGTCATCAGCAACAGCGCGTTCGTAGTCCTGGCGCGGGATGGCCTTCAAGGCCAACAGGCGCTCCGAACGATCGCGCGCGCTTTTGGCGTACAGTGCCTGTGCGCGGCGCGAGGCCAGCTCGGCCTGGGCCTTCTCGGCATCGGACTGCGCCATGGCCGCCTCGGGACTGTGTAGCGTGACCAGTACCTGGCCCTGCGTCACCCGGTCGCCCGGACGAACGGCGACGGCGATGATGCGCCCGCGCGCGGGTGCGCCCAGTCGAGCCGTGCGGTCTTCATCGGGCACGATCGTGCCGGGCACAACCGCAGTATGCGCCGAGCTGCTCATGACGGCGGGTTCCCACTGCACGCCGCCGTGTTGCACCTGCGCCGCCGTGAACATCACGTCCCGAGTGCGCGCAGAGTCGGCTGACATCGCCATTCCAGGCATGTCGTCCGCCGCGCCTTCCGCGCCATCTGATCGGCTGCAAGCCAGCAGTACAGCGAGCGGAAGCAGCAGGATCGTTCTTCTTCGATCGAGTTGCATACAGCCTCAGTTAACGGTTCTGGAGTTGCGAGAAGTCAGATAGATCGGAGCCCTGCGCAACGAGCAGGGCGAGTATGCTTTCGTGTTGAGCGAAGAGCGTCTCGTGATAGATGCGCTGGGCATCACCCCAGGCGCGTGATGCATCGATCACCTGCAAGAGCGGCACGGCGCCCTCACGATATGCGCCCATCGTGATGCGCCGCGCTTGCGCGGCGCGCGCCAGAAAGCCGTTGGCCAGCGCGCGCGCTCAGTCAACACGCGCGCGGCTTCCCGGGCCCCGGTCAGCTCGGCCCGTGCTGTTCGTTCCACGGCCGCCAGTTCGCTTGAGGCCGCGTCACGCTCCGCCGATGCGCGCGTAATCTCACCGCGGTTCTGATTGAACAGCGGAAAGGGCACGGTTGCACCGGCGATCAGTGAAGTGGTACCAGCGCTCTGCTTGACACCCACAGTGGCATCGATGTCAGGCAAAACCAGGGTGCGCTCGACGCCTATGCCGGCCTGTGCGGCCCGCAGCCGTCGTTGCGCGGCCAGCACATCCGGCCGACGGCCGATCGCCGCGCTGTCGTTCGGTGCGCCGGGCGACAGGCGCAAGGGCAGCGTATCGAACGCAACATCGGCTGCAGCATCGACGAACGTGCGCAACTCGGCCCGAGCACGAGCCAGCTCGGCCGATTGCAGCGCTTCCTCAGCGGCCGCGTGGTCCCGCTCCAGCTCGGAACGGATCAGGTCGACCTCGGCCGTCACGCCTTCGTGGGCGCGCACGCGATTGTAGGCGACGATGCTATCGAGCCAGGTCACCAGGTCGCGCGCGGCATCCCGACTGATCTGCGCAAACGCAGTGCGGTAAAACGCGCGTGCGGCCATTACTGCAATCTGCTTACGTTGGCCCGCCGCTTCGGCCCGCATGGCCGATAGCTCGGCATCCGCGCGCCGCACGCGCGGCCAGCGCTGATAGAGCGGCTGCAGCGGCAGCGTAGCCATGAGCATGGTTTCACGCTCCATGAGCGGCCTGTCGGCGCCGGGGAATTCGGCATTCTCGACCAGGTAACCAAACATCGGATTGTCGTACCGGCCCGCAGTGCTGCGCGCGCCCAGCGCGGCCCGGATGCGCGCATCTGCAGCATGAACCAGTGGATAGTTGTGCAACGCCTCGCCCAGAACTCGCTGCAGAGTGATCGATGACGACGAGCCGGGCGGTGTCGTTTGCGCCGTAGTTGCGGTCGCAGCGGTGGTGGCGCTGAGTATGAGCGCGATCCGGAGAAATGAGGATCGCCTGCTTCCCGCGCGTTCGAGAATGGTCCTGCAGATTGCGGTCATGGTGACAGCAAACTCCGATGTCGAGGTGGCACGCGCGACGAACACGGTCGGCTGTGACCGCTTCGTCGCGTTTCTCAGGTTGTCGATGGAGCGCGGTCAGTGACCGCCAGGACACTACGCCCTGGAGAAGAACAACTGAGGTGGTGGAAGCAGCGGTGCGCGGGGAACGCTGTGTGGTGTGGCGGCCTGGGCGACGACCGGGCGGGTCGACGGTGCATCATTCAATATGATCGGAAGCATCGGCGCAGTTGCGCCATGACAGGAAAGGCAGCCGCAAGCGCAGTCAGTCTCGCTCTGCTCATCGTCGACCGGGTTCGGCAGCGTGACGGGTGCCTCCGGGTCGGTAACCATGTCCGCCATGACGCCGACTTCCGTTGCTATGCCCATAGGATCGAGGCAGCCAAGGAGCGGCTCGAACGCCGAGCAGCCCAGGCACCAGACTGTTGCGAGGGCAGTCCAGGCAACGAGCACGCAGGCGAGCCTGGAGCGTCTGCGGAATGGGATCATGTCGCAACATACACAACACAGGGCGCTTCGGCACACGGAACGCTGCAGATACACGGCTACGGTCACACCGGGAGCGGCAATGAGTGGGATTACGGTGGGCGGCGAGTTGCAGTGCCGCTCCCTATCGCTTCAAGCCATCAGATACGTCGAGCCAGGAAGCCGTGCGTCACACCACCTGGCACGTAACTGCCGATGACCTCGCCGCGCGCATGATGCCGAACGCTCGCGTCGCGCTGGCGCCGGACGGCGATCGCTACGGCCTTCGCGGCCCTGGGTGAAACGGGCCGGTCTGGCGCGGCCAGTCGTTCGGTGAGCTCGGCAAAGCGCCGATCCGAGTGCAGCGGACGCAGCCGCGCATCCCAGGTCGAATGGACCACGAACATCGAGCGCTCGGCGATGGCCTTTCCGAGCCAATCGAAGGCCTGGTCGGCGTCGCCCAGGCCGGTGTACACGATCGTGATGTCGTACGCGGAGACGTAGCCGATTCGCGCCTGCTCGAGCAGCTGCGCCAGAATGGCGCGGGCCTCACGGGTCTCACCATTCCTGGCCAGCGCATGGGCGAGGGCCGCTTTCGTGAATCCGAGCGTTGGTGCCAGAGCGGCGGCCTTGCGCATGGATTCGACGGCTTTCTCCTGCTGGCCGCTGCTGGACTCAGCCCAGCCCTGCACGGTCAGCGCCCAGTGGCTGGGCATCATGCGCTGCGCCTCGGTGGCATATTGCAGGGATTGGTCAAAGCGTTCGTCGAACAGACTGTGCCAGCCAAGACACGAGGTCAGCATCGGGTTGGCCGGATCCAGTTCCAGGGCGCGGCGGCTCTCCTCTACCGATTCGGGTCCGCGCCGCATGGCCAGGAGGAAGTGAGCGTAGTCGTGGTGGACCTGCGCATTGCTCGGGCTCAGTGCCAGCGCCTGCGCGAAGCGTTTCTCCGCCGCGACCCAATCGTAGTCGAAGTGAGTGTTCACCAGGGCCATGAGCCCGTGCGCCTCGCCATTGTCCGGGTCCAGCGTCAGTGCCGTGCCCGCTGCGCGCCGCATCTGGCTGAACGCCTCTTGCGGAGCGACTTCGCCGAAGAACGCGCGGAAATAATAGGCGCGGGCCAGTGCGGCATAGGCCGCTGCGTTGGTAGGATCGACGTCGACCGCCTTCTGGAAGGATGCGGTCGCCTCCGCGAATCTCCCTTGTCCTGCGTAATACGCGCCCTTGAGGTACGACGTCTGCGATTCCGGTTTTACAGTCGCCTGTCGCGGCGCCGAACGCCTTGCGAAGCGCGCACCGATTTCGCGCGCCACGTCCAACCCGACCGACCGTTGAAGATCGAGCAGCTCACCCACGCGTCCGGGGTAACTACGCGTCCAGATGTTCTCACCACTGCTGCCGCTCACCAGGTTGGCGGTGATCAATAGGCGTTCACCTTCGCGCTGCACCGTCCCTTCGAGGAGTGCATCAGCGTTCAACTCGCGCGCGATCTCCCGCATCGGTCTTTTGATCATCTTGTACTGCATCACCGACGTACGCGAAATCACCTTTACGCCTGCAAGCTGCGAGAGGTCGCTAATGAGGACTTCGGTCAGGCCATCGGCGAAGAACTCCTGCTGAACGTCTCCGGAGAGGTTGGCCAGCGGTAGGACGGCGAGGGTGTTCACGCGGGGGGCGCGCGAGAGCAGGCCGGCAACGAGCGGTGTGTCGCGGGCAAGCCAGGTGGTCAGCAACAGGAGTGCGGCCACCGTTCCCGCAGCAATGCTCCGCGATCGCTTCAGGCGAAGTCGGGTGCGCAGAATGCGGCCCGCGATTCGATCGTAGGTTGGTCCGGATGGTGGGCACTCACTCTCGACGGCGCTGAGCAGCGCTGACAACTGCGCAGCCGTTTGCACGCGTTGCGCGGGCAGTCGCGCGGCCATGGCCGACACCAGCTCGGCCAACGCGCGCGGCACCTCCGCGCGACGCTCGCGGACGTCCGGCAACGCCTGCGCGAACCGACTCAAGATGACTGCGTGTACAGACGGGCCCGAGAACGGCGCTGCACCCGCCAGCATCTCGTACAGCATACAGCCGAGGCTATAGATGTCGGAGCGGGCATCGATCGGGGTCTCGCCGGTGGCCTGCGCGGGGCTCATGTACTGCGGCGTGCCGATGACCAGCCCCGTAACGGTGAAGCGCTGGTTTTCCTGGGCCTGCAGTACCCGGGCAATGCCGAAGTCCGAGAGCAGCGCCTGTCCGGAAGTGAGGAGGACATTCTCCGGCTTGATGTCGCGGTGCACGATCCCGCGCTCGTGCGCACACTCCAACGCCGAAGCGATGGCGCGTGCAATGACCACGGCGTCGCGCAGGGGCAGCTGCGGCTCTCGCTCGAGCCGGTGACGCAGGGACTCCCCGTGGATGAACGGAGCGACGTAGAAGAACTTCCCGCCTGATTCGCCGGAGTCGTAGAGGGGCAGGATGTGCGGATGCGCGAGACTGGCCGTGATGCCAATCTCGCGAGCAAAGCGGTCCGCGGTGAGGGACTGCGTCAGCTCGTCGCGCAGGACTTTGACGGCGACGTCGCGGTCATGCCGGAGGTCGCGCGCCCGGTAGACGACCGCGGACGCGCCCTGTCCGACCACCTCGCGCAACTCATAGCGACCGGCGAAGACCTCGCCTGCGGGGAGCGATCCGTCCACCCGTCATTGCCTCATTACCGGTTGCAGCGTGACCCGAACGATCTGGCTGACGGTCGGCCAGAGTTGACCGAACTCCGCCTGGGACATCGGGCGGACCGGTCGTCGCTCGGGATCGCCGGCGTGCGGTGCGGCTTGACGCAACCCCTGTTAGGACCGAGCCCCGGCTGCTCGTTGACTTCCGTGCCCGCGTCCCACAGGAAGACCTGCGCCGTTACATTGCCGCTCGCCGGCACGCGAGCCGTGGAGCTCGATCCCACTTATGCGCCCGCACACGCTGCGCTGGCCGACTGCTACAATCAGCTCGGCACGGTCATGGTCAGCAGCGGATCGCCGCGCGAATGGCGGCCGCGCGCGGCTGCCGAAGCCATCAAGGCGTTGCAGCTCGATCCCTACTCGGCTGAAGCGCATGCCACGCTCGGGTACGTGCGGCATTACCAGTGGCAATGGTCGGAGGCCGAGCAGGAATTCCGGCGCGCACTCGAGCTGAACCCGAGCTCCTCGCTGGCGCGCATCTGGTACGCCAACTTGCTGATGACACGCCGCCGCATGGACGAGGCACTGCAGCAGGTGTTCGCGGCGCGCGACCTCGACCCCTTTTCGCTCGCCGTGAATACCAACGTCGCCTGGGTGCTCACTTACGCCGGCCGGTACGAAGAAGCCGTCGCTCAGCTCGAGCGAACTCTCGAACTGGATTCGACGTACGTGCAGGCACATCAACGTTTAGTCGAACCGCTCAGGGGCGTTGGGCGCGTAGGTGAGGCGGTCGCAGCGGCGCAGCGAGTCGTGGCGCTCACCCAGCGCAGCCCCTTCAGTCTGTCCAGGCTCGCGAGCATACACGCGCAAACCGGCCAGATTGCCCAGGCGCGTATGATCCTCGGTGAGCTGCTGGCCACGGCCGATCGCGAGTACGTGCCGCCCTGGACGTTCGTGCACCCTTACGTCGCACTGGGCGACATCGAGAGCGCGGTAACGTGGGCGGAGAAGGCCTTTGAGGAAGGCTCGAACGGGATCGCTTATCTCACACCCGATCCAGACCTGGCACAACTGCGGGTCCACCCGCGCATTCGCGCACTCATGACGCGTGCGCGGTTGGAGTAGGCAACCGGCGAATCGTGCCATCGTCCACTGATATCACACAGCTCCTGGTGAGCTGGTCGCAGGGCGATCCTGACGCGCTCGACCGCTTGCTGCCGCTGGTCTACGAGGAATGCCGCCGGATCGCGGCTCGGCAACTGCGCCGTGAGCGCGGCGACCCAACCCTCAACCCAACAGCGCTGGTCCATGAACTATACCTCAGATTGGTCGATCAACGTCGGGCAACGTGGCAAAACCGCGCACAGGCACCACCGCGATAGTGACGGATTCCTTGTGCACATCCATGCAGAGGTACAGGATAGAGCGTGACATGGGTTGAAGCGGAGAGTTCATAGCAAGTCTGCGAGCGCGATGAACGAGCCGAGTGATCTCGAAGGATGCCCGCTCCTGGCGGGAACGCCACGGGAAGAACTCCGTCGTGACTGTCCGACGGCCCGGATTATGAAGATCCGACACCGCGGCACGATCTACCGGCAAGGCGAGCCCGGGCGAACTGTCTTCTGCGTGCTCGATGGCCAGGTAACCATCGCGAGAGTCAGCTACGACGGCGCGACCCTCACCACGGCCGCGTTGGGAGCGGGGGACTTCTTCGGCCCTGCCTTGAGCGGTGCCAATGAGGCCGAAGATACCGCAAGGGCGAAGGGAGCAGCTTCGGTATGGCGAGCACCGATCGATGAATTTCGGCGCCTGTTACTCAACCACCCGGCAGTCGCCTGGGAATTTGTGTCGATTCTTGCGCGGCGCCAGCACCAGATGGAACGCAAGCTCGAGAGCTTCGCGTTCAAACGAGCCGAGGCGAGGCTCGCCCAGACTTTCCGTGAGTTGTCAGGAGGGTTCGCCACGCGCTGCGAGCACGGCTTCGGACAACACCTTCGCCTCACGCAACAGGAGTTGGCCGACCTCGTGGGAGCGAGCCGACCGGTCGTGAGCACGATCCTCAACAGACTCCGTGAGAAGGGGGTGCTTGGCTACAATCGCGAATATGTGTGCGTTCGCCGGATCGAGGACATCGAGAATCTGATCGATTCCTGACGATTCACGAAACTGTTATCTGGAGAACAGACAAATTGTGCCCGACCTGTCAGATTGCAGGCACGCGCCCATTCCGGGTGCTGCGGAGCGGCGATTCCGCGCAAGCTGACAGGAGACGAACATGACAAAAGCATATCTCGAGATCACCATGAAGGTGTCCGGGGCGGATCGGGCGAAGGCCGGCGCGGTTTACTCGAAGTACAAGCAGCCGTTTCTCACGACGATCACCGGTGCCGAGTCCAAAGACCTCCTCCTCCGTGAAGAGGACGTGCAAGTGCTTCACGGCTTCGATTCACGAGCCTCCGCAGAGAGCTACTTGAAGAGCGCGCTGTTCGGCAACGATGTCGTTGCAGAGTTGAAGCCCTACCTCATGGCGGATCCCGAGATCCGGATTTACGAACGCCATTAGCGCACTATTTGCGAGAATGCGGCCTTCTAACAACCGGTTGCAGCGGACGGCGCTGCCGCGCCGCCGCTGAAACCGGACCGTTGGCCAGACTACTACACCGCAAATGCGCAGCGAATTCGTGAAAAGGCGATAAACAATGAAACGGCGAGTGGTTGTCCTGGGTGCGGGTTTCGGAGGACTCGAACTCACTACGATATTGTCCGAGACTCTCGGTGAGCAGCTTGATCTCACCCTGATCGACAAAAACGACTCTTTTTTCTTCGGCTTTTCGAAGCTTGATGTGATGTTTGGTCATAAAGCGCCGGATGTCGTACGCATTGCTTATCGTAATATCGTGAAGCCTGGTGTGCGATTTTGTCAGGAAGCTATCACCGCTGTTGACCCTGAAAAACGACGCGTCTCAACCGACGGCGGGACTCACGACGCCGATGTGCTCATCGTAGCGCTTGGCGCCGACTACGATCTAGCCGCCACACCCGGGCTCACTGAAGGTGGCAACGAGTTCTACTCCTTTGCCGGCGCCGAGCGTTTGCGAAAAGTACTCCCCACGTTCTCGAAAGGCCGCGCGATCGTCGGCGTAACCTCGGCGCCGTTCAAGTGCCCACCAGCGCCGAGCGAAGCTGCGTTGTTGCTGCACGACCATCTCACCACACATGGTGTGCGCGCCGCCTGTCAAATTAGCCTCGTCATGCCGTTCGACAGCCCGATTCCTCCAGCGCCCGCAGCATCCCAGGCATTGCTCGCTGCCTTCGCAGAGCGGGGGATTACCTTTGTCCCCAACCGGCGCGTGAGCGCTCTCGACCCAGGGCGCCGCGTCGCTATTCTTGACGATAAGAGTGAGATGCCCTTCGACTTATTCCTCGGTGTCCCGAAGCATTGCGTTCCTGACGTGGTAGCGGCAAGCGGCATGGTCGAGAATGGCTGGATCCCCGTCGATCGGACAAACCTCAAGACGCGATTCGCCGGCGTGTACGCGATCGGTGACGTAACGAGTGTCGGCACGCCCAAGGCGGGCGTTTTTGCCGAAGGAGCCGCGCGCGTCGTCGCCGCCTCGCTGATCGCGGAATTACAGGGCGGCGCACAGCCGTCGGCTTACAATGGGGCTGGTTCCTGCTATGTCGAGTACGGGGCAGGCCTCGTCGGGCGCGTGGATGTAGACTTTTTTTCGGGGCCTTCGCCCACTGGGAGCTTCATCGAACCGTCATTCGCCCTTGTCGATGAGAAGCAGGGGTTTGGATCCAGTCGTCGAGCGCGCTGGTTCGGACTGTAGCGAGGTCCCTAACGAATCGCGACCGCTGGTGAATAAGCAAAAGCAAAATCAGCGCCTTGCTTCTTGATTTTTGCGAATGGTTGTATGGCTGGCTAACCAATCGTTGCAGCCGACGCACCCTTCGGGTGCGCGGCTGAAACTCAACATTAGCAGGATTTCGCGGGAGGCCGACAGTCACGCCGCCGACAGTTTTCGAACGCGCAGCTTCTTGCGTTGTTGTTCAACCTGCCACAAATCGTACTGTACTTGCTGCTGAAGCCGCTCTCCTCGTACCGCTCCACAACTTCTTTGCCAGGCGTTCGGGATCAAGCCCGTGATTGGTCCATGGTTGGGCCCGCGCGGTTAGGCGAGTTCGAGTCGACGATACACCAGCTCGAAGGATGCTGCGACGGCTGGAGCGCAGGGCCGAGTAAAGTACGCGTAATTCACTCCACGGGTTCAACAGTCCATGCGCAACGCATCGGCTGGATGCGCGCGTGTGGCTCGCCGCGCGGGGACCAGGGCAGCAAGCGTGGCAACAATGGCCAGTATCGAGCTGGCCGCGATGAGGACATACGGGTCGGACGGCCCGACGTTGTAAAGCAAGTCCTGTACATACCGGGTGCTGACGAGCGATGCAGCAATGCCCGCGCTGACTCCGAGGCCGGCCAGCACCAGTGGGCCCTTGAGTACCAATCGAATGACGTTGCCGGCGGAAGCCCCCAGGGCCACGCGCAGTCCCATCTCACGCGT
>JBOHRF010000105.1:0-15007 GCA_050732575.1 Longimicrobiales bacterium
CACCGATGGTTGCCAGTGCCCGCAGCCTGGCTCGGCAAGGTCTGTGCTCCGCCGGGCCGAGCCGCTTCATGTGCACCCGCACAGTATACGCGCTCACCGGGTCACCCTGAACTCGGGCACGCAGACCTTGTGCACATCGTCGACGCGTACATCACATCGCCGAAGCACTGGCTTCCCGGATCCCAGCAGCAGATCATGTTCGACCCCGTCAATCCGGGGTGTGCCGGTCGTGCCCGTCCCCGTATCGGGGCCCGTCAGATCGGACGAACAGCCTGCGAGCAGCATGGCCGTGGCAAGCACACATGCATAGCCTCGCCACATATCGAGTTTCCGGATCCTGCGCGTCATGTCGAGCTCCCTGAAAGGCCGCGGAACGCGCCGCGGTTCGCCGAGTCTGTACCGGCCGGCCCTGATGTCCGGCGGCCTGACTTGCGAGACAATTTGCGCCTCGGCTATCAGCCGCCTCTCAGAACTTCATCAGGCGGAAACGGCGCCACTCAGCAATCGCTCAAAACCGGGTATGGTGCGGCTCAGGGCGCGCGGTCGCAGGTAGAAAAAGAGCGGAGGTGACCAGGCGAGTCTTCTGGTTGGCTGGCAGCTGTGCTGCGTTAGCAGGATCATCGCAGCCACTAGAAAAAATCTTTGGGCACGGCTGGCTGCGCTACCCTGTCCCTACACCGACCGCCGTTCATCTCCACATCTCCATGATGATGTTTCCCTGGACGAGTTGTCAGAAGTGAGCTGTTTCCCTGGACGAGTTGTCAGAGGTGTGATGTTTCCACGCTCGTTCCCTTGCGTTTCTTGCGGGGCCGGCGATCCTTTCGCCGGATCAGAGGGCCGAACCAGGTAAGCCGGCTCGGCCAGGTCAGACTACCCGGGCCGAGCCGGCTTTTTGCACTCCCAGAGGTTTCGGGCTCACTCGAGCGCGGCGTCGCCAGGTCAGCAAATGATGCGCGTTTCAGGAGGCGGCGCGTCATGACGGCGAATGAATCGCGAGTCCGATTCCACACAAGTGTCCACTTCAGGTGCGTCAATTCTGCGATTGCCGGTAGTGCTCCTGCCGCTTTCGGTTCCTGGGCCTGCCAGGTCGGACGAGCAGCCAGCGAGCAGCGTGGCGGTGGCCAATATACATGCGTAGCCGCGCCACAAATCGAGTTTGCGAATCTTGCGCATCATGGTGACATCCCCCTGAAGAGCCGCGGAAGCGCCGCGGTTCGCCGGGTCTGTGCCGGCCGGCCATTGGTGTCCGGCGGCCTGACTTGTGGGAGAATCTGGGGCGCGCCTATCAGGCGCGTCTCAGAACTTCATCAGCGCGCGGCAGGCGCACTCAGGGTTATCTCAAATTGGAGTACGACCCGGCTCAGGGTGTGGTGCGCAGCAGCGGCTGGATGCGCGACAGCAGTTGCTCGAGCTGAAACGGCATCTGGCGTGCGTTCACCCCCGAGATCGAGCACCATTCATCGCGTAAGCGCACGCACAGGGCGCCCGCATCGCCCAAATCCTGCAGGACTTCGAGCGCACTCGAGTCCACGACATCGTACAGGCTGGCGCCGGGCGAACCCAATGCAGCTACCACATTGCCGTTCTTCAAAGCGTGCGGAATCTCGATGCGCTGCAGATCATCGGGCTGCACGTCCCAGGGCCCGGCCGCAACGGCGCCAATGAGGCGAGTCGCCAAACCATGGGCCAGCGCCGTCGGTTTCAGGGTTAACACCAGACCGCCGGCCGAGCGGCGTTTCAACGGGACCAGCAGCTCCTCCTCGGCATACGCATCATCGTCAGGTTCTCCATGCCGTACCTTTACGTAGGAGTAGACTTGCCGATCACCGGATGCGCCTGCCCAACGCAGGGGCTTTCGCACTTCATAGCGGTAGTTCCGATTGTTTTCGATGCGAGTTACGATCTCCTCCAGCTTGCTTTTTTCCAGATCGCACGGACGGAAGCCGAGCTTCTCACGTGCCGTCTGCTCGGTTTGCCGCCGCGCGCGAGTCGCCGAAATGCTCCAGAACGTGAGACCGGCCAGTACGAGCGCTACCAGCACGAAGATCACGTAGGTCGACACGGCGCCTCCTCGGCATCGAGTAATTGCCCACCAGCGTATCATGCAACGCGGTCCAATCATAACAACGGGGGTAACGGGCGTGTCGGGCGTAACGGGCGTAACGGGAGAAGACAACGCCCCGAACCCCGATATTATGCCCGACACGCCCTCTACGCCCGTCACGCCCTTGTCGTTTGACAGGGCGCGCCGTACCGTCCCAACCACGAGCAATGGCTGCTCGCTCTGGTACAGAATGAAAGGCGCCTACAACGCTTCGTTCGATATCGGACTGCAGCTCGCGTGACATCGAATTGAGGACGCCAGCACACGATCTTCATCACCATCAGCATACGAGGTAGAACCATGCGGCAACGCAAGAAGTCCCGGTCGGCGGGCGCGCGCACGATCGGCGCGCTGGCTATGAGTTTGAGCGCTCTGGCCTATGGCTGCGGCAGCACCGACCAGGCCAATGACGCAGCCACGACGGACGCATCGAAAGCCGCCGGTGCCCCGCCGCGCGTAGTCATCCTGGAGCCGGAAGACGGCGCCGAAGTCACGGGCACGAGCGTGCTCATCGTGCTCTCTGCAGAGAACATCGAGATTGCGCCGGCCGGTGATACGCGCCCTGGCACGGGTCATCATCACCTGTTCGTCAACGCGCCCGTGATTCCTGCTGCAGGCGAGGCGATTCCCGCGGGCGTAGCCGGCATCATTCACCTCGGGCAGGCACAGACCTCCTACGAATTGACCAACCTCTCACCGGGCGAGTATAGCGTCATCTCGGTAGTAGGCGACCTGGCCCATCGACGCGTCGATCCGCAGGTGTTGGATACCGTGCGGTTCCGCGTGCGCTGATGTCGGACTATGCGGAAGAGCTGCGCCAGATCGTGACCGATGCCGCGGCAGAATTACGTTTGCTTCCCGAAGATGCGGCGGCGCGCTCACCTGCGCCCGGCAAGTGGTCAGTCAAAGAGATCATTGGCCATCTCATCGATTCGGCATCCAACAACCACCAGCGTTTTGTGCGTGCGCAGTTTCGAGCCGACCTGCGTTTCGAAGGTTATGACCAGGACGAGTGGGTGCGCACGCAGCGCTACCAGAATGCACCATGGGCGGATCTGGTTGGATTGTGGGAGCTGTTCAATCTGCACCTGGCCCGGTTCATGACCGCGGTGCCGGACGATGTCCGGCTACGGGACCGCGCCGACCACAACCTGGACCGCCTGGCCTGGCATGCCGTAGCCGCACACGAGACGACAACACTGGACTATTTCATGCGTGACTACGTCGAGCATCTGAAACATCATCTCCGTCAAGTTGATGAGCTGCGTGCAGGCAGTCGGGCCCGAGTGTCCATCCCTTCGAGTTGATGCTCGCCTGCCACGACCTACATTAGACGGAACGCGGGAATCACGGCGGAGCAAGATGCAACGATCGGTATCGAGTTCCAAACGATGGGTCTGGGCCTGGCTGCCCCTGGGCGCGCTGCTGCTGATCGCCAGCTCGCTGGGCGCGCAGGGGCGCAGCTGGGGCCGCGGCGAGGGCCGCTACGTCGAGCCCATCCGCTTCGGCCTGCCCGAACAGCGCACCGGCTTCATGTTCTGCCGCCTCCAGTACCAGATCGTCATGCGCTTCCCCAGCGGCTACGGTTGGAGCACTGACTACCCGCGCTCCGATCGCAACTTCATGACTCGCCTGCCCCAGCTGACGTCCGCGGGTGTGACCAAGTGGAGTGATGGCGAAATCGGGCACGCCGTGGTGCAGCCCACCGATCCCAACCTGTTCCACTGTCCCTTTGTGTTCGCGTCCGATCCGGGCACCGCCGGCTTCAGCGATGAGGATGTGACGCAGCTGCGTGCGTATCTGCTCAAAGGCGGATTCCTCTGGGTCGATGACTTCTGGGGTGAGAACGCCTGGGAACTCTGGGCCTCTCAGATCCACCGGGTTCTGCCCGAATACAAGATCCAGGACCTGACTACCGAGCACCCGCTCTTCAACTCGTTCTACGCTCTACCCAACGTCCCGCAGATTCCGAGCATCCAATCATGGTATGACACGGGTGGCCGCACGCAGGAGCGCAACTTCGACCCGGGCGATCCACACATGCGCGCCATCATCAACGAGCAGGGCCGGATTCTCGTGCTCATGACGCACAATACCGATATTGCCGATGGCTGGGAACGCGAAACCGACAACGAAGACTTCTTTTATGCCTTCACGGCGCGCGCTTATGGTGTGGGTGTCAACGTCGTGCTGTATGCCATGAGTCACTGAGGCGTAACGGGCGTGTCGGGGTGACGGGGGACGCAGGGCCACCTCGGGTCGTGGGGAGCGAAACATGAAGAGCAGAATTGCAACGATAGCGGTCGTGTTGGCGTTGCAGCTGTTTGGGTCGGTTGCTTCGTTGTCGGCCCAGCGGATGTTCCGCTCGCGCTGTGGAGCAGGCGTTCACGACGATGAGAAGCGCGGGTTCATCCCGCTGCCGCAGGGTGAGATCTTCTGTCAGCTGGTGGCCGATCCCAAATCACCCAACTCGTTTGCCACGTACCTGAGCGGCGATTTCGCCACTATCGCAGATTCGTTGCGCGGCGACAACGATACCAACATCGCCTCGGTCGGGCTGGGTGATAGCTTCGGGCTCTTCCGCTACGAACCCTCGGGCGCGGGCAATGGCATACAGTTCGCCATTGTGGGCGCCATTTTCGCGCAGTTCAATCTGGATCGACCGTCGTTCGATCTGATCAATGCGGATTACCTGGTGGGTCTACCCTTCACGTTCCGCCATCGTGGATTCTCTGGACGGCTTCAGCTTTACCACCAGAGCTCGCACCTGGGTGATGAGTTCCTCCTCTCTCGTCAACCGGAGCGCGTGAATCTCTCCTTCGAGGCGCTCGAGCTAATTCTTTCCCTGGAAGTCAGTGCGCTGCGGCTGTACGCTGGCGGTGAATCGTTCTTTCGCCGCAGCCCCAACATTGCCGTGGTTTCTCAACTGGTGCATACGGGTGCCGAGTTGAGACCGATCAGATTCGGCGACACGCGCATCGTGATAGCCAGCGACTGGAAAGTCATCGAACAGGTGGACTGGAAAACCGCCTGGAGCTTCCGCGCCGGACTCGAGATCGCGCGCATACCCAGCCCCGGTCACCCCGCTCGGCTGTTCAGTCTGTTAGGCCAGTACTACAGCGGCCCCGCGCCGTACGGACAGTTCTATCGCGATGACATACGGAACATTGGCGTGGGGTTTCACTTCTCGTTGTAGAAACAGAAACAGATAACAGATAACGGATAACGGATTAACAGTCGTGCTCGTGCTCGTCTGCTAATCCGTTTTCTGTTCAAGGCTTGAATCTGGGCACGACCCGGCCATCTGCATCCGTGAATCCGTACTCCGTCGCCAGGTCAGCCACGAAGTGAATTCGCCCGGTCTTGGTCAGGACTTTCGCGTCTGTCGTCAAAGCGGCCACGGCGCGTCCCAGGTACTCCGTTGTCTCGCTCAGATCGAAACGAAACATCTTCTTGGCCTTTTCATCGTCTTTCAGGTAGCCCACCACGCGTTCGGTGCGCATGAAGCCGGGCATCAGTGTGATCACGGCCACCTTGTGTTTCTTGGCCTCTACGCTCATGCCCCGCATCAGCCGGTTGATGCATTCGTGCGCCAGCGTCCACACCAGCTGGCCCTGGTAGTCGCCGGTAACCGCACCGCGCAGCACTTCCTCTGATACTCCATCCATTATGCCGTCCGTGACGCCGACGATGAGCCCTCTCTTCTGCGCGGTCATGATGCGCAGTGCATAAACACTGGCCAGGAAGTACGCGTGCGGCCCACCGCCCATCATGTTCTGCCAGGCGCTGGCCGGCTGCTCCCAGAAGGGCAGGCTCCAGTTCTTCATCATTTCTTCGCCCGTGCTTACCGCATCACTCGCACCCCACACGGCATTGGCCAATACATCCAGTCCGCGCTGCTCGCCTTGCACGCGCTCGAAGGCGGCCGCCACATCCGTTTCCTTCGTGAAGTCCACGCGCACGGGAATGCCCTGACCGCCACGGGCGGTCACCGCTTCCGCCGTATCCTCAATAGTGCCGGGCGCTCCATCACGCGGCGCAGGTCCACCGCGCACCGTGCGTCCCGCCACGTACACGGTTGCACCCGCTTCACCCAGCGCCAGCGCAATGCCCCGGCCGGCTCCACGACTGGCGCCCGCAACCAGCGCCACCGTGCCTTTCAGTTTCTGCATCGGTGCCCTCCGCAGCAGAAGTTTCGCCGTGACCCAGCCGCGCTGCCCAGCGCGGCCTGGCGCAGCGCCCGTACCCGCTTGCAAACTAAACCATCATGCAGTTATAGTATCTAAATCATCATTTAGAAACTGTCAAGAGATGAGTCCAAGACCGAAAAAGGCGAGCGACCAGGTTGTGTTTGCGGCCGTGCAGCGGGTGATGCAACAGGTGGGTCCGGGCGACCTGACGTTGGCGCGGATAGCCAAAGAGGCCGGGGTGACGGCGGGCGCGCTGGTGCAGCGTTTTGGATCGAAGCGGGATTTGCTGCTGAAGTTGATGGAAGCGTGGTCAGGCAGCGGCGCGGAAATGTTTGCGCAGTTGCAGGCGCATTACCACTCGCCGCTGGCCACGTTGTACGGTTATGCGGACTGCATGGCGCAGATGGGCGGGACGCCGGCCGAGTTTGCGCATCATCTTTCGTATCTGCAGATGGACCTCACGGATCCTGTATTTCATCGGCATGTGAAGAAGCAAGCAGTAGCCACGCGCACGTCTCTGCGTCAGTTGTTGGATGATGCCGTGCGGGAAGGCGAGCTGGTGAGTGGACTGGACACCAGGGCGCTGGCGCGTCAGGTGGAGGTCACGATCACCGGCTCTCTGTGGAACTGGGCGTTCTACCAGGAGGGTCGGGCGGCCGACTGGATGCGCGAGGACCTGGAGGCCTTGCTGGGGCCGTTGCGCCGGGTGAGTAGACGCGCTTCCAGGCGGAAGGTTGCAGCGCGGAAGAAACGGACGTAATGGGTTCATCCGTTCACCGGCAGTTCGACCGTAAACACACTTCCTTCTCCGACTCGACTTTGTACGGTGATATCACCGCGCAGCAGGCGGGCCAGGTTGCGGCTGATGGGCAAACCGAGTCCAATGCCGCCACTGATGCGGGTGCTGGCAGTGTTGGTTTGACCGAAGGGCTCGAAGATGTTTGAAGTTTGTGCGGGATCGATTCCGGTGCCCGTGTCGCGCACATGGAGCAGAACGCGCCGTGCATCGGAACGGACCTGGAGCGTGATGCTGCCCTGGGTGGTGAACTTGATGGCGTTAGAGAGCAGGTTGAACAGGATTTGGCGAAGCTTGTCGGGATCAGTTCTGATGGTCAGGGGTGCAGGAGGCTCAAGGAATTCGAGGCTGATCTGCTTGCGAGCGGCCACGGTGTTCATCAGGGCCAGGCTTTCTTTAGCCAGTGCCCCGACATCCACGGATTCACACTGGATCTCTTCCAGACCTGCTTCAATGCGTGACAGGCTGAGCACCTGATCGACCAGTCCGCGCAACTGAAAGGCGCCCGCTTTGATGCGGCTGAGGTATGCGCGCTGGCGAGCGTTGACGGGTCCGGCGATTTCCTGATCGAGCAGATCCTGATAACCAATGATGCCATTGAGCGGCGTGCGCAGCTCATGGCTCATGATGGTGAGGAACTCGGACTTGGCGGCTCCGGCGCGTTCGGCCTCGGCACGCGCCAGCTGAAGCGCCTGCTCGGCATCCTGATGGGCTGCTGCCGTTTGCAGCAACGTCTGCTCGGTGCGTCGGCGGTGCCCGACCTCGGAGTTCACTACGCGCGCGCGTTGCTGCAGATAGCAGAGTTCACGAGCCCGCGCATCAGCGGTTGTGCTGTGAAGCGGCGCGGGAATGACCTGACGATGTTGACGGCAGATCTCCAGGAAGGGCGCCGTATCGGCATCGTTCTGAAAGTTGTCGAACGCGTAGCCGCAGAGCAGCCGCATGGGATGTTGCAGCGCCAGCTCATTCCAGAGTTCTTCCAGGCGAAGTGCGGCTGCCGAGTTGCCCTCGTGGCACAAGACGTTAACCGCTTCACCAAAGACGCGCATGTTGTTATGGCCCGCGTGTGGCGGATTCACCCACGTTGACACCGTGCGCTGGAAGCGCCCACCATCGGGCCAACCATCGACCATGAACGTGGCCAGGGCATCGCGCACATTGAGCAGACGAATGTGGTCAGGAGGTGCGGCGTTCAAATCGATGCCAATGTCTGACAGGCGATGGCTGAGTGCGTCGATGTGTGCTTCGGTGGTTATGGCCAGGATGTGGTCACCGTCGCGTATGCCTTCTGCCAGGAAGTTCGCTGCCACCTCAATCAGTTCGGCGTGCTGGTCGTAGAATTGAACGATGTGATCAGGTGCACAGCCGGTCGAGTGCGGCTCCAGCAGTGGCGCGGCAGCGCGCGCGGGGAAGGGCGTATCCGGGTAGCTCATGGGCACGGATTGTTACATCGGTAAGCCGAAACGAAACCGCCCAATCTGGCGGCGCTTGGTGCGGCTGGCAAACGCGACAGCGGGTCAGGAAGCGGACCGCGTACCGTTCTGGTTATTGGGTGGTGGTGGCTCTGCAGCCCTGATGTTGCTGCCCAGCACGAGGTTGTTCAGCGCGTGAGCAAGAGCCAGAGGGCGGCGGAAATAGCAACGCTCAGCACGAGCCCGATCCAGGGGAGCAGCCGGTGCCGATACGTGCCGTGTTTGCCCGTACGCGTGCGCAGCAGCCGGCCCTGCCGAATATCGTAAATCCAGCTGACCACGAGTGCCACGGGAAAGCCGGCAACGGATACGGCGACCAGCGTGTTGAAGACGAAAGCCAGTTGAGGGTACGCGTCCTGGAGCATATTCACAGCTTGCAGAATCACGAGCGCGGCTGCGACGTATGTGACGATGGCCTGATAGACGCGCCGGCGCTTGAGCTCGCGCAGGAATCCACCAACATCGGCGACACCAATGCCGTCCGCGGTGCCGGATGGTCTGAGCAATCCACCGATGTCGGTAGCGCGCGGGCGCAAGTTGGGTTCTTTGGCCAGGCAGCTTTGTACGACACGCGCCAGATCACGATCGGTTTCGGGCCGCAGTGTGGTCACGTCGGGTGCGGGCCGCTGCAAGTGAGCGGAGACCAGCTCGACCACGGTTGCCGGGTCGAACGGCCCGCGTCCCGCAACCAGCTCGAACGCGACCAGACCTAGCGCATACACGTCGCTCTGCTCGGTTACGGCCTCACCGCGCAGATTCTCCGGACTGCAGTAGCGTACATCGCCCAGCCACTGGCCTACACCGGTGAGCCGAGTGGACGTGTTGCTGGCCGAGTCGAGCAGACCGGCAATCCCGAAATCGGAGAGGACCACGCGTCCTGTGCGGTTTTCAATGAACACATTCCCAGGGCTCACATCGCGATGCACGATCCCCTTGGCATGGGCGGCGGCCAGCGCGGAGGCGAGGGCCGTGACTATGGTGCGTACTTCATCCAGCGGCAGCGGTCCACGGGCGGCCAGCATGTCCGATAGGGAGCGGCCATCGATGTACTCCATCACGATGTATGGACGCCCATCCTGCAGCCGGCCCACGCGATGGATGGTGGTTACGTTGGCATGGGAAATCGATGCGGCGGCCTGCGCCTCGCGCTCGAAGCGGCGCAGCGCTGTGCGGTCCCCGAGGAATTGCGGGTGCAGGACCTTCACAGCCACTGCGCGTTTCAGTGCGGACTCGCGGGCAAGAAAGACCGAAGCAGTAGACCCTTGCCCCAGTCGTCGAATGACTTCCAGGTCGGGTGCCAGCTCCGCCAGCGTTTGGTCGTCCACTTTGATTTCCACGATCCAACCCGAAGAGGTCCAGATTTCGACTCCAACAACATGGTCCTACAGGAGACATTGCGCGAGAGTGGGGCCGGGCGGTCAGGTTCAACCGCTGTTTACCCGGAGGCGTTTCCGCCTTACTCTCCTGTTTTCAGCCGGGTTCTCGACCAACCGGCACAGGACAGAACGAATCGTGCTCGTTTTTCCAGCCTCTAATGGTTTGATCGTCGCCCGCGGCCGGAGTGCCGGTCCAGGCCAGCCTGCGCTCCGACCATGAGCACCATGGCCGTCGCCGAACGTGCTCAGGCCGGCAGCGCGCGTACGGCCGCCGATCCCGAGCGCTGGATTCTGCCCACCGTTTTGCTGGCTACCACATCGATCGTGATTGGTGCGATCTGGGACATTTCGTGGCACATGAGCATCGGTCGCGATTCACTCTGGTCGCCGCCACACCTGCTCGAGCAGTTTGGCGCCGGATTGGCCGGACTCACCTGCGGTGCCTACGTACTCTGGCTGACGTTTCGCGCACCCTCTGCAGCGCGCGCCCGCACGGTCCATTTTTGGGGCTTTCGCGGGCCGCTGGGCGCCTGGCTCTGCATCTGGGGTGCGCTGGCCATGATCGCGTCCGTGCCGTTCGATGATTGGTGGCACAACGCATACGGTCTCGATGTTGAAATCCTGAGCCCGCCGCACGCGTTGCTCATGCTGGGTGTAATCGGCATCCAGTTCGGTACCATGCTGTTTGCACTGGCCGCACAAAATCGCGCCGATCAATCCACCGGCCGCGCCTTCAGCTGGGCCTTCACGTATGCCACCGGCATTCTGCTGCTCATGAGTACGCTGGCCGGCTACGAGTACATCGGTTACGCCAATGAGTGGCACCGGGCGGGATTCTATAAGATCACGGCCATCGTTTTTCCCTTCATCCTGGTCAGTGTTTCGCGCACGGCGCGCGTGAGTTGGGCGGCCGCGGCGGCCGCGGCCATCTATATGGCCATCATGCTGACCACCATGTGGGTGTTGCAGCTGGTGCCCGCCGAGCCCAAGCTGGCGCCTATCTACAATCGGGTTGCGCGCATGGTGCCGCTCGCGTTTCCACTGGTTCTGGTGGCGCCCGCCATCACGATCGACCTGCTGGGCCGCTGGCTGCGCCAGCGAAGCGTCTGGCTGTTGGCCGCGTGTGTAGGCGCCAGCTTCGTGGCCGTCATGCTGGCCGTACACTGGCCGTTCGGTGCGTTCATGCTCTCACCATCAGCGCGCAATCATTTCTTTGGCGCTGACCTGTGGCCGTACATGTACCGCGCCGATGAATGGCGCCATGCGTTCTGGCGCATGGACTTGAATGCGGACGGCACCTGGAGCGCAGTGAAGTTTCTGACCGGCATCGGCCTGGCCATGGTGTTTGCGTGCGTCTCGGCACGGCTTGGGCTTTGGTGGGGGGCGTGGACGCGGCGGGTGGTTAGGTGACGCGGACCGCCTTTCACTTCCGAGGTTGGCCGCTTTCTCCAGTCACAATCGGTCGTTTTTGGCCCATGATGGCAGGGCTATGAGGCGGCTTGTGAGTCTCTTTGGGACATGGGCATGTCGTAACGGGCCGCAACCTCGGAAGCGAAAGGCGGTCCGCGCGCTGCTTCCCCTCCTCATCTGCTCTGCCCACGTGGGCAGTCCCGATGTCTGGTACGATGGCCCGGCCGGCCCCTATTCCATTCGCGTGTTGGTTCGACCGCCGCGCGTGGTGCCCGGACTGGCCGACATCGTGGTGCGCGTACGCGGTGGCGCCGAGCAGGTGCTGGTTGCACCCGCACGTTGGGATACTGGTGACCAGGGCACACCCGCGCCCGATGTGGCGAAGCGCGTGCGCGGTGACACCGAGCTGTTCAGCGCACAGCTCTGGCTGATGGCGCGCGGATCGTATCGCATTGTAGTCAGCATTCAGGGCCAGGCCGGCCCCGGCTCCATCGTTGTGCCCGTGACGGCAACCGCAACGGAACGGCTTCGTATGCCGTGGTTGATGGGCGGAATCCTGCTGGGCGCGCTCGCGTTTCTGTGCGTCGGCTTGCTGACTGCAGTGGGTGCGGCCGTGCGCGAGAGTGTGTTGCCCCCAGGAGAAGCGCCGAGCGCGGAGCGAATTCGCCGCGCGCGCGCGGCCATGGCCGGCGCGGGTCTGATCATCACATTGCTGCTCGTGAGTGGCTGGCGCTGGTGGGGCGCCGTGGATGCGGAGCATCGGGCCCGCCTGGATCGCATGTGGAAAGCCGATGCGACCGTGCTGAACCTTGCGCGCGGCGAGCGCGCACTGCGCTTCACTATCACAGATTCGCTCTGGTTAATGGGCGGCAATCGCGCGGTCCGCTCACCCATCATTCCCGACCATGGCAAGTTGATGCACATGTTCCTGGTGCGCGAAGACCAGGCCGGTTTTGCGCACGTGCATCCAATTACGCTCGATTCCATCAACTTCATTGTCCGGCTGCCCGCACTGCCGGCTGGGCGCTATACCGTTTATGCCGACCTGGTGCATGAGAGCGGCGGCACGCACACACTTATCGCGCGCACCGAGTTGAACGATGGGCCCGCCACACCCGCCGCGCCGGTCGTTCCCGATCTGGATCCCGATGATGCGTCCTGGAGCGGCGCGCCCGGCCTGTCGCTGACCACGGCGACGTCCACACTCGTCGACGGATCCAGCATGCGCTGGACCGGTCCCATGCAGATCGTGGCGGGTGAAGAAATGGATCTGCGTATTGCGGTCACAGATGCGGCCGGCGCGCCAGCCGCACTCGAGCCGTATCTGGGCATGCCTGGACACATGGTCATACAACGGCAGGATGCATCGGTGTTCGTGCATTTGCATCCGCTGGGCACAATTTCACCGGCAGCGCAACGGGCGCTGGCACTGGGCCCGGCCCAATTGCCGCCGCATGAGGGTGCGCACCTGGCCCTGCAGGGCGGCTCTATCGTGTTTCCCTACGCGTTTCCCAAACCGGGGCGTTACCGCGTGTGGGCGCAAGTGCGGCACAAAGAGCAAGTATTGACCGGGGTGTTCGATCTGGAAGTTACGGCGAGCCATTGAACACTGTCAGTCAGGACGGGGCGTCCGGGATCGTCACCGTCACCCTCAACGTCACCTTTACGTTTAATGCCAACTCTTGCTACGATCGATGACGTCATCCACGAATTGACGCGCATCGTGGAGCGAGCAAAGGCGGACCGAAGCCGGCTTGGCTATTTCGCGGCTCTTTATCGCAACGTCACCATCCGCGTACGCGATGGTGTGGCCGCGGGCCGATTCGAGGATGGCGCACGCATTCAACGCCTGGATGTATTGTTTGCCGCGCGCTACCTCGATGCGCTGCGCACCTATCGCGCGGGACACCAGCCCACGCGCAGCTGGGCTGTGGCCTTTCGCATGGCGCAATCCTGGCCGTTGCTGATCATTCAGCATCTGTTGCTGGGCATCCACGCGCACATCAACCTGGACCTGGCCATTGCCGCGGTCGAAACCTCGCCCGGCGCGGAGCTGTCCGGTCTGAAGCGCGACTTCGACTCGATCAATGACGTGTTGGGTGAGATGCTGGATGACGTGCAGAACCGCATTGCCCGTGTGTCGCCCTGGGCTGGCGTTCTCGATCGCTTGGGCGCACGTACGGATGAGGAAATTTTTACGTTTGGACTGGGCAAGTCGCGGGCACTGTCATGGCAAGCCGCGCTCAGCCTGAATCAGGTGCAGGGCCCACTGCGCATGGCGCAGGTCGATCTGCATGATCGCGCCGTGGCCACACTGGCCACGCCCATATACAACCCGGGCTTGTTTGTGAGAACGGCGTTGATGGGCGTGCGCGCTCGGGAAATCGGTGACATTGGTGCCATCATTGATGCATTGTCAGCCAAGTGATCAGGAGGCTCTCGAACATGGATGCACGGATCCGGCGTGAATTGCGGTTTCTGGAAGGGTACGCAGTGCTGAGCACGCTGGTCTTTGGCACACTGCTGTTGACCGCGTTTCGGCAAAACCAGGAAAAACAGCGCTTCACGGAAATCGACGTCGAGCGCATCAACATCGTGGAGCCTGATGGCAAGCTGCGCATGGTCATTGCCAACCGGCCCCGCTCCATTGGCCCCATCTACAAGGGCAAGCCGTTCGGCTATGCGGGCGGCTCACGGCCGGGCATCATTTTCTTCAATGATGAAGGCACGGAGAATGGCGGGCTCACATTCAACGGGCGGCGGCTCCCCAACGGCCAGATCAGCTCGAACCTCGGCATGTCCTTCGATCAGTTCGACCAGGACCAGGTCGTGGTGCTGAATTACTCGGACAATAATGGCCGGCGCAACATGGGATTCACCATCAACGACCGCGCGGATGCCAACATCTTCGATCTGGTTGCTGAACGTGACTCGATCATGAAAATGCCCGAAGGCCAGGCGCGCGATGAAGCGCTGCGCAGATGGCAGGGCCCGCGCAACGGCGTGCCGCTCAATGCGCAGCGCGTGTACCTGGGTCGCGCGACCAACAAGTCAGCCGTTCTCAATCTGTCCGACCCCATGGGTCGACCGCGCCTGCGACTCATGGTTGATTCGCTGGGTGCGGCGGCCGTGGAATTCCTGGACGACCAGGGACGCGTAACCGCCAGGCTGCCAGCCACTCAATGAAACGTTGAATTGCCGGCGTGAAACTCTAACGGACTCGGGAACGGGAGATCGGGAATCGGGCGCGGGATCGGGAACAGATTTCGGGAGCGGGAGATCGGGAAATCGGGCGCGGGATCGGGAACGAATTTCGGATGCGGGGGGGCGGGAAATCGGGCGCGGGATTGGGAACGAATTTCGGAAGCGGGGGGGCGGGGATCAGGATGGTATTCTTGAACAAGATTGCGATCCTGTGCACAGAAACCAGCCTCCGACTTCCTTCCCGAGACCCGATTCCGCTCCCGAGGTAGTTCCCGCACCCGGCGCCCGATTCATCCGATTCCCGAATCCGTTCCCGACCAGCGCATACCCGATTCCGCTCCCGAGGTAGTTCCCGCACCCGGCGCCCGATTCATCCGATCCCCGAATCCGATCCCGACCTGCGCATACCCGATTCCGCTCCCGGGGTAGTTCCCGCACCCGGCGCCCGATTCATC
>JBOHRF010000106.1:0-14979 GCA_050732575.1 Longimicrobiales bacterium
TTGGCGGACGCGCGGTTGGCGCCCGTGCAGTTGGACACGCTGGTCGTGGTAGCGGAGATGCAGCAGCGCGTGAATCGCAATTTACCCACGCAGGACGTGGGCGGCACGGAGCGCCCGATCATCCCGACCGGCATTCCGCTTGAGCTCATGGGTGACTTGGCAGCCATGGCGGCATCGCTGCCGGGTGTGCTGTTGCTGCCCGGGCTGGATGGCGCACCGGATCAGTTTTCCGTGCTGGGACTGGATGGCGACCAGAACAGCACGACGTTGAATGGGATGGGGATTGGCGCGAATGGTCTACCGCGCGATGCTGGCGTGTCCACATCACTCACGACCTCTGCCTTCGATGTATCACGGGGTGGCTACAGCGGCGGCAACTTCAACATCCGATCGCGATCGGGCTCCAACTTTCGCAGCCGCGGGCTGAGCCTGAGGCTGACCTCACCGCAGGTGCAGTGGACGGACCGGGCGGCGCAGGCACTGGGCAATGACTACACAGACTGGTCGTTGGGCGGGATGGCGTCGGGTCCGCTCAAGCTGAACAAAGCCTTCTACAACGTGTCGTTCCAGCTGGGGCGGACGTCGCGCGACAACCAGACGTTGCTCAATACCAGCGCACTTGGCCTGGAGACGGCGGGCGTGGCCATGGACTCCGTGTCCCGCTTTCTGGGCGTTCTCGAGGGGCAGGGCGTGCCCACACTGGCGGGCCAATCGCGCTCGAGCCGGGTGAGCGACAATGGTCGAGTCTTTGGCAGCATCGACATCTCACCGCCCGGTTCGGCGAGCGGCCAGTCATTCGGCGTGACCTTCAACGGCGACTGGTCGCGCCAGTCGCCCTCGTCGGGCGGATTCCTGGCCCTGGCATCGTCGGGCGGTGATCGCACCAACTGGAACGGCGGCATGCAGGCGAGACACAGTGGTTATCTGGGCATGATTCTGAGTGAAACGTCGGCCGGCATCAGTTTCTCGCGCGAATTCAGTGAACCCTTCCTGAACCTGCCGGCGGGCCGCGTGCGCGTGAACTCCATTTTCGATGATGGCGTAAGCGGCGTACAGATGCTGACCTTTGGCGGCAACCAGCTCTCGAACGAATCGCGCTCCAGCGGCGCGACGTTCCAGAACAGTCTGTCCTGGTTTGATAACGGCAACAAACATCGGATCAAGTTGTCCAGCGAGCTGCAATACCGAGGCAGTTCAACGAATCAAGCTTCCAATCTGCTGGGCTCGTTCACGTTCAATTCGCTCGAGGATCTGGAGGCCGGTCGTCCCGCATCGTTCAGCCGCACGCTCACCGCGCTGGAGCGGTCGACTGGCCAGCTGACCGGCTCGTTGTCGTTGGGCGATTCCTATCGTCACTCACCCGATTTGCAGTTTCAGTTCGGCCTGCGGTTGGATGGCAGCCGGTCCCTGACCAGGCCGCCCTTCAACGCGCTGGTCGAGTCGACCTTTGACCGGCGCAACGATCGCTTGCCGACTCCACTCGTATTCAGCCCGCGCATCGGCTTTTCCTGGACGTTGGGCACGGCCCAGGAGATTGCCGGCTTTGCGGGTGCGGTGCGCGGGCCGCGCGCGGTCATTCGCGGCGGAATTGGCATGTTCGTCAACAATCCGGGCGTCAACCAGATTCTCCAGGCGCTCACCAATACCGGCCTGCCCAGTGGCGTGCAGCAGATCATGTGCGTGGGGCCCGCGGTTCCAGTCCCGAACTGGGACCTCTATGCATCCAACCCGTCGGCCATTCCCGATCGCTGTGCGGATGGCACGAGCGGCACCGTGTTCTCCAATGCAGCGCCCAACGTGACGTTGTTCGACACCGACTACGCACCGCAGAAGTCGCTGCGCTCCAACCTCTCCTGGGGTGGTACGCTGCTCGATTCGCGCTTCTCGGTAAACGTGGAAGGCACGTATTCGGTGAACATGAACCAACAGCGCTTCGTCGACTTGAACTTCAGCCCTGACCAGCGTTTCAGCCTGGGCGATGGTCGTCCCGTTTACGTCGATGCGACCAGCATCGTGCCGGGCACAGGCGTGATTGCCTCGCGCGATGCGCGCATCTCGCAGTCGTTTGCGCGGGTGACCGAGCTGCGTTCCGACCTGGAATCACGTAGTGCACAGCTTCGCCTGAGTCTCTCACCACGACCGCGCGCTCCCACCAATTTCGGCTGGTCCCTGAACTACACGTACTCGCACATACGCGAGCAGGTGTCCGGCTTCAGCAGCACGGCGGGTGACCCGCTCGATGTGGAATGGGCGCGCTCCGGACAGGGGCCGCATCAGATCAATTACAATCTGACGTACCGCTTCTTCAACGCCGTCAACGTGAGCTGGATGGGGTCGGTCCGCTCGGGCAGTGCCTTCACGCCCACCATTGCCGGTGATGTGAATGGTGATGGCTATTCCAACGATCGCGCTTTCATCTATGCACCCACGGGGAGCGCCGACCCGGCCATTGCCGCCGGTATGCAGCAGCTGCTGGACAATGCTTCCGGCCGCACGCGCGATTGTCTGCAGAAGCAGCTCAATGCCATTGCCGCGCGCAATAGCTGTCGTGGTCCATGGAGCACGAACGCTTCGCTTTCCATGTCCCTGGACCGCGCCAAGTTCCGCATGCCGCAGCGCGGTGAAATCACGCTTTCCCTGTCCAATCCGTTGGGCGCCGCGGATATGCTGGTCAACGGCTCTGGCGACTTGAAAGGCTGGGGCCAGAACGCGTTCCCCGATCAGTCACTGCTCTATGTCCGTGGCTTCGATGCGCAGGCCCGGCAATACCGCTTTGAAGTGAACCAGCGGTTCGGTGCCACACGACCGCAGTTCATGACCCAGCGGCAACCTGTGATCCTTACGGCCAACATGAAGTTCGATCTGGGACCGACACGCGAACGCCAGACTCTGGGCCAACAGCTCAATTCCGGGCGCACACAACCCGGCTCTCGCTTCCCGGAGACCATGTACCGTTCTTCGGGCAGCAACAGCGTTTCCAACCCGATGTCGACCATCCTGCGCTCGCAGGATTCACTCCGCCTCACGGCCCTGCAAGCGGACAGCATAGCGGCCATGAATCGGCGTTACACGTATCGGGCTGACTCTCTGTGGGCACCGGTGGCCAAATACTTCGCCACACTGCCCGCGCAGTTCGAGGAAGGCGAGGCTTACAGTCGGTATATTCAGACGCGTCGTGCTCAGGTCGACATGCTCATGGACATCGTACCCGTCGTGCGTGACCTGTTGACGCCGGAGCAGCGGCGCAAGCTGCCTGCATTCATTGTCAACATTCTCGATCCGCGTTACCTCGCCCTGATTCGCAATGGCACCAGTATGTACGTGGGCGGTGGCGGCGCGGGACCGATGTTCATTGGGGGCATGAGCATTGGGGGCGACATGATCGCCCCAATGATGGTCGAAGGCATCAGGTCGATAGAGATCATACGGTGATGACCATGACCTCCATCCGATACGGCGTATGGTTGGCGGCAGTGCTGGTGGCACCTGCCGTCGTGCGGGCACAGGACACGGTAACAATTCGCGGCATTACCGTGGGTCCGCCCATTCAGCGCATAGCCACAGCTTCGGCGCTGTCCACGGAGCAGATTGGCTCCATCACCAGCGTACGTGAGTTGGCCGATGGGCGCGTGCTGGTCAACGATGGCACGCGTCGGCGTTTGCTCATCATGGACACCACGCTCAAGACCGTGGAAGTGGTGCTCGACTCGCTGTCGGAGATTGCGAACACGTACGGCACGCGGGCCGGTGCGCTCATTCCGTTCCGCGGCGATACCACATTGTTCGTGGACCCCGTGTCCTATGCCATCGTAGTGCTGGATCCGCTGGGCAAGATCACACGCGTGCGCTCGGTGTGGCGCGTGCAGGACGTTCCCTGGTTTACCCAGACCGGCTTCTACGGCTGGCCAGGTGTGGATGGCAAGGGTCGCATCGTGTACCGGATCCCCGCGCAAGCGCCCCGACCAATGGTCATGCCGCCATCCGGCATCCCATACATCCCGCAAGAGCCCGACTCGTCGTTCATCGTAGCGGTCAATCTGGACACGCGCCGGCTCGACACGCTGGGCGCGATCCGCATTCCCAAGACGGAGATGCGCGTCCGCCGCAGCGTGGAGGGCAGGCTTTCCATTGAGTCGGTAATGAATCCGCTGCCAACCACGGACGACTGGGCGGTGTTGTCCGACCAGCGTGTGGCCTTCGTGCGCTGGCGCGATTACCGCATCGACTACCTGAATGTCGATGGCACGTGGACTTCCTCGGCCAAGCTGCCCTACGACTGGCAGCGCATGACCGATGATGACAAACAGCGCATGGTCGATTCGGTGAAGACCACCATGCAGCGGTCGGCACAAACACAATACATCAGCGCCATGATTCGCTGGGTGAACATGTACGGCAAATCATACCCGGAAAACTTCACGGTCCCTGAGGGCTTCGTTTTGCCACCTGGCATGGCCAAAGACTGGACGCTTCCCAAAGGTGTGAGTTTTCCGGCCACGTATATTTATGCCTGTGCGCCCGGTGTTGAGCCCACGCCGCCCGGTCCGCCAACCACGACCGGTGGCGCAGCACCACCCGGAGCTCCTCGAGCCCCCTCGTGTTTGCCAGCACCCATCATCATGAGCGGCGGCGTCACGCCACCACCGCCCACCGTTCGCCAGATCAATGTGATGCCGGCTGCCGAGCTGCCCGACTACCGGCCGCCCCTGCCGCAGGGTGGCGCAGTGCGCGCCGATGCCGATGGCAATCTCTGGATTCGTACCGTTCCGGCCCGCCCAACTCCGGGCGGCCTGGTCTACGACATCATCAGCCCGCAAGGCGAGTTGGTGAATCGTCTGCAAACTCCGCCCGGCTACACGCTGGTCGGCTTCGGCAAAGGCAAGATCGTTTACCTGTCCATGCGCGATGCATCCGGGATTCACCTCGCTCGGGTGAGACTGAAGTAACACAGAAACGAATGAACGGACGTTCACGTTACGAGTACGTGAACGGTGGCCCTGGATGGGTTTGGCCTGCGCTGCCCAACGTTCGGATCCACCGTCCAACGACGGGAACGCTTCAGGTCAACGAACAACGGGGTTTGACGGCCGGCATTCGGGAGCGTAGAGCGGGAGTGAGGAGCGGGAGCAGGCGGGAGCGGGCCTGTGCGCACCGATCGTCGGTAGGCCGGCACCCGCGCCCGGCCGCGCCTGCTCCCGCTATGCGCTCCCGCTCCCGAATGTTGTGAACCGAAAGCATGGCTCGATTTGTCGGACCAGCAATGACGGTTTTGCCAGCCCAGTTACGCAATGCACAGTAGCGACAAGCAATCGACAATCCAGTAGGCGCCGCACACAGCGTCAGGAGAATGATCATGAGACGATGCTCGAAAGATCGCTGGCTCACCACTGCGCTGGTAATCGTGCTTAGCGCGTGCAGCAATGACACGTCCGGGCCTCAGGGTGCCAATACCGGGCTGACGGCCAGGATCGATGGCGCGGCCTGGGCCAGTGAGGGGAGCGTTGCATTGGCTGTCCTCGGGGGGCCGGGGCTCTACGTAATTTCCGGTTCCCAGCTCACAGCCAACGGGTACATAATGTCGATTTCTCTCTACAACATTCCGGGCACCGGTACATATCCGCTGGGTGTGGGGGTGACCATACCGGGTGGCTCGGTGGTTCTGTCCAATGCGTCGGGTGGCTGGGCCTCACCGCAGTCCGGCGCCGATGGCACCATCAACATCACCACACTGACCAGCAATCGCATGGAGGGGACGTTCAACTATGTAGTGAACGCGCTCACAGGAAGCGCGACCGGGACGCGCACGGTTACGGATGGCGTTTTCCAGTTGCCGGTCCGATCGCAGGGTACGGTGGGACCGCTTCCTGACAATGCGGGCAGCAAAGTGTCGGCGACCATTGCTGGCGCTGCCTGGAATGCGGCTGTGGTTGTCAGCTCACTGTCACCCGGGACCTCCAGCAGCTTCGTAGTGGCCGCCAACAACAACGCGCGTGGCCTCTCGATTTCGCTGGGCAACATTCCCGGACCTGGCACCTACGCCCTGGCAGGTGGCACTCCGGCTCGACAGATCGGTGTCACCAATGTGGTAAACTCCACGGCCAATGTCTGGAGCTCATTGGGCCCGGGCGGTAATGGTTCGGTTACGATCACGTCCATCACGGCCACTCGTATCCGGGGCACGTTCTCGGCTACGTTGGGTCCGGCGCAGGGATCCTCAACGGTTGGCGCGCTGACTGTCACGAATGGGAGTTTTGATTTGGGGCGGAACTGAGGAAACGTTTGCGTTCACATTCAGGCTGACAGTGAACGCCCGCAGCCTTCGTTCGCCTCACGTTCAGAAAAGGGGATGAGGAGATCTGAAAGGTGATAATGGAGATATCAATTGTTGTTATCTCATATCCGCACCGGTATCTGCATATCCCCTTTGATGAAGCTTCCAGGTACGAAGCGCAAGGTGAATCGAGGACCGGGTTTGCGCGCGGCAAACACGACATGCGGCCCGTTGGACGTTGCCGGATGCAGGGTTTTCCGCGCGTGGACTCAACACCCGCATCACACGGCGAAGCCGCTAACGTGCGCCCAATTTGTTATGCCCGCTCCAACTCAACGCGATTCCATTCCCCCAGCCGAGCCGCAGCCTCATAGGTCTGTTGCGCAAAGGTGAGCAGGGTTTCGGCCGGCCGCGTAGCCGCGCGCACGGCCTCGTACGGCAGGATGAATTCGCGCAGGTCGGTATTGAAGAAGGCCGTCGCGGGCTGTATCCGTGCCTTATCGAAGCCGGCCGGTGCGGGATAGGAATAAGCGTAGAAGGCGGGGTAGGGCACGGCCTCGTTGCCGTTCCAGAAGCCGCAGCTGAAGCACTCGTGAGAGTACGCTTCCCGCGTTATGAAATCCGGAGTGTTGGGAATGCCTCCCGGGTGGGGCGGCGCACGCCGACCCGAGAAGCGCGTATGCGCCAGGTCGAAGCTGCCCCAGAAGAAGTGCACGGGGCTGGCCTTTCCCAGATACCGACCGCGGAACTGCTCCAGCACGTGCTCGGTCTGGGCCAGGATCTCCCAGTAGGTGCGCGCGAGCGCGCCATCGTAGCGGCGATGTCGGTCGTCGGCCGGGAAAGCTGTGCGGTCGGCGATTTCCACGGGCACGGGCCAGATGTGCGTGTGGATTTCCAGGGATTGCAAAGCATCCGTGTAGGCGTGATAGAAATCGGCAACGCTGCGCTCTTCCAATTCGATGGCGGCCACTTCGCCATCACTGGTGCGGATTTGCAAGCGCTGATCAACGAAGTCGAATTCGATCTCGACCGTGCGCTCGCCGTACGGCATGGCCGATGTGCTCAGGCCGCGCGCGCTGATGTAGAGTGCGACCTGCCACCAGTGGTTCAACGGCGGCGCCAGGGCCAGCCGCGTCTTGCCCACGATCTGCGTCCACCGGTGCAATGTTTCCAGCGTAGCCAGCGATGCTGAATAAGAGAAATCGGGCCACACTTCCGGTTTGTCTTGATCGGCGAAAGCGGCGTCACTTCCATGAACCCGAGTCTTGACCGCGTCCAACAAACGTCCCACAAATACCTCCGTTTCTGCCACTGCCGATCGGTTACGTTCAATAGCCTCCCTGCGCCAGTAGGTGCACGGCAAACCGCTGGCCGGCATCAGTCAGCACATCAATGGGTGTGAGGCCTGCCGCGCTGGCCAGGTGCTGGAATTCTTCAAGGTCGTATTTGTAGCTGTGTTCGGTAACAATGGGCTCGTCCGCTTGCAATTCCAACGCGCCGGCTCCCGTCCATGCGTCAGGAATGCCCACGGTTTGCGCCCGCTGGCTGATCAGGTGCATCTCGATGCGCCCGGCTGCACTGTTGTAAAACGCATGGTGACGGAACGCCGTCCCATCGAAGTTGCTGCCCAGTATGCGATTCACGTGGGTCAGGATGTTGAGATTGAAGGCCGCGGTGATGCCTTGCGGATCGTTGTACGCCAACTCGACGGTATGACGGTCTTTCTTGCGGTCCACACCGATGATCAGCAAACCATCGTCGCCCAGCACAGGTCCCAGTCGGCGCAGAAAGCGCAGCGCCTCGTGCGGCTCCATGTTGCCGATGGTCGAGCCGGGGAAAAACACTACCGTGCGCCCCAGCCCGACATCCGGCGCGGGCACATCGATGCGCTGGGTGTAGTCCGCACAGACCGGCTGGACGGCCAGGCCGGCGTAACGCGCGCGCAGATCAGCTGCCACAGCGTGCAGTTGTGCACAGGCCACATCAATCGGGATGTACAGGGCCGGACGATCTGCCGCCGTCAGCAGGATCTGCGTTTTGGCGCCGCTGCCCGTACCAAATTCCACGATGCGTGCGTACGCACCCATGTGCCGCGCCAGCGTAGCGGCGTGCGTGTGCAGGATGCCCATCTCCACGCGGGTTGGGTAATAGGCCTCGGTGCGCGTGATCGCCTCGAACAGCTCGGAGCCGTGGCGATCGTAGAAAAAACGCGAGGGTATGCGGCGCGGTGAGCCGGACAGCGCACTCAGGATGTCCGCGCGCTCGGTCTGGTTCGATTCGAGCGGGCGAGTGCGGGTAAACCCCGGCGAGCGCGTGCCCTTCATTGTGCGTCCCGCGCCAGCCGCAGGCCGCTGAACTGCCAGGTCGCTTCCGGCGGAAAGAAATTGCGGTAGGTCGGTCGAATGTGGGAGTGCGAGCTCACACAAGAACCACCGCGCAACACGAACTGGTTGCACATGAACTTGCCGTTGTATTCGCCCACTGCGCCCGCAGCCGGCTGAAAACCCGGATAGCCGACATACGGACTCTTCGTCCATTCCCAAACATCGCCAAACATTTGCTGCAAGCCAAATCTTACGTTCAATTCTTCTTCCGGGTTTGCCCGCGGCTGGAAAGCTCCACTCTCCACAAAGTTGCCTTGTACCGGCACGCGCTGCGCGGCCACCTCCCATTCGGCTTCCGTGGGCAAGCGCGCGCCCGCCCAGCGCGCATAGGCATCGGCCTCGAAGTAGCTGAGGTGTGTGACCGGCTCGTGCGCTTCTACGCGGCGCATGCCCGCGAGCGTGAAGCCGTGGAATTCGCCAGCGCGCCGTTCCCAATAAAAGGGCTCTGTCCAACGGTTTGATTGCACGGCTTCCCAGCCCAGGGAGAGCCACAATTCCGGTCGCTGGTACGCGCCATCCTCCATGAATGCGCAGTACTCGCCGTTGGTCACCAGGCGCGAGCCCAACTGGAATTCTTGCAGAAATACACGATGTCGCGGGGCTTCATTGTCGAAGGCAAAACCGTCACCCTCCCAACCGATCCAGTACACGCCCTCTTCGATGTCAACCCAGGTCATATCCGAAACCGGGCCCGTGCCCGACGGCAGGGCACTGCGGTATGCCGGCCGCAACGGATTCACCGAGAAGACATGCTTGATGTCAGTCAGCATCAGCTCCTGGTGCTGTTGCTCGTGTTGCAGGCCCAGCTCGACCAGCGCGCGCACAGCCGGCGCGTCTACCACGTCGCTCTGCAGTAGCGCTCCCATGTGCTCATCGACATGGCCGCGGTAGCGCAGCACATCGGTCACCGTGGGGCGCGATATGTAGCCGCGTTGCGCGCGACAATGTCGTTCGCCCGCCTGCACGTAGTACGAGTTGAACAGGAACGCATACGCGGGATCGAATGGTCGGTAGCCGCGCGCGTGTGGAGTCAGGAGAAACGTCTCGAAGAACCAGCTGGTATGAGCCAGGTGCCATTTGGTGGGACTCACGTCGGCCATGGACTGGACCACCATGTCCTCTGGCTCCAACCCCTGGCACAACGCGGTCGTGAAGCGGCGCACCACCTCGTAGCGGCTGACCAGGTCGGCGCGGCCCGTGCCGCTTGCGATCGTTTGCACTGTACGTGGGCCGGGCGCGGGGACAGTCAGCATAGAGTCCATGAGTCGTGCCTCCATCGGTTCTGACTACTGCTGAGGTGCACAACGCGCGCCCGAACCTGCGTTGCCCGCGCCGGGCGACCGCAAGCCTACCGCGGGCCCGCAACGCAGGTCAATGGCCGGCAGGGCCCATTGGTTCCCCCATCTACTCCTGACATTTCGACTGGAAGTTAGGAAAGGGTGAGTTGACAATGGGTTGGGCAGAGTTGGCCCCCTATGCGAAAGCGTTACTCGTGTCGCAGTGCCTTCAAGGGCTCCAACGCGGTCGCCCGTCGCGCCGGAACGATGCAGGCCAGCAGCGCGGTCATGATCAGCACCAACACGACCGTGCCGAAGATGAGCGGATCGCGCGCATCGACATCGAAAAGGATTACCGACAACAGCTGTGAGACGGCAGCCGCGAAGCCCAAACCGAGCAGCAATCCCACGGCCACTTGAGCCACGCCCTGGCGCAGAATCATGCGTTGCACCTGACCGGCCTGTGCACCAACGGCCATGCGCACGGCCAACTCACGCGTGCGCTGGCTCACGGAGAAGGCCATGACGCCATACATCCCCACCGCAGCCAGCGCGAGTGCGATCAGTCCGAAAATCATGAACACGCCGCCGAACACGGGGAAATGCCAGGTATCCTGGTCGATCGTGGCGCGCAGTGGTTGCGCCAGGTCGAAAGGCAGATCGCGATCGATGGCGGCAATCTCAGTGCGCAGGTTCGCCGTGACGGAAGCGTCATCGGCCTGGGAGCGCGCCATCACCCACACGTGTTGCTCCGGGTGCTGCGCCAGTGGCACCAGGACACTCTCGGTTTCATTGAATCCGGCCAGCTCACCAAGTCGCACAGCGGGCGCAATGCCGACGATGGTCAGCCATGCACTGGGCTCCTGCTCGGGATCTCGGAGCTGAATGCGGCGCCCCAGTGGATTTTCTGTGGGAAAGTGCCGTCTAACGAAGTCACGACTGACCACCGCCACGGCCGGCGCACCGCGCCGATCGGCTTCGGTGAAGTCGCGGCCCTCGAGCACGGTAACACCCAATGTCTGGAGATACGTGGGCAGCACGGCCACGCGCATGGCATAGGGATGATCCTGCTCGCGCTGGTAGCGCCGGCCTTCGACGGCAATGGGCATGAACATGTCGCCCAGGCCCGGTACGCTGGAAGCCAGTGTGGCAGCCGTAATACCGGGCAGCGCGGCCAATCGCTCATTCAAGCGCTGATAGAAAACGGGCCGGCTCGAATCCGAGTACGCGGGTGCAGCAAGCTGGAGCAGGCCCACGATCACGCCGTCGTGATCGAAGCCCAGGTCGACATTACGCAGGCTCACGAGGCTCCTGGTTGTGAGACCGGCCGCCACCAGCAGCCCGCAGGACAGCGCGATCTCGAAGACGACCAGGGCTCGACTCGTGCGCCCGAGCCGGAAACTGGATGAGCCGCGCGCGCCATCCTTCATCACGCTCATGACATCGGAGCGTGCCGCCTGAAGCGATGGGATCGTGCCCGCCAACAGCGTGGTCAATAAGGCCAGACCGAACACGAAGAGCATGGCTGTGCCGTCCAACCTGATCGAAACAAAGAAGGGAATGCGCGTCGGCTCGAGCGAACTGTTGAACAACATGATCCCCAACCACGCGATCATTACGCCGAGAAGCGAGCCCACCACAGACAGCACCAGCGCTTCCGTGAGAAACTGCGTGATGATGCGGCGGCGGCTGGCGCCCAGAGCCGATCGGATGCCGACTTCCTTGCTGCGCAGAATGGCGCGGCTGAGCGAGAGGCTGGCCACATTCGTACATGCAATCAACAGCACGAAGAACACCGCGCCCAACATCGTCAACAGCAGTGCAATAGCCTGCTCACCGATGTACACATCCGTGAACCGTGAGACGACCGGGCGCACATCCTTGTTGGTGGCAGGGTGATCGCGCTCCAGTCGCGTGGCAATGGCACTCAACTCGGCCATAGCCGCAGATGCTGACCGGCCTGGCTGCAATCGCCCGAAAACCTCCAGCATGGGACGCGCACCCCGTTGCAGCGTCAACGGGTCCAGCTCGAGCGGCAGCCACATCTGCTGATTGTTGGGAAAGCGAAAGCCCTCAGGCATGACGCCGACGATGGTGGTAGGCCGCCCGTTGACGCGGATGACCTTGCCGATGATCTGCGCATCCGCATGGTACCGATTCTGCCACAATGCATGCCCGATGATGGCCACCGGCTCAATAGCGCGCACATCCTCGGCGGCCGTGAACGCGCGCCCACGCAGGGGCTGCACGCGCAGGACCTCGAACGTGTTGGCCGTGATGCGCGCCGCCGCAACACGATCGGCATGCTCGATACCACTCACACTGGCCGAGACCGGATACAGCGCGGCCAGTCCTTCAAAGGCACGCTGCTCACGGGCATAGTCCCGGTAGTCGTGGCTGGGGATCCCCATGCCCTCGTGACCCGCAGGCAGGTTGTTGTGCTGGACGTACATGATGCGTTCCCCGTCCGCGAACGGCAGCCCGCGGAACAACACGCCATACACGATGCTGAACAGGGCCGTGGTCAGCCCAATGCCCACACTCAACGTCAGGATGGCAATCGCGCTGACGCCCTTGCTCCTCGCCAGCAGACGAGCGCCGTGCTGCACGTCCTTCCAGAAGGTCTCCATGCGCCGTTCCTTTTGGATTCGTGAATAAGATTCGGCGCGCGCAGGTGAGGAAGGAATCGGGAAGGGCGGGGATCAGCGAGAACAGGTTACAACGGTCGCCGTCGTGGGACGGGCGGTCAGGCGCACGGACTCGGGGAGCGGGATATCGGGAATCGGGCGCGGGATCGGGAACACATTTCGGGAGCGGAATCCGGGGGGCGGGGAGCAGGAACGGAATTCGGGAGCGGGATTCAGGTCGCGTTGAGATTGATGGTTGTGACTTACTGCGTCATGCGGCAAAGGAACACGGCCGGCGCGTACTGCCACTCTTTGATGTGCGCGAACTCTATTAGAACCTGAAGACCAGCGTGGCACGATACATCGAGTTTACCGCAGCGCCCACGCGCAGATGCCAAACCACGGCGCCTGACCTCGTCACCTCATAGACCTGGACGGGCCCAGTCGATCCTTCCTGCTCGCTGCGCGCGCGCCCGAATCCGATCATTGTGTTACCATTGGGCAGGCGGCGGGTGCTGCTCATGAGACACGCCCAGTCGTCGGGCGCGGGCCGCCACTCCCACACTTTGCGCGCCAGCTGAGGCGCGATCTCGTATTCGGCGGCGCGTGAGTTGGGCGAGCCCATCACTCCCAATGACGAGTCGTCGTCCGATCGGCTCCGCGGCTCCCCAGAGTTCCCGGGGCCAGGTCCGGTCCGATCACGATATCCATGTGGCAGCGGGCTGACCGGGCACAAAATCACGGCCGCGCACCACAGGTATGTCCATTAGCGCAAAATATCCGGGTGACACCCACTGCGCCTGGAGACGCAGGCTTTGCACACGCGATCCGACCACGCGGTCGTTCGCGTGAACGAAGACATCATACCATGGCCAATGAGCAGGCCGATCGCGCTCGCTACCGCCACTCCAAGAAGGCCTTCGCCTTCGCCTTGCGGGCCTTCTTTGTTGATGACGAACGGCACAACATCCGCGGAGCGATTTGCTCCGGGTCGCAACGTGCCGACGGACGTGGCGCGTGCAGCCACCGCGCGTACGGCCTGCTCGATCGAGCGGCCCGGCTTCAGATGCGCCACGATCCTCAAGAATGTTGAATCGTAGCTACGCTAGTGAATGCGGATGGGCTGCTTCGTTCGATGGGTGATCGGGCGCCCAGCGGCAGCCACAGGCGCAATCGGTTTCCGCTCGCGCTGACGCCGTCAAAGTCACGGGGGCGCTACACCCACTATCGTGACCTTCACGCCGTTGACCGTCACACTCTTGCCCAGCACTGCGCGTGACCCTGCCGAAGCGCTGATCCCACAGCCCATGACTGATGACGGCCACCAATGGGGGTGAGGTCAGATCGTGTGTGGTCGCGCCAGGAAGACCTGCGCCCAGGCTCCAGGTGCTGCCCCATCTCTTCCTGCATCTCGCGCTCGAGACGTCGGCGCAGAAACACCGATCGCAGCCAGGATTTCAGTCGATTGACCATGCGCAACCAATACCACTGTGAGCGTCATCGTCAGAGCAAGCCGTTGAGTCCTCCAATGTGTTAATCCGTTCGCCATGCCACCAACGGGTCGATGCCGGCCGCCCGCCGTGCAGGTAGCCACGTAGCCAGTGAGGCAACAGCAACGACCACGGAGCCGACCAGCACGATGAGGCCGCTCGGGTTGGCCTGAGGAAGACGCATTTCCAGGGAAATCAAGCGCAGCGCGAACAGACCGAGTGGCAAGCCGATCAACAGGCCCAGTACGCTCATGTTCAGGCCGCGAAAGAAGAATAGCCCGATTACCTGCGACGGTCGCGCGCCCAGGGCCGTGCGGATGCCAATCTCGCGCGTGCGTTGTCCAACGGCGAAGGCTACCACGGCGTACAGCCCGATCGCGGATAGAAAGAGCGCCAGCAGACCGGCACCGGCCGCGCTGCTGGTGGCGCGCAATACATCGGCGCGCCGACGGGCTTCGTGTTGGGCCAATGTGTTCGCGCTGTACACGGGGATCAGCGGTGCCTCTGCAATCGCGAGCCGGCGCCCACTACCGGTCGCACACCCAAAACCCGGAAGTAGTCTTCCGTCACATAGGTCGCGCCACCCGCGACGGCGCCGCGCGCGCCGTTTCCAAAGTCGAACACCACGGCAGACCCGGTCCACCCGGCCACAGAACTGAACAACTCGTCGTGCGCGGCATAGTCGCGCAGCTCCGGATAGGATATCTCGCGTGCGCTAGCCCCGCGGGTTTGCGATTGATGCAAGCCGCGGATGCGCACCAGCGCAGCGTCACGCGGGATCCCGTTCGGGGGCTGCGTAGCCAGGGAATGCAGCATCGTGAACAGCGCCGTGTTGACACCCATGCCCAGCGCCAGCACCAGCACCACGGTCGTCGTAGAAAACGGCGTGCGCCCAAAATACCGAAGCCCAAACAGGACATCGACCAGCAC
>JBOHRF010000107.1:0-14921 GCA_050732575.1 Longimicrobiales bacterium
GGGCCTTGCGCTTTCTTTGCAACTAGCGCAACACCTGGGCGGCGAGATCCTGGTGGAGAGTGAAGTGGGCCGCGGTTCGACGTTCACGTTACGACTGCCTGCGCGACCCGTACACACCTCATAGCGATTGGTCCGCATCCTCGCCCTGTGCGTCGAAGCGACTGCGCACTACCGGCATGGCACGCGGACGGGTCATGGCTTCGGGTGACAGGATGTCGTCCAGCTCGGCGCGCGTGAGCCAGCCTTTTTCCAGGACCAGCTCATACACGCCCCGGTCATGTTGCAATGCTTCCTTGGCCACGGCGCTGGCGCGCTCGTAGCCAAGGTAAGGCACCAGCGCGGTCACGACCCCAATGCTTCGCTCGAGCAGGTGACGAATCCACTCGCGGTTGGCTTCGATACCCAGAATGCAGCGCTCGCGCAGGACTACACATGCTTGCGTCAACATGTCGACCGACTGAAAGATGTTGAACGCGATGACGGGCTCGAAAACATTGAGCTGGAGCTGGCCCGCTTCAGCCGCCATGGTGACCGTGAGATCATTGCCTACCACCTGAAAACAGACCTGATTCACGACTTCTGGAATGACCGGGTTCACTTTCCCGGGCATGATGCTGGAACCGGGCTGCATGGGCGGCAGCCGGAGTTCTGCGAGCCCGGCGCGCGGTCCGCTGGAAAGCAGGCGCAGATCGTTGCAGATCTTGGACAGTTTCACGGCCACGCGCTTGAGTACGCCCGAGAGTTGCACGAATGCGCCCGTGTCCTGCGTGGCTTCCACCAGGTCCGGGCTGGTGATCAACGGCAGGCCCGTGATCTCACTGAGCTTCTCTCGCACCAGTGCCGCATAACGCGGGTCCGTGTTGATGCCGGTGCCGATGGCCGTAGCGCCCATGTTGATCTCGCGCATGAGCACCGCCGTTTCACGCAGCCGATCGATGTCTTCACCAATCGTGACCGCGGCCGCATTGAACTCCTGACCCAGCGTCATGGGCACTGCATCCTGCAACTGCGTGCGACCCATCTTCACAATGTCGCGGAACTCATCGGCTTTCTGCAGAAAAGCGCTGCGCAGGCCGGCCAGCGCTTTTTCCAGATCCTGCAGCGCCCAGTTGGCGGCAATGCGAATCGAAGTCGGGTACACGTCATTGGTGGACTGGGAGAGATTCACGTGGTTGTTCGGGTGCACACGCTGATAGTGGCCGCGGCGCTCACCCAGGAACTCGAGCGCACGATTGGCAATGACTTCGTTGGCATTCATGTTGGTGGATGTGCCCGCACCACCCTGGACCACGTCCACCACAAACTGATTGTGCAGATTGCCCGAGCGGATTTCCTGACAGGCGCGCACGATCGCGCCCGTGACAGCGGCCGTCAGCAAGCCCAGCTCGTGATTGGCCAGCGCCGCCGCCTCCTTCACTGCGGCAATGGCATTGATCAGGTGTGAATATTGGGCAATGGGGATGCCGGTGATGGGAAAGTTCTCGACCGCGCGCAGCGTCTGGATGCCGTAGTAGTACTGGTCGGGCACAGCGCGCTCACCCAGCAAGTCGTTTTCGGCGCGCAGCTCACCCGTCAAATAAATATCACCCACACCGGCCAGGCCCTGATTGGCGGCGCGCAATCGACTGGCCATGATCTGGGCCGCGCCTACTACCAGCTTGGAATACAACTCGGGCCGGGTCGCGATGAGCGACTGCACGGCCTCACGAGGGAACTCGAGCACCATGGTAGCATCGAGTACCAGCGCCGAGGTCGAGTGCGGATAGTCGTCCAGCAGACTGCCCTCCCCGTACGAATCACCCGCACTGAGCACGGCCAGCACTTTGGGCTGACCGCGCAGTCCCTTCTGAATGGCGACCCGGCCGCCCTGAATGATGCCGAGCACGCGCCGCGGTTGACTCTCGCGAAAGATGAAAGCACCTGCGGCATACGCGCGCGACTGTGCCAGGCCGGTCAGATGGGTGCGTTCGTCCGGCGTCAGTGAGCGCGTGAGCGTGTGGCTGGCAAACAGCGTGTCCAGTGTTCGCTCCATAGTTCTCCGCTACCCGTGAACGGAGCGCGGAATCTGTGGAGGTGCGGGGCGGCCCGCGAGAGGCGCACCGAGCAACAGCACTATTCAGTTGGGTCTTTGCAGCAGGTAACCGACCAGCTGTGGCACGTCGAATTCATCGTACGCTATGCCATACAACCGCGTCCTGTGGATCACGCGCGGCGAGAACGCGGCAGACAGCAATAGCGTTCCGGCAAAACGGTGACGATCGAAGACGTCCCAAACAACGTTCCCGTTGATGGCGGCAAGATCGCCGCGTCTGACCAGCAACACCCCATCGCCCGCTACCAACTGGGAGGCGGCCTGCAGGTGGGTGGGATACTCGAAGGACAGCGCGTACGATTTCATTTGCGGTGGGAGTCCTTGCCGGATGGCGGCCGCCATGTCTTCCAACTCCTTGCGTTTCGCTGCCGGTACCGGCACCGGCTGCACAGCGCGCGTAAGAGTCATCAATTGCGTGCCCGACGCGTCGAAAACCCGGATCGAATACTCGTCGTTAGTGGCCACGTACAGATGCGTGCCATCCGATGCCACGTTGATTCTGGAGGGACTGAGATTGGCGATCACACGGTTCCCGGCCAGGAAGCGAAATGTTGCTGGTGCCGGTGACGAGAAGAGCGTGTCTTCGCGGCCGCTCCAGGCACGGGCAATGAGTGTGGCCTGTTGCACTGCCTGCAGCTGGGACTGCGCAATTGCAGCATTGGGCAGAGGCCGAAGCAGATACACAATGCGATCACCCAGTGAGAACCAGTCGGTGGGCAATCCGCCGTGTGTTTTGAAGGGCGTGTTCGTCCTGGGCTTGCCGAGGGAATCAAAAACGGTGAGCCGTTGATTGCCCAGGTCCGGCACCACAACGGTGCCCTGCGGGTTGGGGATCACGGTGAGTGCGCCAACACTGAAATCGCCCGGTCCGGCGCCCTGTCTGCCCGACACCCAAAGGGCACGGGTTCCCGCAAGCTGGAAGGCGTAGAGCTTGAACGCTTTGCTATCCAGCGCGTACAGTCGATCACCACTGACGGCGATGCCCGAGATGGAGGCCCAATAGGAGTCCGCGCCGGCCGGTGCCGCGATGACGAATTCTCTCTGAGCGCGCCATTGCTGCGCACTGACGGGACAATTCAGGAGGGTCGCTGCGATGGCGACGCTCAGAGAGAATCGTTGCTTCATGTCAGCCTTCCCGCTTTTGCGGCATATAGCGCAGCATCACGACCGAGCCTACCGCGGCCACTATGCTCGCACCGATGATCACATCAGAAACGGAAGACGTGAACAGAAGCAGGCTCGATGCCACGACCCAGGTAACGCCCACGGCAAGGGCAGCCGCGGCCAGGCGCTTGCTGAATTGCTCGCGCTTCCGTGCGACGATCGATACCACAATCATCCTGGTGCCTGTGTAAAGCAGGCCGAAAGCTGCCAATGCCTTGAGCGTGTCATCCATTGCCACCTCCAATGATCTTCGTGTCATCAGGGTCCGTACCGCCGCCGATGATGGACGCGCGGCGCAAACAATCGATCAGTCCGAACTGCGCGGAGACCAGCGCGATTTCTGCGCCGGCCAGCGCCATGTCGGCCACGATGGCGAACAGGAAATTGCCGGTTACAAGGGCGGCAATCAGTGCGGCCGATGCGCCCATGACGGCAGCCGTAGCGGCACCCACGGCGAGCATTTCACGAAGGCACGGCCCATCATCGTCCAATAGTACTGCGGACGGTGTCACGCAACCGGCAGGCACCAGAGACACCGCCCTGAAACCATTGGTGGCCAGGGCACTGACGTGCGTTTCCACTTCGGGGACACGTTCACTGGCCTGGGCTCCGATTGGCGCGGCCGCCATCGTGGTAACGATGGCAAGCGGGATCACGAATTTGTTACGGAGGCTGACGGGAACGGCATGTACAGTTTGCATCGGTACTCTCCCTGTGAATGGTTGCAGTGTGTTGCTGGTGCAGGCTCCGGAGCGTCCACCGGCGCGCAGCATCAGGCACACGGCCTGCCAATCCCAGGGTGAATCGCAAGTCAATGTATGCATGTACGTTCCGTGAAAAGCTCGACAACATCAGAAGTGTGTGATGGACATGCACAGCGTGCGCAATGCACAGTGCGAAGATGGTGCGGTGAGTCGGCGCAGGCCATAGCAGAATGGGTCAACCATCCCGTTCTTGCGCATCGCCATTGTGCGCCTTGGCGGCGAGCCGCTTCATTTTGCCGAGCAAGGTATTGCGCGCCATGCCCAACATACGGGCGGCGCGCGTGCGATTGCCGTTGTGCCGGGCGAGTGCGTCCCGGATGAGCGCCTGCTCCTGGTCGGGCGGGCCGCTGAAGCAGTAGCGGCCGGCCGGTTTGGCGAGTTGCGTGGGTGTCGTGGGTGTGATAGGCGGGCGAGAGAGCGGTTTCCAACGGATGCGGCCGTTGCCGGCTGCAACGATGGCGGCTTCAATGGTGTGGGCCAGCTCGCGTACGTTGCCGGGCCAGTCGTGAGCCTGCAGCGCGGCCAGTGTATCCGGCGCCATGCAGGGAGTAGTGCGTCCATACTTGCGGGCGAAGAAGGTGAGGAAATGCTGGGCCAGCACGGCCACGTCGTCTCTGCGTTCGCGCAGAGGAGGCAAGCGGCATTGAAGGATGTGCAGGCGGTGATAGAGGTCGCTGCGGAAGCGGAGCTCGGCCACGGCGATTTCGAGGTCGACGCCGGTGGCGGCGATGAGCCGCGCATCGAACTGCGATGTGCGCTCGCTGCCCACTTTGCGCAGCTGGCCGTCTTCGAGGACGGTGAGCAGCTTGGCCTGCATGTTGAGAGGCAGCTCACCGATCTCATCGAGGAAGAGCGTGCCGCGATCGGCCTGCTCGAAGAGGCCGCGATGGGCGTGCACTGCGCCGGTGAATGCGCCGCGCACGTGGCCGAAGAACTCGGACTCGAAGAGAGAGGCAGGCACGCCCGCGCAATTGACCGCGACCAAGGCGGCACGCGCGCGCGCGCTGCTATCGTGGATGGCGCGGGCGAGCACACCTTTGCCGGTGCCGGTTTCACCTGTAATCAGAACCGTGGCATCGACGGCAGCGGCTCGGCGGCCAAACGCACGCATGGCTTCGGCCTGCGCGCTGGTGCCGAGGATCCGATCGAAAGCGTCCAGATATTCCCCCGGTGGAAGATGGGGCGAGGATGGCGTACAACAGCGGGCGCGGGAATGGCCAGGTGAGACGGGCCGGGCGGGACAGGGCACGGAACTCGCGGCCGTACCGGCGCAGTACATTAGCGTGCTGTAGGCGGGCAACCCTAGATTGCGGGAGCACTTGCGGACGGGGCCAGGGGGCCCGAGGGGGCAAAGGACTACCGGGCGAATTGGAGCCGCACGTCAACCACCCCTCGGCTCCTCGTTCTCCGTCCGGTTTTTTTGCAGGGTGAATTCGTGAAAGATCGAACCGGCTTCCCGCAGCGCGATTCAGGCCTGGCCACGGCTGATGCACCGCGACCCAGCGGCTCCTCGGGGGCGCAGGATCGCAGTTTCTTGGGTCATCCGAGGGGCCTCTCCACACTCTTCTTCACGGAGATGTGGGAGCGCTTTTCGTACTACGGGATCCGACCCCTGCTCGTGCTGTACATGACCGCCGCCCTGGTGGACGGCGGTTTTGGCTTTGAGCGGACCCAGGCCGCGTCGATCGTCGGGATCTACGCGGCCTGTGTGTATCTGGCCTCGCTGCCAGGTGGCTGGGTAGCCGATCGATGGCTGGGTCTGCGCCGCGCCATCTGGTACGGCGGCATCCTGATTTCGCTCGGCCATCTTTCCATTGCATTGTCTTCGGTCTTTGCCCGGCCGGCCTTCTTCCTGGGCCTGGTCTTCATTGTCATGGGCACGGGCCTGCTCAAGCCTAACATCTCCGCCATTGTCGGCGATCTGTATCCGGAGGGCGGCTCGCGGCGCGACGCCGGTTTCTCCCTTTTCTACATGGGCATCAACATCGGCGCTCTGATGGGGCCGCTGTTCACGGGCTTCCTGGGTGAGCGCGTTGGCTGGCACTACGGGTTCGGCGCGGCCGGCGTGGGCATGCTGCTGGGCCTGATCACATTCCGCGCCATGCAGGGCCGCACGTTAGGTGATATCGGACTGACCGCGTCCGGCACGCCCGAACAAGTTCGCAGAGTGAAGCTCAGTCTGATTATCGGGCTGACTGTGGTTTTCGGCGTGATCCTGGCGACTATGGCCGGATTGATCCGCATCGACGCCGTGTCCGTGGCGCAGCAGATGAGAAACGTGATGCTGGCCATGGCCGTGCTCTACTTTGCCTATCTGTTCTTCCTGGCCGGCCTGACCACGGACGAAAAGAAACGGGTGGCCGTGATCGTTGTTCTGTTCCTGTTCGCCACCATCTTCTGGTCGGCATTCGAACAGGCGCCCACATCACTCAACCTGTTTGCCCGCGACTTCACGGATCGCACCATCATGGGCTGGGAGATGCCGACGCTCTGGCTGCAATCGGTCAACTCTTTCTTTGTGATCCTGCTGGCCCCCGTGTTTGCGGCATTGTGGATCGGCCTGGGCAAACGCGGCCGCGATCTTTCCAGTCCCGGCAAATTCGCCTGGGGACTGTTCTTTGCCGGATTGGGCTTTCTGCTCATGGTTCCCGCCGCCAACCTGGTCATTGGGGCGGGCGGCAGTCTGCGTGTTTCCATCTGGTGGCTGGTGGGCAGCTACTTCCTGCAGACCGTGGGTGAACTGTCATTGAGCCCGGTCGGTCTCAGCTCGATGACCAAATTGGCGCCCCGCGCCTATGCCGGTCAGATGATGGGCGTCTGGTTCATGGCCGCCGCATTGGGCAACCTGATTGCCGGTCTGGTGGGCGGCCACGTCGATCCGGAAAACCTGGAGCAGATGCCTCGTCTATTCCAGCAGACCGCTATGTCGCTATTCATTGCCACGGTCGTGCTGGGACTCATGATCGTACCCATTCGGCGCATGATGCGGGAAAGCTCGGTGGCAGGGCGACATTAAGACAAAACGTTGAATCACGTTCTCGCTCACGTTTTCGTTTTCGTTCACGAGCTGTACAAAAAACGGCCGAGAGCGTGAACGAGAGCGTTAACGAGAGCGTGAACGGATTTGCAACTCGTGGCGGAGGCAAGACGTGCTAGCAAAAGACCAGATCAAGATCATCGCGCAGGAGATCGACCGCAGCGCGGATGAGCGGATCCACAATTGTGACGACCAGTTCGATCGCCAGCAGTTGTGGGAGGTCGTGCGGCGCGCCTCGAAAGCCATTGAAACGGTGGCCGAGATGGATGCAGAAGATCTGGCGCCCGAAGATCGGAGCCGGCGGGCCCGCTACCTGGTGGCCGAGCTGGAAAGCGCATTGGACGCGGCCAAGCGGGCCAAGGTCGTGGTCGACTGGAACATCCATCGCCTGCCCGACGAAATTTGAGCCATGAAAAAACTCGCGACGTTCTCGCGTCTCTTCGATGACAGGGCATTGTATTGCCAGCTCATTGTTACGCGCCGCTGCAACCTGGCCTGCGGCTACTGCAATGAATTCGACAAAGTGTCTCAGCCCGTACCCTACGAGACGCTGACCAAACGCATCGACCATCTGACCGACCAGCTGGGCGTCACCATCATGGATTTCCTGGGCGGCGAGCCGCTCATGCACCCCCGCATAGCCGACCTGGTTGCGTATGCAAAGACCAAGGGGTGCTGGACCAACATCATCACGAACGGTCTGCTGCTGAGTGCCGCGCGCATACAGCAGCTCAACGAAGCGGGCCTGGATTCGATGTGTGTTTCCATCGATCGCATTACCCCAACCGACTTCACGCACAAAGGTCTCAAGCCGCTGCGTAAGCGCATGCGTCACCTGCGCGCCACGGCCCGCTTCACGGTGGAAACGAATACCGTGCTTTGCGAAGAGACAGTCGACGAATTCGAGGCCCTGGTCACCGAGCTCAAGGCGCTGGGTTTCCCGGTGCGCTGTGGCATTCGGCACTATGAAGGCAAATTCAATCTGAACGACACCTTGCGCGCCAAGTTCGACTGGTTCAACCAGCACTATCAGCACTGGCGCATCGCGCCCATGCTGCACCTGCACCGGCGCCGATTGGAGAACAAGCCGGTGCAGTGGAAATGCACGGGCGGCTACAAATTCCTCTACGTGGATGAGTTCGGCACCGTGAAAGCGTGCTCGCAGGTAGCACTGGAGCGGCCCATGAACGTGCTGGACATGCAGACCTCGCACCTCAAGGCGAACAACACGCACAAGCCGTGTGAGCGCGAATGCGGTGTCAGCTGCGTCATTCAAACCTCGCTCGTAACACAACAGCCCGTGCGCTACGTAGCCCGTTGCGTGCAACACATGGTGAGCGCCAAACTCCGCCCCACTGTCACGCCGCCGACGGTCGCCGCGTTGCCTGAGGATGCAGCTGCCGTCTAGCGAAAGGGCGCGTCAAGCGGCGCGCGTCCACAGGTACACAAGCGAAGATTGCATGAAACGAATTCTAAGGCTGGCCCTGCTGTGCGCGGCCTGCGCACTTGGCGCGCGCCCAGTAGCAGCGCAGATGACGCAAGCGGACAGTGCGGCCGTGTTGCTGGGGGTGGCGCAGCGCTTAGGTGCCGAGGGTCGCACAACACTCGCGCAATCACTGCTCGAGCTGATTGTCGAGCGCTACGGCAGGACACCGGCAGCAGCGGAAGCGGCGCGTCTGCGCGGCGAGCTGCGCCAGCATCCGGAAGAGCGGAGCGGCAAAACCGAGCTGCTGGTGTGGACCACGACGTATGGTTTGGCACTGGGTGCGCTCGTGCCGGCTGCTTTTGAAGTGGACGATGCCGGAATGTACGGCGTTGGTTTGATTGCCGGCGGCCCGACCGGATATTTCCTGGGACGCAGCATCTTGCGCGGCCGACCTATCAGTGAAGGCCAGGCGCGTGCCATCTCGTTCGGAACCTTGTGGGGTGCATGGCAGGGATTCGGTTGGGTGGAAGCGTTGGACATCGGGTCGAGTGAATTTGATTCGAGTGCTTCGGGCCAGGCCCTGGTACGCGGCATCTTGGTGGGTAGCCTGGCCGGGTTCGGCCTGGGGGCGGGCCTGTCCAAAAAGCCGATTCCAGCGGGCACGGCATCGGCCGTGAGTTGGGGCGCGCTCTGGGGTACGTGGTACGGTGCCATCGGAAGCGCCCTGATCGATCAGGATAATGAGAGCGATTTGACCACGGCACTGATTGCCGGGAATGTCGTACTGATCACGTCGGCCATTCTTGCGCCACGCTGGAAGATGAGTCGCGGCCGCGCACGTCTGATCAGCATCACAGGCATTGCAGGGATTCTCACCGGTGCGGGTGTGCTGCTGATCGCGGAGCCCGAAGATGATGACCTGATCCTCGGCACGTTGGTGGGATCGAGCGCGTTGGGCCTCATATTGGGCACGTATTGGACACGCAGCTACGATGAGCGTCAGACGACACCCGGTCCGAGCCCGGGCGATGAAGCTCTCCTGGATTTGCAGAGAGGAAAGTGGACCGTGAACATGCCGCATCCCAGCTTGCGCATGATCGAAGCGCGTGAGGGCAGTCGTCCTGTGTATCGGCCCGCCCTGGCTGTGCCGCTGCTCAAGGCTTCGTTCCGATGAGAAAGGGAGTAGCGGGCGTGACGGGAGTGACGGGCGTTTCGCGGTGGCGGACGCGCGTGTTTTTGGCCGTCTTGTTTACTGTGTTGCCGCTGCTGGCTACGTGCAGTGACGGGGATGAGCCTGTGGGGCCGCCGGGTGTGGGTTACCTGGAGGTCGATTCCGATCCGCGCGGCGCCAGCATTTTCGTGGATGGGCAGGATCGCCGAAAAGTTACGCCGGATACGCTGCACGGCTTGCGTGGCACGCGCGACATCACGGTGCGTCTGGACAGTGCAGGTGGCAGCTATGGTTTTCGAGTGCAGCTGGAGCTAGCCCCCGATAGCATAGTACGCGTTCTTGGGCCGCTCACTCTGGCACGGTGCAATCCGCAATGTCCGCTGGTGCGCGAACACACGGCCAGCCGGATCCGCTTCGGGCGCGCGGCCGAAGGTCCGCTGTTCTACCGGGATGGCTCAGGTAATGGCGCATTCTGGCCCAATACCACTACCAACAGCTACATATCGGTTGGCATGCCCATGTTCAGCGCGCTGCTCGACGGGCAGATTCCCATCGCACTCGGCATTTACGACCTCAACTACGTGGCTGGCCGGCCGTTCCCTCGCGTTACCACTACGGCCAGCGAGTTTTCGCTGAATCAGAGTTTCTGGCTGATCCCGCCCGGGTCCGTGCTCGGCCTGCCGACTGTGCGTGGTTTGGAAGTGCGGGAAGAAGTGATCGCGGCGAGCGGCAACGATGACGTGGTGGTGGTGGAGCTGACGTTCCGCAATATCACCAATCGATTGGCCTACCAGTCATCCGACCCATTCGCGCCGGCAGGCGGATTCCGCTTCCAGGATGCGTTTTTTGGCTTTGCGCTGGATCCCGATATTGGCGTGGCCGAGGACGATCTGTTCACGTACGACCCCGAGCTGAACGCCGTAATTGCGTACGACGCAGCCTTCCGTGAAGATGCATTCCAGGGTGCCAGCACCGGCGCGCCCGGATTGATTGGACTGCGCCTGCTCGACGCGCCGTCCAGTGCGCGGCGCGTGCTGAATGGCTGGCCCCGATTGGTTGCGGGCGGACTCAATGGTGATTGGTCGGCGGGTACGCCTACCGAGCCCAATGGTTACACAATCTTGAGCGGCGCGAACGCGTACGCACCCGACCATGCCAGCAACACGATCGGGCATCTGCCGGGCCTGAATGTACACGATCACCGCATGGCCGTGAGTGCCGGCCCCATCACATTGTCGGCGGGTGATTCCGTGGTGATCCGCGTAGCCATTGCCTTCGCGGAGCCGGCGGCGGGCACGTTTACCAGCGGCACGGCCGTGGATTCGGGTAATCCACAAGTGGCCACGCGCACCATCATGCGTATTGCGGAGCCGCTGCGTGCGCGCTTGAGGGCCGCGGATAACATCCGTTGATCACGTTCTCGCTCTCGGTTTCGCTCACGTTCACGGTCGTAACAGCCGTGCACGAAAATGTTAGCGAGAACGAGAACGTGAAGGGTGGCCCTGGATGGGTTTGGCCTGCGCTGCCCAACGTTCAGATCTTCCGTCCACGTACGCGGAACGTTTCAAGTCAACGAGCAACGGTCCCGTTGCCCTCCCGAGCAGCGCGCTGCTGAGTGGTCGGACGGCCGGCTCCCATGATTCGGGAGCGTAGAGCGGGAGTCAGGAGCGGGAGCAGGCGGGAGCGGGCCTGTGCGCACCGATCATCGGTAGGCCGGTACCCGCGCCCGGCCGCGCCTGCTCCCGTTATGCGCTCCCGCTCCCGAACATGGTGAACCGAAAGCATGGCTCTCTTGTCGGACAGGCTCTGATCGTTAACGAGAACGTGAACTGATCACCGCATCTTCTTTTTCAGTTCTTCCAGCTTTTCCTCGGCGGCGCGTTCCCGCTGCAATTTACGGAAGTCGGCATCAGTGCGGGCGCGCTCCTGGTCGGTGAAGAGGGAGCGTGGTGGCGGGGGCGCGGCGGCGATTTGGGATTGAAGTTCATCGACCTGCTTTTGCATGGCTTGCAGGTCTTCGTTGCGCATGGTCAGCTCGGCGGCCAGGACATCGGCTTTCTGGCGCAGAATGAGCGCGCGCTGTTTGTGGCGTTCGGCCCATTGAACGGCGATCTGGACCGTGGTCTGGTCAGCGATGCCGGCGGCCATCTCACCACGGCGGCGGCAGACCTGCTCCTGCTTTTCTTCTTCCGCACATTCTGCGCGGCAACGTTGCAGTTCGATGCCGAGTTGTTCGAGCGCCTGGCGAGCGGCGGCGACGTCCCGGCGCATGGCCACGAGCTGTCCGGGCCCGGCGGCGGGTTCGTCCTCGGACAGTTCTCGTTGAAAGTTTTCGACTGCCTGCTGCCAGGCGTTCTTCCAGTCATCGAACATGGGCAGCCAAAAGTAAGCAAGGGCGTGCCGGTCGGGTAGCACGGCCCGAAGCTTGCCCCTTGGACTCGCATGCCGAGGTTCGCGCCGACACGCAAACTACTGCCGGACATGACCCGGCTGAACGCTGAAGAGCAACGATCCGTCACGCATGGTGAGTTCTGGATTCCCGAGGCGGAGCGCGAAGCGTACAAGCTGGCCCTGCGAGCGCTGAATCAGGCGGGCCGGCCCTACGTGGTGGCCGGACTGTACGCCATCTACCACTACACAGGGATCTACCGGCTGACCAAAGACCTGGACCTGTTTCTGGAACCGAGCGGTGTGATCGATGCCGTACGCACGCTCAAGCAATCCGGGTTCACGGTGCGACTCGAGCAATCACACTGGTTGGCCCAGGCACTGCTCGATGGCCATCAGATCGATCTGATCTTCGGCATGGGCAACGGCCTATCGTTCATCGATGGCGACTGGTACCGCTTCTCGCGACCGGGCATACTGGCGGCGGAGCAGGTGCGTGTAGCGCCCGCGGAAGAGCTGCTCTGGCATCGACTATTCGTGTCCGAACGACATCGCTCGGACATGTCTGATGCCGTACACCTGATGATGTGCCGCGGCGGCGAGCTGGACTGGGAGCGCGTGTTGTATCGCGTGGGCAACCAGTGGCGATTGCTCCTCGCCCAGATCCAGCTCTTCGATTTTGCCTATCCCGGACAGCGACCCAAAGTACCGCGCTGGGTGCGCGAGGATCTGTACGAACGAGCGCAGAACTCGATTGCAGCGGTTGGCGATCCCTCCATCTGTCAGGGCACACTGATCTCACGTTTCTCGTTTGCCATTGATGTCAATGAATGGGGCATGCACGATCCACGCAAAGAAGCCGTGGCCGCCGCGCGCACAGTGCCCGTCATTCAGGAAATCATCAACAGCGATGTCTGGCACGACACCGAAACCGAAACGCAGTGACGCAGACGCGCGTCAGGTTCGCATCGCCGCGCTGGGTGACCTGCACTACGATGGCAGCGTGCCCGGCTCGTTGGTCGAGACCTTTGCCAGCGCCAACCGCGCGGCCGAAGTCCTGGTGCTGTGCGGCGACCTGACCACGCACGGCCGCGCCGATCAGATGCGCAGCCTGATCGACGAATTGAAGGCGGTGGATATCCCCATTGTAGCCGTGCTCGGGAACCACGATCACGAGGCGGGCGAAATCGATGCCTGCAGTGCCATACTGCGCGCGCGCGGCGTGCATTTGTTGGATGGTGACCATGTGATCGTGGAGGGCATTGGCTTCGTGGGCACAAAAGGGTTCTGCGGCGGCTTTGGGCGCGGCGCGCTGGCCCCGTTTGGCGAACCCGAAATCAAACAGTTCGTGCAGGTCGCGCTCAACGAGGCCATCAAGCTGGAGAATGCTCTGCGTAATCTGGCGGCCGAGGTGCGCGTGGTCGTGCTCCACTACGCGCCCATCCTGGAAACCGTGCAGGGCGAGCCCGAGCCGATCCTGCCTTTCCTGGGCTCTTCCCGTCTGCTGCAGCCCATTGAGACGATTGGTGCCGACGTAATATTCCACGGCCACGCGCACCAGGGCTCGCTACAGGGAAAAACACCCGCTGGCATCCCGGTCTACAACGCGGCTCAGCCGCTGCTCAGGAGGAACAACCTTGCCTTTGTGAGCTGGAGCGCCGTTGCGCCCGATCGCAGAGTCCGCGAGCTGCGGCCAGCCGGGTGATTTCGTTTCAACTCAACCGTGTACCCATTGGTGCTCGTCAGTGCAAGCGGTTATCTGTTCAGGTTATCCATACCGTTGCAGGAAGGTCATGAGCCGCGCTTCTTCCGGGTAGTAGGCAAGCGGCTCTTCCAGTTCGACCCGGCGGGCCGACCGACGCAAATTGGCCACCGTGCGACCGGCACGAGCGTATTCGGCGAGTACGGCCGGATGGATGTAGGCTTTGCGTGCGATCGCGGGTGTGTTGCCCAGCTCATGCGCGACCAGCTTACAGGCCAGCAGCAGGTTGTTCTTGCTTTCCCGGGTAGTTCGGGCGGGACCAATGTCTGCCAGGATGGTAGCGGCGCGCACGGTTCCGCCAAACGTACGCAGATCTTTTGATGTGTAGCGGGCACCGAGTACTCGCCTCAAGTAGCGATTGACCGAATTGGACGTGACCGATCTCAGGTCAAGTCCGTTCTGATACTGAAACAACCGCTCGCCGGGCAGCGCCAGCAGTTCTTCGATAATGTGCACGAGCGGAGTGTCGGCCACGACCTGGCGCTGGTCCTTGGACCGTTTGCCGCGGTAGGCAAAAACCAGGTTATGCCCACGGATGCTCACGTGATGCTTGCACAATGTGGTAATACCAAACGTCTTGTTGCTGACCGCATACCGCTCGCTGCCCGCGCGGAAACAGGCGCGACACATGAGCCGCACGACGGTTGCGTGAACTTTGGCGGCGTCCAGCTCGCGCCGCCGTAGATGCTCGTTGGTCACGAAGCGCAAATGGGGCAGGACTTCCGCGACCTGTAAGACGCGCCGCCACTTGCGCCGGTCGCGCTGCTCAACGTGGGCATGGCTGTAGATGTACTGCTTACGACCCTTGGCGTCGTAGCCCCAGGCCTGGATCTTCCGATCGGGATCAGGCGCAATGTGCACATCGTCCCAGGCGGGCGGGATGCGCAGCAAACGAATGCGCTCGAGCGCGGCGGGCGCAAGCAAACGCCGGCCATTCGCGGCTGCATAAGTAGGATCCCGCGGACTTCCTTCACGCCTCCACCAATTCACGCACCGGTAGAACTTCATGTTTCAGGCCACGCGCCGTTCGCGCGTGTGCCACGCGCGGACGTTGCGTGGGGCGCGGGACGCTGGCGCGTCCCGGGCGCGTGCCGGGCGCGGCGCTGCGCGCCGGGCG
>JBOHRF010000108.1:0-14910 GCA_050732575.1 Longimicrobiales bacterium
CTGCTGCACCAGCTGCCGGCCACGCAGCACCGGATCTGTCTGAGCGTCGGGCTCACCTGCCGAGCGGGTGAACGCTGCGACCACACCCGCAGCAACGATCGCAAGACACGCGAGCGATGAGCGGAACCACCACGAACGAAGCGAGTCTCTCACCATGGGTACCGTTCCTTATCGAACTTCGAGTATGCCCATCATCCCGTGACCTTCGTGGTCCAGGATGTGGCAGTGGAACATCCATTTCCCGGCGAAGTCTTCATACTTCACGATGAACCTGACGGTCTCGTGCTTGGGCACATTGACCGTGTCTTTCCAGCTTAGGAATGGCTCGGGCACACCGTTCCGGTCGAGCACCTGGAACCGGAAGCCGTGCAAGTGGAACGGGTGATCCATCCCCACCAGGTTCTCGACCTGCCAGATCTCGGTCGTACCCAGCGCAGCCGTCCCATCGACTCGGCTCATGTCCATGGTCTTGCCGTTGATGAAACCCTGGGTCAGAACCATGACCCGCGTGGTTTTGACCTGGGACTGATCGATCGGCGCCACGGGCCGCAACGTAGCCGGCAACGTGGCAGGTGCTGCAGCCGGACCATCCGCGTAGCGCAGCGTCAGCAGCTCGCGCGTGCGTTGCCAGTCGGCCGGCCGGGTCTGCGGGATGTAGCGGTCGTACGGCAGGTTCTGCAGAAGTACGGCGCTGCTGCCCGGCACGCCTGTGCCGCGCACGATCAACTCGACGCGCTCGGAACTGGCTACCAGAATGTCGCTGGTTTCCACAGGCCGCTCGAACAGGCCGCCGTCGCTGCCCACGTGCAGCAACGTGTGACCGGGTAGCGACAGCCGGTACACACGCGCGGCCGATGCGTTGATCACCCGCCAACGCTGAACTTCGCCACTGCGAATCTCGAGCGCAGGCATGACCTGGCCGTTCACGAAAAGCACGTCGCCTTCGCGGCCGTTCTCGAAATCAATGCGCCCTTGAGGAGTGCGGCGCTCCGGCAGATCGACCGAGCCGTCGGCCAGGAAACGATTGTCGCCCAGAATCAGCAGCTTCTCGGGCAGCCCTCGCAGAGGATCGTCCGCGGCGCGCACGATGATCGCGCCGTACAAACCCTTGGCCACCTGGTCGCGCGTGTGATGATGCGGATGTGGATGGTACCAGTACGTGCCCGCCGTGCCGGGCGGGATCTTGAAGTCGTAGTCGACCTGCTGGCCTGGCGCAATGGGATGGAATGGGCTGCCATCGGCTGACCACGGGATATGCAGCCCGTGCCAGTGTACCGTGGTTTCTTCTCCCAGCTCGTTGCGGAAATGGATGATGACGCGGTCGCCTTCACGCACCTCCAACGTAGGGCCCGGGATACGACCATTGTAGGCAAATGCATCCGTTGCACCGCCTGCCACCAGTGAGAGCCGCGTGCGCGTTGCCGTGAGCGTGACTTCGACCGTATTCGGTTGGCGCGAGCGGTTCTCCAGAATGAGCGGGCTGATCAGGGTATCGCTGGTTGCGCGCTGCGTTTGCTGATCCGCTCCAGCGGCCGCGGGGAAACAAATGGATAACGCCAGCAACGCAACCCGCAGGCAGGCGCGCACTACCGCCAAAATCGGAAGAAGATCACAAGCCGGCCGAGCGACGTCGCTCATCTGCTGCTGGTTCAGGGATTGTGACAACCGGTGGGTCCAGCTGCAAACATGCCGAATCGCACGCGGGCAGGCAACAACGTTGAGGCGGCGCAGGCCAGCCAGGAATTGCCGCGCGAGCCGCCGGGCCTTATCAACAAGCGAGCGGAATGCTCACCGCAAACCCTCCAAAAGGCAGACCGTCAATGGAGATCCGTCGAGCGGTCGCGACTGGGGCAGCATTACTGACACTCGCGCAGTCTGTGACTGCGCAGGAGCCAACGCGGGCGTCCTCCGGGTTGCAGCGGCAGCTCGATAACGAGCTGGCGCGTTTTCCCGGTCAGGCCGGTGTGTGGGTGAAGCACCTCACGCTGGGTGAAGAAGCAGGCGTGCGCGCCGATGAAACGTTCAACAGCGCGAGTGTCATCAAGATTCCAGTCATGGTGCTGGCCTTCCAGATGGCAGACCGGGGAGCGTTGTCCCTGGCGGAGCGGATCACCATCACGGCTGCGGATGTGCGTGGCGGTTCCGGCATCTTCCGCTACCACGATGCGGGGCTGCAGCCGACGCTGCGTGATGTCTTGCTGCAGATGATCATCACGAGTGACAACACGGCGACCGATCTGGCCATCAACAAAGTGGGCGGCACCAATCGGGTGAATGCGTGGCTCCGTGAAAGCGGCTACGCCGACGCACTCCAGCTGACCCAGACTACGGGCGAGCTGTTTGCCCGCTACGGTGCGCTACCTCAGGGAGCCAATCGGAATGAGAAGACCAACACCGATCGCAGCTACTGGATGGGTGCGATGACGCCGCGTGCTACCGGTCGCATGCTGGAAGCCATTCAGCGCTGTAGTGAAGGAACGGCAGGTGCGGCGCCCATTGCTGCGCAGCGATCGTGCACGGACATGATGCGCATGATGCGCGCACAGCAGTCCGGCGCGCGCCGGTTGCCGCATTTTCTGGGAGTACCTGTCGCTCACAAGACGGGCGACTTTCCGCCCGTGCTGGCCAATGATGTGGGCATCATCTTCGCGCGCACGGGCCCCATCGTGGTGGCGTTTTTTGCCAACGCCATCGTAGGACCCTACGCCGAAGCGGAAGATCGCATGGGCCGCATTGCCCAACTCATTGTTGCTTACTTCGATGGCGCGCAATAGCCGTCCCGCGGGCCCGCTCAGCGCCGGCACATCCAGGTAGGCGGATGGTTGGGGTCCACGCGCGCGTAACCAATGCGCGGCAGAAACTGTGCGGTGATCAGGATCAAACCCCAGAGCACCAGTGCCAGCGCCAGGCCATGCACCCAGGGCAGGCGATAGTGCCAGCCAAAGATGGACGCCCACAGACCGCCTAGCACAATGACGACGCCCACGAACATGTAGACGAACAACCCGAAGCCGCACGCCCGACCGTAAGGCCAGAAGGCGACCGCGACACCCAACACCCCTACCAAGGCCAGACGCGCCCAGATGCTGAGCAACAAGTAGCGGTCCTCTCTGAGTTCCCGCGCGCGTTCCGCTTGTTCTTGTGCCCTTTGCTCCGCGGCTCGCCGTATACTCACCTCTTCCGGCGTAGGCTCGGGCGGCAGGCCGTCGAATTCGCGCTCGATTCTTCGTAACTCAGTATTCCAGTTGATTTTTTCCATGCACTCTCCGCACAAACGACTCGTGCCCAGCCTACCGATGCCTGGTGGCAGCCTGGAGTTGTGCGGGCACGAGTCCCCGCCACCGGCCCCATAAAACTGTATATAAGCTTACTCCCAAGCCATTAAAAAAATGCTGTACCACGCTCCACGATTGGCCGCAATTCGGGCAAGTCCTTAGAATGACACGATTTCCTTTGGGGCAAGGCCAGGAGCGGTTACGCGGGACCGTTGATACATTTTGTATCACACGCAGCAGAATTGCACGCGGCGGTCTGTGACGGGCACTACTCTGCGCAAAGAAAACGCGGTTCAGCCTTTGGCTCGGATGAAAGGCGTCGGTCAATAGGCTGAGTGCCCGCTCGCGCTTGCCAAGCAGAGCAGCGCTCATGGCGACGGCCACCGCGGTGACGTCATGGGCGCGTGCGAAGTACAGCGTGCCCGTCGACTGCAACAGCGGAAACAGAGTGGCCATTCCCCGGATCGCGCGGGGCCGCGCGGCCGTCCGGAGAATGTATCCAGGCTCTGCAGCCCTACGGTTGGACCACCACTGTGCCCCTCATGGTCGGATGAATGGCACAGAAGTACGTGATTGTGCCTACGGTGTTGAAGGTCGCCGATATGCTGGCTCCTTGCGACAACAAGGCGGAGAATGTTGCGTTGGTCGCCGAGATGGTGTGCTTCACCTGGTCGCGATTCGTCCAGGTGACTCTCGTTCCGGGCGTCACTGTGATGGTGCCCGGCAGAAACGTGTAGTTGTCGATGAACGGCTGATTGGCGGGCTGACCGGCAGGCGGCGTCGGCACCGCGCCACTGCCACCGGCAAATCGGATGTTGGCCCGGTACACCCAATCGCGCGACGGGCTCGCATCGAGGTGACACACCGCACAACCCAGTGCACCTGCGTCGCCCACCACGCTGGGGGTCCTGTCGGGCAAGAACGAAGCGTACTCCCAGTCGCCCGTCTGGTTTTCCTTGTAACGACGACCCAACCATTTGTCTTTGCGCATGACGAAGATGCCGACCAGCGCATCCCGCTCATAACGACCCGCGGCGTTACGGACCGGCACACCCTGCGCATCCAACCGGGCGCGCCACGTTTCCATCACCAGGACTGACCCGTGCCTGAAGGGAGCGCCCGAGTCGGCAACGACATTGCCGTACACCACACGCACCTGCCTGTTGTCGGGGCGATCGAGCACGTAGAACGGCCGGAACGTGGTGGCGTAATCGGTCGGCAGCCCTACCTGGTCCGCGGTTGCTGAGGGCAGCGGCGGCGGTTCATCGACAGGCTCAGTGGTCGAGGAATCACAGGAGAGGAGGAGCGCAAGCAGGCCGCACGCGATCCCGTTTGCGAGCAACAATACCTTTGCCGAATTCATGCTACCTCGGGGGAAGGGTCCGCGAGTCGGACCGACTCGTCCCCCGGACAATGGCAGCGCATTGCAGGTTGGTCTTGAACGAGTGCAACAGAGAATTGTACGGAACGAGCGCAACCGGAATCACACGCACAGGGGCAGGGGTGGAGCTGGAGCGGGTTGCGCAGAGACGATTTGATTGCCTCCGCCCCTGCCTTTGCCTCTGCCCGTCCGTGTCATGGCGCCTGCGAACCGCACGTTCATCGATCAAAGACTCTGCAATAAGGAAGAGTGATCCATGAAGGACACGGGACGGCGTGCGCGCACGGTCCCCGTGTCTACGGGGACCGTCTGCATCCACACTACCGAGGTGCGCGGCTACCGGGTGATGGACGCGCGTTTCCCCGCGGGCCTGCGCATCCCCATGCACACGCACGAGGCAGCCTGCGTGACTGTGGTCATGGAAGGCGAGTTCAGCGAGCGATTATTACGTCGAGATCGAGCTTGTGGCAGGAGCAGTGTTCTGGCCAAGCCGCCGCTCGAGCCTCACGACGATGCGTTCGGCCGATCGGGGTCACGACAACTGATCATCGAAGTGGCGCCGTGCGCACTGGAAACGACCTACACGCACGGGCATCCATGGGACACGGTCGTACACGCGCGCGCTGCCGAAGCGGACACGTTGGCGCGCAGCGTCCTGCGCGAGTTGGTGATCGCAGATGCCGTGTCGCTCCTGGCCATCGAGGGTCTGACACTCGAGCTGCTGGCCTGCGTCTGGCGCCTGCACCAGAACCGCGCGCTGCGCCACCCACCCGCCTGGCTGCTGCGCGTGCGTGAGTTCCTGAGCGATCAGTTCCACAACTCGCACACGCTCGGAAATATGGCCGCGGACGCCGGCGTGCACCCCACGCACCTGGCGCGCGAGTTTCGTTCACATTTTGGTGAATCCATCGGCCACTACGTGCGACGGCTGCGCGTCGAATGGTCCAAGACGCAACTCCTGACCACGGCCGATACGCTGGCCTGCATCGCGGTGCGCGCGGGCTTCAGTGACCAGGCACACTTCACTCGCTGGTTCAAGCGGCAAACGGGTGTCACGCCACATCGGTACCGTTGGGCGCGCGGTCACGACAGCGTTGCAGCTGACTAGAGCGCGGCAACTCAACATCCGGCGGCGTTCAAATGGTGGAACCCGATAAAAGCGATCGCTCGTCGGGCGACCAGCCTTTTGATCCGGTCTCTACGCTAGATCGGCAGGCCGCACACCTTTCCCCTGATGGCGCGCAGCACGCCGTCCAGCGACCGGATTTCGACGTCGAGTGGGCACCTGATTGCGCGCCCGAACGTCGTCCAGGCAATTCGACCGCTCACCGTCGCATGGTAAACGCCATCGGGATTGTTGCTCACCAGGCGGCGTGTTGCGCGCAGCGTGAGGGAAGGGTCGCCATTGAATTCCAGCGTTCCCAGTTTGGTCTTGAGCCGGCAACGCACGGGTGTGAGTGCGCCTTCGTACGTGAAGTTACCGGTTCCGCTTGCGTCCGTGTTGCTCACGTAATCGCCGCTGAACGTCACCTTGCCGCCATCATCGCATGCCCACTCGCTGATAGCGGGGAGGCGCACTGTACTGACTGGAGACCCCGCATTCAAGGTGACCAGCTCATCAAGGGGCGGCGCCGGATTTCGGAGCACGCTGCTGAAGTGCTCGCGCAGCAGCTCGACCAGCGCCGCCTGGTCGGCTTCGGCAGGCTGAGCCTGCTGCTCGACTGATGTTCCCTGCTCGCAGGCGAGCATCATCGTCAAACCGACCATGACTACTCCCGCGGCTACCATGCTCTTTCTCATCGTGATGGTCCTGTCACCCGTTTCTTGCACTCAGTTGGTTTTCAGGTAGGTCACGTCGTACAGTGCCTCGCAAAGCTTCGTGCCGCTCGTGAACAGAATTTCGTTGAGGATCTGCCCGGTCAGGTTGATCGGCGGCCCCATGCGCCAGTTGCCCGTAATCGTCTCCCGCAGGATGGAAGGCGGCGTTGGAATCGTGGTCTGGCCGACGCCCGTCCAGGTGCCGGTGACCTGATCGTACGGACCGCTCACCAGCGCAGTGGACTGGAGCCTGAGCAGATTGGGCGAGCCGATAACCACCGCGATCGGTCCCGGATTCGAGATGGTGGCGGGGAACGTTCCGGGCGCGCAGGTATCGGTGCGTTTCGTCCCGCTCAGGCTATAAGTACCGCCGATGACATTCAGTTGCGGGAACTGGACTGGCACCACGTTGATGGTGACGTTCGTCGTGCCGATGGCGCCGCGGCTGTCCGTAGCAGTCAGGCGGATCGTGTGCAGGCCTGGCGGGAACGTGCGGCTCACCGCGTTGCCGTTGCCGAAAACCGTACTCCCGAGGCTCCAGGCCAGGGCGGCGCCGGTGAGTGCCCCATCTTCCGGGTCGCTCGCCTGGCCCAGGAAGGTCACGAGCTCGCCCGCGTTGAAAACGGCACCGTTCACAGGCACGGTAATAACCGCGGTGGGCGCGCGATTGTTCGAAATCACGTTCAATACGGCATCGGCGCCAAACTGCCTGCCCTTGATCTGACAACGGATCGCGCTGGTGCCGATATCGAGTCCGAGGGCGCGGCCATTCTGGTCTACGCTGGCGACGCTGGAATTGGAGGTGGACCAGTCGAATTCTTGGTTGGGCAACACTGCACCCGTGGCCGCGTCGCGGACGGTACATACATACTGCTGAGAGTCACCGATTCGGATCGTTGCAGGTGTCGGATCGATCCCGACCAGCAGATTGCCCAGCACCGTTACTCGGGCACGGCCGGGAGGCTCACCGAACGGAATGTTGGCCGCGTGGATGGCCTCGATGATTGCCACCCCGGGCGACACACCGGTTACCTGCATCTCGACGTACGCATTCCCGGGAGCATCTGTCCCCTTGAGCGGCAGGAAGTCTGGGCTCCCCGGCATGTGCAGAATTGGACTCGATACCGCCGCGACACCGGGCGCCGTCGAAGTCAGGAAAAGCGAGAATGTGGACAGCCTATCGAGGATCTTCTGGTCCTCCAGGTTATCACGGCTGTTAACTTCGACTTTCAGGGTCACGGTTTGACCCACATCGATGGTGATCTCGGACGGTGAAATGCCTGTGACCCAGGGTTGGTTGTCCGATAACGCAGTGGTGCCCGCAGCGATGAGTTCAGCAAGGAAATCACAGCCGGGCATTAGTGAACACGAGACGAGAGCAAGAGCCCGGAACGCGCGTTTGTGAGTCATTTTCATGTTTCTCAACCTGGAATCGGGGTGCACACGGTAGCAGGTTAACCCGTTCGTTTCATCCGATTCTCATCCGGAGTCATCCCGCTGGCCGCTCGCACCTTGAAGCAATCCAGCAGGGCGTTGCGGGCGTATCTTGGACGGGCTCATCCGAATCCCTGCGCCAGCAGGTAGATTCGTGAGCGATGTTCACCCGCAGCTCACGCCGCGAGATCGGCGGTCCCATGATCACACTGCGAATGCTCGGTGGCCTGTCACTCGACGGGCTGGCCGCGCTCCCCGAACGCGTCAGCCAGCGCCGCCGCCTCGCCGTTCTTGCACTACTCGCCAGCGCGCCCGGGCGCACCATGAGTCGCGACCGACTGATGCTGCTGGTATGGCCCGACGCCGACACACAATCCGCCCGACATCGGCTCTCCTCCGTTCTGTACGACCTGCGCAAAGCACTGGGTACGGACGGACTGGTCACGCGCGGCGAGGACATCTGGCTCGACCCGGAGCGGGTCAGGACCGACGTCGCCGAGCTGGAGGTAGCGCTGGCTGCGCGCGACTGGGAGCGTGTGGCCGCGCTGTATCAGGGGCCGTTCCTGGACGGATTCCACCTGAGCGATTCGGTCGATTTCGCGAATTGGGTGGATGGCTGGCGCGACCGGCTGGCCCGCGATTTTGCGAATGCCATGCTGGTCGGCGCGGAGGAGCGGCTAAACGCCGGTGATTCGACCGCCGCTGCCGCGCTGCTGAGGCGCTCAGCAGTGGCCGATCCCTACAATGCGCGGGTTGCACTCCGGCTCATGGAAGCGCTGGTTGCGGCCGGCGATCGAACCGGCGCCTTGCGACAGGCCGCCGTGCACGGTGCGCTGCGCCGCCGCGAGCTGGATGCCGAGCCGGACGCCGACATAGCACAGCTCGTGGCGGAATTGAGCGCCGAGCCTGTACTCCCCGTGCTGACGCCGCCGCCGGTGCCGGACGCAGCGACGCATGCACCTCTGCGCGTCAACGCGCGAGGAAGCACAGTCGGTCGCGTACGCGCGTCTCGCTGGCTGCTGGCCGCGGTCCTCCCGGTTGCGGTGGTCATCGCGCTCAAGCTGAGCCGCAACACCCTTTCCGCGGCGGAATCGGTTCCGGTCCGCATCGCGGTGTTTCCGTTCGAGGTCCGCGGTAGCAGCGAGCAGCAATACCTGGCCGAGGGAATGGTCGACCTGCTGAGCACCAACCTGGACGGCGCCGGCGAGTTGCGGGCCGTTGATCCGTACGCGTTGCTCATGCAGGTCGGAACCAGCACGGGTGTCGCCACCAGGGCAACGCGCGCGCGCGCCATCAGCCAGCGACTGGACGCGAGCCACTACGTCCTGGGCAGCGTATTCGCGGAAGATGGCCGCTTGCGCATCGTGGCGGCGCTATACTCCAGAAACGCCGCGCTGGCACAAGCGCGTGCGACGGTGGATGGCTCGCCCCAAAACATCCTGGAGCTGGTGGACCAGTTGACCACGCGCCTGCTCGCCGCTTCCTTCTCGGCGCCGACGGAACGCGTGCGCAGTGTGGCTGCGCGCACTACCAGCTCGCTCCCCGCGCTCAAGGCGTATCTCCAGGGCGAACGTGACTTTCGCGCCGGCCGTTTCGTGTCGGCCATCGAAGGCCTGGAGCAGGCCACGACACTCGACTCCACCTTCGCGCTCGCGCACTATCGTTTGAGCCTGGCCACCGTCTGGGCTGACCAAAACGGCGCATCGGCGGAGCTGTCCGATCAGCGCGCGCTGCGCCACGGCGCACGGCTGTCGTCACGCGACCGAATGCTGGTCGAGGCACACATCGCATGGCGGAAGGGCGATGCGGTCGCGGCCGAGCGTCTCTACCGTCAGGTCGTTGCGCTGCATCCGGACGAAGTGGAAGCGTGGCAGCAGCTGGGTGAGACGCTGTTCCATTACAACCCGCAGCGCGGCCGCGCCGTGCGTGAGGCGCGTGCGGCGTTTGCTGCCGTGATCGGGCATGATTCCGCGCACTGGGGCGCGCTCTGGCACGCCGCGCAGATCGCTGCACTCGAGCGGCAATGGCCGCGGCTGGACTCGCTGGCAGCGCGCATGCTCGCGCTGCAACCCGACCCCGAGCGAGAAGCGGATGTGCATGCGCTGCAAACTTTCGCGCGCGGCGATAGCGCGGCCGTGGCTCGCTTGATCGATGGCCAGAGAGGCGCCGAGTCGCTGCGCCTGTTCACCATGGGCTGGCGCGCAGCTGTCTTCGCCGGAAACATCAATGCCGCGGCGGAAGTGTTTCGACTCCTCACGCAGGGCCACCGCGCTGACTGGGAAAAGCAGCTCGGTCGCATCGCACTCGGACACGTGCACCTGGCGCACGGTCAGCTGCACCGTGCCGATGATGCAATGCGCTCGGGTGCTGCGCCCGCGGAAGCCATGCAGGCGCGAGCGATTCTTGCCGCCTACGGCGTCGTCCCGGGGCACGAGGCGACGCTGGACTCGTTGCGCAACGCGCTTGCTCACTGGTCGGCAACTGCGCACCAGGCTGGCCATCCGAACGCGCGCAGCCATCGACGCATCAGTGGTCTCTACCTGGCCGGCCTGCTCAGCATTGCAAATTCGGATTCCGCGTTCGCGCTGGCTCGCGCACGCGCGCTCGATATGCAACCACAGACGCAGCTCGAGTCGCCCCGCTTTTTCGCGGCTGCGTTGCGCGCGCATGTTGCCCGGCACGCGGGCCGCGCCCAGGACGCGTTGCGAATGCTCGAGGCTGCCTCGGATTACAACATCTGGTTCGGCAACCTCGTGTCGGCACCGGCCACAGGTCGGCAGCACGAGCGCTACGCTCGCGCCGAGCTCCTGTTCGAGCTGGGACGATACGAGGAAGCGATCGGCTGGTATGCATCGTTTGGCGAGCACACCATCTACGACCTGGCGTACCTGCCGCTCGCGCATTACCGCCGCGCCGAGATCTATGAGAAGCTGGGCAAGCCTGCGCAGGCCAGCGCGCACTACCGCGCATTCATCGATTTCTGGCGCCACTGTGACCCGGAGCTGCGGCCGCGCGTGCAGGAAGCCGAACGGCGCATCACCAGACTCGAAACATTCGTATCGCCCTGACCACGTTCCACGTCGAACCCCCTGAGCGCCTGTGCGTCTGCCATCGCGGTTCCTGCTTCTGCTGTTGTTAATACCGGCTGGTTGTCAGGATGCAGGGAATGAAAACCAGCCGCCGCCGAGGAAGAACGAAAGAGATCGCATACGCTGAGGATCTGGCCACCGATCAGATTATCAATACGCGGCTGGTCAACGGGAACAATCTGGTCAGCGCGGCGGGCCGTCCGGACCTGGCGGTGAATGGCGCGTGAACGGCGAGGATGATCTCGTGGCCGTGGCTGTTCACAACTCCACACGCCTGGCCAATGTTTTCCTCAGACTGTCCGATTGCCCGATTTTGGTTGCTCTTGAACAACAGTTGTCACAGGCAACATTTTGCCTGCCCATGCCACCCAATGCCCATCAGCCGGATCTTTCGCGACCTGGCACGCATGGACGTGCGCGCGCAGCGGGCCGAGATCGCCTGCCGCAATACCAGCGAGATGCACTGCATGCTGCTCACGGAGCTGGGCCGGAGCGGTCAGCTGCCCATGAAGGACGTGGTTGCTCGTCTCGAACTCGACAAGGGTTGGGTGAGTCGTGCGGTGGAGCAGCTCGTCCAGGAGGGCCTGGTGCGGCGCGTATCGGGGCCTCTCGACCGGCGCACGGTCGTGATCTCTCTGACTGCGACAGGCCGGCGTCGGTTTCAGGCACTGGAGACGATGCTGGACGCGCAACTCGCGGTCGCGGCCTGGATCGGCGTGTTGTCCTGCCCGCTGCTGGTCGCCGAACGGGAGGGTTGCGTACTGGGCTGGGCGCGGGCCTTCGAGTACCGCTCACGCGCGGCCTACTCCGGAGTGCGCGAGTTTTCCGTCTACGTTGCGCAGGTTGCGCGCGGTGCCGGCATCGGCCTGGCCCTGCTGCAGGCACTGATCGTGGAGTGCGAGCGCCTGGGACACTGGAAGCTCCTGAGCCGCATCTTCCCCGAAAATCACGCATCGCTGGCGTTGTGCCGGCATCTCGGCTTTCGCGAAGTAGGCGTTTACCAGCGACATGCCCGGCTCGATGGCGAGTGGCGCGACGTCGTCATCGTGGAACGACTCCTCGGACGCGCGGCTGCATCATGATTGAGCCCATCCTCGCCTACACACTCTGGCACTGGCGGCGCACGGACATCGACCGGGGCACGTACGAAGAGCGGCATCGTGCCTTTCACGCGGCGCTCGATTCGCCAGCGCCCGGTTTCAGGTGGTCATACGCCTCGCGCATCACGGGTGCGTCCTGGGCAAATCAGGGTGGCGAAGCGTATCAGGATCGCTACCTGGTGGACGGGTGGGAAACGCTGGCGCGCCTCGACGTGGCTGCGATAACACACTCGCGTTGAGCGCGATCCGCGCGAGCGGAAACCTGCCAACCGCTTCGTCCGCGCAGCGCGTTTGTGCAATTAACCGCGCCCAGCGCGGCCAGGGCGCCGCGGCTGGGCGTAACGGCGCCGAGCACAGGCGTCTTGCGGACGAAGTTCGCAGAGCGAGCTTTCTTCGCAAAAGCGAATGCAGTTTGTGGCGCATGACGGGCGTGACGCGCAGCCGGCACGCACGCCCAGCGGCCTGACTCGACTCGCCATTCCAGCGCCCCGTCCGCCGGCGCACTCTCGGCGCCATGGTCACCCCACCGCCGACGCGCACCGGCTGGGCCGCGCCACACGGTCCCTTCCCGCACCCTCGGGCACCCCGCGGCCCGACGGCCTAGCCGCGTCTACCGCCGCCGCAAGCCCACCGCCACCTCCACCCTATCGTGCAGCATCACCTCGAGACCTTTTTGGCCGTCGCCGCCGAGACCGATCCTTTCGGCGCGGGCATGCCCGGCTGGGTGGAGGACGACTTCCGCGCCTATTTGCGCTGCGGCATCCTGGCCCACGGCTTCGCTCGCATTCGCTGCGACGCATGTGCCGCCGAGCGCGTGGTCGCCTTCGCCTGCAAGGCCGCGGCGTCTGCCCCTCCTGCAACGCGCGCCGTAATGGTGGAGGTCGCCGCCAGGGCAGACCTCTTTAAGCCAGTCTCGTTAACGGGCCACCGTCCGCCAGCGTGCCGAACCTGTCGTTTGGATTTCCAGGCCACGAGCGGTTACGCGGGACAGTTGATACATTTTGTATCTCACGCACAGCAAATTGCCGGCATTGGCCCGGACCCGGTGGCTAGCCCAAGCTCTATCTAAATCATGTTGCCTCTCCTCATCGCGCTGCTGCAGTCCGGTAGTCAAGCGACACCCGACCCTGGGGCTCGGGCGCGCGCCGTGGTGGCGCAGGCAACGCACGCAGTAAATGTCGACAGCGTCGCGCCGGTGCGCATGCGTTGGACGGCCGCGGCCGCGCGCGACCGTGTTGCCGTGCTCGGTCTGGCCTCACTGGCGCGCCTCACCTACGACTACGCAGAAGCAAGTCGCCACTACAACACGCTGCTGGGCGGCCGCGCCGTGCGCGACACCATCGAGTTGTACGCGGAGCTGGAGCGGGCACAGGTGTTGACGCAGCAGTGGCAGGCGGGTCCGGCAGTGGCGGCTCTGCAACGCACGACTGCCGCGGCGCAGCGGCTTGGGCAGCCCGCCATCGAAGCGGAAGCGCTGATGATGTTGGCCAGGTTTGCGGCGCGCAGCGCGGGCCTCGATTCCGCGGCCGCGTTGCTGCGCCGCGCAGGACAGATTGTACCGGCCGATAACGCACCGCTGATCGCCACGCATCGCTGCTGGCATGCCGGATTGCTTCGCTACTCCGCACCCGCGCGCGCTGATTCACTGATTACGGAAGCTTTGGCAACGGCGCGGTCTTCGGGTGATGCACGCGTGCTGGCGCGCTGCCATCAGGTTCGCGCCACAATCATGGAAGTGCGCGGGCGACCATTGGACGCTTCCCGTGCGGCCGACAGTGCGCGCCACGTGGCCGCGGCCGTACACGATCTGGAGGCAGTGGCCGCGGCCCAGCAGTTCAGCGCCTACGTGAGCGTGCAATTCAGCGCCTCGTTCGACCGCGCTCGCCCGGTTGCGGATTCCGCCATTCGCAATGGTCGCAGGTCCGGGATTCTGCTGCCCGTGGCGTGGGCAGAGCTGAACCTGGCCCAGCTAGCCATGCGCCTGAGTGATGCGCGCAGTGCGCTGGTGCACCTCGAGCGCGCCAAGGTGGAGCTGCGCCGGCTGAACGACGGGACGGGTCTGGCCGCCGCATTGCTGCTGGAAGGCGATGCCGCCAATGCCGTGGGACAGTTGGACCGGGCCAGAGTGCGCTACGACTCCGCTGATGCGCTGTATTCGGCACTCCGCTTCGAGGCGGCTCGCCCGAGTGTACTCTGGCGTTTGGCAGCGCTGGAGCTGGAGGCCGGCAATCCGGTGCGCGCCCAGCAGCGGTTTGCGGACGGTCTGGCCCTGGCGCAGCGGCTCAACCTGACCGGTCACGTCCAGGTCAACCAGTATTACTTGCGCGGCATGATGGCGCTGCGCAGCGGCGATGTGGACGGCGCCGTACGGGAGTTCGAGACGTTCCTCGGCCGCCTGCAGTCCGGCTCCGTGCACTACCATTTCGACGGGCGCATGCGCCTTACCGAAGCGTACGCGCGGGCGGGCCGCATGGCTGAAGCGACCCGCACGCTCGAACAGAGCTTTCTGCAACTGGACAGCGCCCGTTCGTTGCTGAACGATCGCGATGCACGCGTGGCAGTGCTGCAAAGCCGGTTTGTCGAATTCGATTCCGACCTGGGCATTGCGACCATTGTGAATCTGCTGGCCGCAGGCGGCCGACCTGACACCGCATTTCACGTGATGGAAGCGCAACGGTCTCGGCACCTATGGGAGCAAATCGTGCGGCGCGGCGCGCTGGCCGGCGCCGATCAGAGTGAGGCACGCGTGAGGAGATTGGTTGCGAATCCGGTGCGTGTTGCCGAGCTGCGCGCGCGCCTGCCGGATTCAACGG
>JBOHRF010000109.1:0-14893 GCA_050732575.1 Longimicrobiales bacterium
CCGGCGTTGCTGTTCCGCAGTTGCTGTTCCGCCGTTCGCCCGTCACTCGACTTGTTCGTATTCGCTGCTCTCACCTGAATCCAAAGCTGCTTTGAGTGCGCGCGCATGTGTGCAGTTGCCTCGGTAGTCAAAACCAGGGCAGTCACATACTACGTCCGGTCCATCGACTTCCAGCGTATAGAACACATCGGCTTTCCGGCTGCTCCGCACTCGGTAGCGCGCTCTGGGCGTGCCCGCCAGCACCTCGGCCAGGCGGGCAATCGCGTCTGCCGCCAGTCCACTACGCGTGCGCGCCTGCGCAGCAATCAACGATTTCTGTTCGAAGCCGCGTGTCACTTCACGCAGCAGCCGATCCACTGCGTCCTCGCCCTCGCTCTCTTCCGCGAGTTGGGGCGAAAACGAGGAAGCCAGCGTCTCCAGTGTGGTCAAGACATCAGTGGGGAATTCGCGGCCTTCCACGATGGCCTCCACCAGTGATGCCTTGGTCTCCAGCACCCGCGCGACGAACTCATCGATCGTGCCAGCGCCCACCATATACGACACGTTGACCGTAGCGGTCTGGCCGATGCGATAGGCTCGGTCTTCGGCCTGCCAGTGATTGGCGGGTACCCAGTCCAGGTCGTTGAACACGACTTGCCGTGCGGCCGTCAGATTGATGCCCACACCACCGACCAGGATGTTGGCAACCAGGACACGCACGTCATCGTTCTCTTGAAATGCATCCACGATGTCGGCCCGCTGACTGGTCGGCGTTTCACCGGTCAGAGTAAGCGCTGCGGCGCCAAAATGACCGGCAATAGTTTCCACCGGCTCCGCGAAGCAGGAGAAGACCAGGACTTTCTCGCCCTGCTCCACCGCGCTCTGCACCAAGTCGATGGAGTGTTTGGTCTTGGCCATCGCCAGCTTGCGCCGCCCACGCGTAAGCTCACCAAGCAGCATGACACGCGCGCCTCGCCGTCGCCCATCCGTTTCCTCACCGTCACCGTCACCTTTCATTAACAGTTCCAGCACTTTGCGCGACTCTCGCCGCGCCGTGCCATCAGGCACATCCACGGGCAGCCAGGTGCGTACTTTGGGCGGCAGATCAAGGACATCGTCCTTGGTGCGGCGCAGCATGAGGCCGTGCAATTGCATGCGCAGCTCATCCAGGTTACTCGCGCCATCGGTCACCCAGCCGTAGCCGTTGTGCACAGCCGCGCAGTAACGCTTGGCAAAAGAGAGAAAACTGCGCGCCATTGGATGTTGCGACAGTTGCAGCAGCGGGAACAGGTCGCGCGGGCGATTGGTGAGCGGTGTGCCGGTCAGCAGATGCACGCGCACACCGGGCCCTGCGGCTTCTGCCAGCTTGCGCCCCAGACGGCTGCGTTGACTGGTGTGGTTCTTGAGGTAGTGCGCTTCATCGAAGACAATGCCGCTCCAGTCGTGCTGTAGCAATGCATCGATGGTCTTGCCCAGGATGTCATAGTTCACGATCACCCAACCGGCAAACCCTGGAGTGGGCACCGCGCCCGGACCCACGATGGTCGTTTCACTGCCCGGCCGCGCCGCGGCAATCTCGCGCTGCCAGTTACGCTTGATCGATGCAGGACAAATCACCAGGTACGGACCGGCAGGCACGGCCTCGGTCATGGCCACTACCGACTGGCGCGTTTTGCCCAGCCCCATGTCATCGGCCAGGATCGCGCGGAGGCGCCCCAACAAGAACGCAACGCCTTCCACTTGATGCGCGAACAGCCCATCGGCAATCGCTTGCGCGCGCCGATGGGCTTGCTCCTGCACTTCTGGGGAGGGTGTTGTTATGGGTCTACTCACGTAACTCTTATCCGACCGTGATGTGATGAGCGGCTACCGATTAGTACACGCTTTCGTTTTCGCTTTCGTTTTCGCTTTCGTCCGTTAATCCGTTCACTCGTGTTTCTTGCCATCAGTGCACTCGACGGCTGTCGATCCCTGCCAATAGATGGGGCAGCGCTACCCGACGTGTCCATATAGATCAACGATCCTTTCGAATTGAACGGCTTGTTTCTTCGCCCCTCGCCCACCTCACGTTCAGAATGGGGATTAGTCCGTTAGCAGTAAGATTCTGCGCAGAATGGCAAGAAAAGTTCGGAGGATATAGGGGGAGGGCGACGGCGAGAGGGCTGGAAGGGATTGTTGCATTGCAGCTGGCCCGCTGGCCACCTGCAGAAATGTTCAACCTGCCACGGTCGGTTGGCCACGCTACCGACGTCCGTTGGACAGCAGAGTTGCAGCAATCCCTACTGCCCTCGCCCTCACCTTCGCCCTACATCCTGCGCTCTCGCCCTGTTTGTTTCCGTGTCACGGCACTCCTGTATGGTTCCGGCGACGCCGGCTTAGGGGATTTGAAAAGGCGAAAGGAGACCTGTTTTTTGAAAAGGAACATTCTTCATCTCTGTTATCCCCGCCGTTCGTCTCCTCATCCCCTGTGATGAGGTCTCCTCGGACCACTGATGAGGACTCCCAGACCATCGGCGTCCAACTCGATCACGCCACGGCTGCCATCAGGACATCGCTTGCGTCCAATTCCTTGCTGGCCAGACATCGCGCTTCGAACAGGTCCAGAATTGCGTCGGCAATGGGCTGCCCGGTTGACCGTTCACAGGCCGCAAAGTTGGGCTCCTGGTCCATGCCCACACACACCCACTCTTCGGTCACTGTCACGCGAAAGTCGAAGGCCGCCAGCCATAGCCGCTCGCGCGCGGCCACCCGGCAACACAGCTCGGCCAGCCGGTCGGGCAGCACGCGCGGCCGGTAGGCGCTGGTTTCGGCATGGAATTGATAGCCGATGCCCGACGAGCCGATCTCCGTGGCGAACGTGCTGTCGGCCACTGTATGTACGCGCACGTCCTTGCCCGGGATGTAACGATGCCGGACCGCTGGGACCTCGAATCCGGCCTCGGCCAGCCATGCCAGTTGACCGTCTCCCCGGCCGCAATGCCTGCCTGCGCTCGGTCGATTCACCACCACGCCTGAGATGGAATCGAGCCATTGCCGCAGACTTGCGCCCGGATCGTTCTCGAGCCTATCGCGAACACCCGCGACCGGATGGCCGTGGGTCCCCCGCCGAGTCCTCAGTCGCACGAAGAAGCCGGCTACCTCTTCCGTTGCAACCCGTTGCGCCGCAATCGCAATATGGCCGCTGTCCGCATTGCCCCGGTGGAGCGCGTAATCCCAGTCGAGGCCGAGCCGAGCTTCCGGCAGCTCCAATACCTGAAAACCGCGTGATCGGGCTCGACTCGTCAAATAGACCACGTTCGGGTCCTTCAGATTGCCGCCCATGCAAATGGCTGGATGCTCCGGTGCCATAAAACCTTCTGGTAGGGGTCTCGTCTGACTGCGGCGGGAAGGCTAGTCGGGGCGTCTCATGCACCTGTCAGGTGGGACTCAGGTGTTTACCGGGCGGCGTCAGGTGGGGAGGTCAGAGGACCGATAGCTCGGTCACGTGGCAGTAGCTGGCGCCCGCATTTCTTCTCGTTATCTGTGAACGCGCAGGTCGTACGAGATCTCGGAGCTATGTGGGTTGTCGACTTCCACCCGGTATGCGCCCGTTCGTGAGGGCGTCCATTTGAGAACGCATGCCGCACCTGGGCCGTCCGTGGCGAGTGGCAGCCCGCTCGAGCTCAACACCCGACAGGATAACGTGCGTTGCGCCGACGTCTCAACCACGACCTGGGCCGCGCGCATACCCGTGAAACGGAATACCCAGACATCAGTGCCGTGCGGCTGCAGCGTGTAATTCCGTTCGCGCCTCACGACGCTGTCCGATGCCTGGCTTCCCAACCTCGCCTTGCCGGCCGGCTGGCGAATTTGGGCCCGGCGCGTATAGGCCCCCTCCACCAATGGCCATGCCAGGACAATCAACCCGGTCAAAACCGCCGCAGCGATCATGAAACGGGGGCGAGGCCAGCGTATTGGTGATGGCAAGGACGAGCCTGCTACTTGATGCCTTGCAGCCGGCTGGCGACGGCCGCGCGCGTGTGACCACCCACCTTGAGGCGGATCTCCTCGATATGGTGGCGGACCGTATGCTCGCTCAGAAACAACCGGTCGGCGATTTCGGCGTTGCGTAGTCCCTGGGCCAACAAACGTGCGACTCTGGCCTGTGCGCGTGTCAAACGGAAATGTGTGCGCAGCCGATCGAGGCTGAACGGATCGGGCCGGGGTGCGGTGAACGTGATCAGCACGCTGGATGTGGTTCCGAACAGGCTCCCGCCCAGGAACGTCGCCTGCAAGAAATACTCGCCCCGTTCGGTGTTGACCGAATGTTCGCCCAGCCGTTGTACGCCATTCAGCCGGGAGGCAGCTGCATTCGCGCAAACCACCCGTGCCAGCTGGCTGGCCTGACTGCTCAGCGTCTCGCCATCGGGTCTGCGCCCAACCTCTTCCATATAGGCCCGATTCGCATGTTTCAATTTCCCCATGCCATCATGGAAACCGAAGCTCTGCTCCAGTGCATCCAGGGCTGAGAGCAACACCCAGAAATTGCTATTGGTCAGGGGAACGCCGAATTCTGTCAGGTCTTTCTCAATTGTCGTGGCCACGTCGCCTCCATTGCGGACGGGTTGGTGACTGGCCTAATCTTGGTTTCACGCCATCCAGCGCTTCTCCTGTTGACTATCCACGCTTCATCAATTCGCATGAACTATCGATTGTACGCCTTCGGCGGGCTGAGGCTGGAAGCCGAAGGAAAGCCCGTGACCGGAGCGCCGGCACAACGGCGCCGGCTGGCCCTGCTCGCGCTACTTGCCGCAGCAGGCAGCCGAGGCCTCACGCGCGAGAAGGCCTTTGGCTTCCTGTGGCCGGAGCATACCACTGCGCGCGCACGCCACCAGCTCTCCGAATCGCTTTACGTGTTGCGCCAGTCGTTGGGCAATGACGCCATAACCACGGCGCAGGACGACATGCGCCTCGACGGCAACATCGTGTGGAGCGACCTGGCCGCCTTTCGTCAGGGGTTGTCCAATGGCTCGGCCGAGCTTGCACTGAGCCTCTACGCGGGGCCCTTCCTGGACGGCTTCTTCGTTGATGATGCCGCCGAATTCGACCAGTGGGTGGCTACCGAACGGGAAAGCCTGGCGCGTGACTACGCGCGCGCGTTGCAGCTACGGGCAGAGCAGGCGGATCAGGCAGGAAACGCGCCCGCGGCCGCGGAATGGTGGCGTCGGCTCACGCTCCATGATCCGCATGCTTCAGGCAGCGCGCTGCGCTACATGGAAGCGCTCGTTCGCGCCGGCGACCGCGCGCGCGCCTTGCAACATGCAGAGCTGCACATCGCGCGCTTACGCGACGATGTGGGCGTCGAGCCCGATGCGGAAATCCGCAAGCTGGTCGCCCAACTGCAACGTCCAATCGCGCGGGACCCTGTAAAACCGGCAGCGGCAGACGAGCTGGGACCGGACTATGAGGTTGTGCGCGTCATTGGCACCGGCAAAGTGGCACGTGTCTACCTGGCCCGCGAGCCCGCGTTACGCCGCCTGGTTGCCATCAAAGTCCTGCTGCCCGACTTTGCCGCCGATGAAACGGCGCGTCTTCGCTTCGAGCGTGAGGCCCAATCGGCCGCGCGCATCCACCATCCCAACGTGGCGACTGCCTATCGCTTCGGCCGACTGCCCTCGGGCGCGCCCTTCATTGCTTTGCCCTACATCAGCGGCGGCTCGCTCGAAGATCGATTGGCTGCAGCCGGCCCGCTATCCATTCCCGATGCACGCCGCACCGTGTGCCAGATTGCCGCTGGCCTGGCCGCGGCCCACCGACTCGGCATTGTAAATCGTGATGTGCGGCCCGCCAATGTGCTCTACGATCGCGACAACGATCGCGTCCTGCTCACCGATTTCGGGCTGGCCGCCGTACTCGACCTGGGCGCCGAAGCATCACTGCGCTTGACCCTACCGGGTGAGTCCCTCGGCTCCGTCTCTTACGCCAGTCCCGAACAGCTCTGTGGTGAGCCCGTGACCGAGCGCGCTGATGTCTATAGCCTGGGCATCCTGGCCTTCGAGATGATGACCGGACGGCTGCCCTTCGAAGTCAAGTCACCCACGGAATTGCTCATCGCGCAGGCCACCGTGCGGCCGAAACGACTCCGTGAATTCCTGCCCCACGCCGATGCAGAAACGGAGGCGCTGATCGATCGCTGTCTGAACAAGCGGCCGGAACAGCGCCCGTTTGTGGAAGAGCTAGTCCGCAACGAGTGATTCCAACTACTTCTGTCCTGAACCTGTTGGCGGCGGATTCGCGGGAGGTGGGCCGAACGAATCATCGCCGCAGCAGCCGATGGGGCAGAAAATCCACACGCCCTCATCGGTCTCGGACCAGCGCCAACGGCTGGAGCCTTTGATGAGATGGTCGGCGCCCATCTTACGCATCTCAATTTTGCGCGCGGTCGCGTCCTTGCGATCGTAACGAAAGCGCGCTGAGTCTGGCTTGGTGTAGTCCCCGCTTTCTGAAAAGAACTTTAGTTCTATGGTAACCCCATCTTTGAGCTCAGCTACGGTCAGTCCGTATTTTGCCGCATAGTGAGCCCATTCTTCATATGTCCCCCATGAGAAGTACAAGGTCGCCACATAGGCGTAGTCTTTGAAGTAACTCCCGTCTCTTGTGCCCAGTTCTGGATCCGGCTTGACCGTCCCCCACATTGTGCTTGGCTTGAGTTTGTTCTTCTTCATGACCGCGAGTCGCTGCTCGTCCTCGAAGGCGTTGGTCGGACTGTGAAATGCATCCCTTTCCTCCTGCGATTCCGACATGCCGATTATGCACCAGTAACCATTTCCACACTGCGCGCCGATGTAATACCTCTCTGGGCCATCATGAATCCGCACGGCCGGCGGATAGGCGTATTTGTGATAGGGTTGCTGCACTCTCCAGACAGGCAGAGTCGTGCCCTTTTCCATCCACGTGCACTTAGGCGCAACCTCCTGTGGAGGGTGTATCTGCGCAGTCCACTGTGTTCCCTCTTGCTTGATGAGCACACAATTGAAACCTCTCTTCATGTTTAGATCGTCGATCTCGTCTTTACCGAAGTTAATGAGGTTGGCCACGTGGACACCGTTGGACCAGGTCGCTACATCCGCCGCCGCAGTACGCCAAGTCGACACCAGCGAGCCGTAGTGCTCTCTATCATACCAATGATTGACGTGAATTCTCTGACAATCATGAGCTTCGTTCTCCATCGTCAGTGGAGGAACACCAAATACATTGATCATGATGCTAGTAGCCTGAACCGCGTCTCGTCCGTCACGGCAGCTCGTCGCTTCGAGGATATTCACGTCTGTTTCCGTCTGAAGTTGCGCGGTTGTGACCGCAACGATCACGACAATCAAAAGAACTGAAAGTGAACGAGGAAACCCGGTGAGAATTGCACGTGCCCGCCGCATGTTCAGTCTCCTGAGGGATTAGTTTCGCGAGTTAGGAGTACGGCCCTGGCTATCGCCGATGCTGCGCGAAGCCGATGGTTGTGAGGTGGAATCTGCTTCGGGTAAGAACACAGCAAGAGCAGCCCCCCACCGGCGGGCGGATTCACGATCGCCCGCCCGGGCCGCCAATTCCATGCGTAGCGCCAATGCCCTTAACAGAGATGCCACGTGCCCTACGTCGCTCAATTGCCCGGGCGGCAACCATTGCAGTGCATTCAAGGTCGGGTCCAGTCGTCGAATGGCATCATCGTGGTCGCCCAGCTCGCTGAGCAGTCTGGCTTCGGCGTACAACACGTCCAGAGTGAGGTGGGCCGGTCCTGCCCCGATCCGTACCGCATTCGCCTGGGTCAATATCCGGCGCGCAGCAGCCGAGTCCCCCTGTAACAATGCCACCTGTGCGCGGATTACTGGACCACTTTGAAGCACGTGCAGAGATTGAAAAGCATGAACGGGGAACGCCAACATTGCAGCACGTGTTAACAGGGCGCTCTGCGCTTCGGCTCGCTTGGCCGCGGCGATACCATTGGATATCGATCGTTCGGTGAGTGTTTCCATGGCGATGATGCTGTCAACTGGACCACCCATAGCGGAGAACACGAGCAGTGCACGAGCTGGTTCGACTATCCCCGTGGGGAATCCGGTTCGGCTTGCTACTGCTTCTGCAGCATGCCTCGCCCACAGCGCCGCTTGAAAGCGTCGCCCGGTGAGTGCTGCCAATGGCACCAATAAACCTGCTTCCTCGGCCGTTTGCGGATTGATGTTGCTGACCAGAGAATCGGCCAGGGACTTTGCCCTCGCCATTTGGTCGGGCCGGTCCGGAATGCCGAATTTGACGCGCGCCCAGACTTCTGCGCTGGCCAATCGCAACCTGTCGTTGGCTGTCGACGCCAATGAGCGCGCCTGCTGAAGAGCGCCAATGACCCTGCTATCGCCGGCGATTTCATAGGCTACGGCCCGTGCTTCACTTGCGGTGAGGCTCAGTGGGACCATGCTGGACCACCGGGCCGCCAGAGCGCGCAGCACGATGCGTTGGCGATCGATGGCAACGCTCAATGTGGCAGGCACAGACCCAACCAAGCCCTGGGAAAAGGCAGCTTCTGGAATGGGCGCAAACGCCAGGCTGTCACCGGTCCATGATGGAAACGCGATAAGACGTTCCCGATTGGGCCCTATACCCGAGCGGTAGCTGGTGGTCGACGTCAGGAACAACTCGCGTATGGCCGCAAACGAACGATCGCGATATCCGCCCATCAGCGCTGGCTGCAGCTCGAATGCGCGCTGATAGGCCTGCACGGCCTGGTGATAGCTGCTGCGGAACGACCAGCGCGATGCGCTACGCGCATCGCGCAGCACAACGTTGTCCCGCCGATGGCACTCACCCAAACCCAGCCACGCTACGTGATCCTGCGCGTTGGCATCGATCAGACCGCGATAGATGGCACATGCTCGTGCGAACTGCCCGTCCGCCAGGTCGATTTGCGCTCGGGCAAGCATTGCTTCGCGCGCAGTGAGGCGGCTCGAGTCGGCCAGCGCATGTATCACGAACGAGCGCGTATCGGGCGGTGCCGGCACGATCCAGCCGCGCAGCTCGGCCAGCCAGAGAGACGCGCGGCCGTAGTTGCTATCGTGTTGCAGCGCCTGCTGCAGCAACGAGTCCGCGACTGCGAGATCGCCGTCCGCCAGGGCAGAGAATGCGGCATCACACGCGTGAATTGCACTCAGGTGGCGCGTGGCCGGACCACCCGCAACACACTCCGGCGCCAGGCCACGCAGAACGAGTGAATCGGCCAGATCCCGAAAGTGCCGATCGGCATCCCGTAGATCCGATAGCAAACCAAGCCGGATCTTGTGCAGCGTGACATTGGGCCGCAGCGCGTCTCCCACTTCCAGGTTCACGCGTAACGAGTCGTCTTTGCGCGAAATTCTGCCGTGCACGAAACGCCGGGCACCCACTTCCCGTGCGCGGACTGCGGCCGCGTTGACGTCAAAGTTGGTCGCGCCCCGCGAAGCAGGCAGCGCGCGCACGCGCCGCGGCTCCACGACATCAATGCCGATCCAGGTGGCCAGCGCATCGGCCAGTCGATCCTCCGCACCAAGCGCAGTCACGCCGGAATCAAGCTCGAACGCAAGGATTGCGTACCGCGTGTCCGAGGGCGGTGTCGTGCTGCCCGGGCGCAGCCAGCGCACCGGTGAGAATCGGCCAGGCAGAGCGGTCACAACTACTGCGGATGCTGCGGCTCCCGCAAACGCTAGCCAAAATGCGCGCCGGCTGACCCGCAATCGCGGTGCACGGTGCGCATCTACATTCGGTTGTGACTGGAGCACGGCACGGAGTACCGCGTGCAGCTCTTCCGCCGATGCAAAACGCTGATGGGGTTCTTTCTCCAGAGTCCGGTTGATCAGTTGCTCCAGGGCCGCGGGCAGGTCGGGCCTGAGCGCACGGAGCGGCGGCGCGGCTTTGGTGTGATGCTGCACCAATACGGACTGCATGGTTGGACCCGTAAAGGGCGGCGCGCCGGTCAACATTTCGTACAGCACACAGCCCATGCTGTACAGATCGCTGCGCCCATCAATGGCGGTCGCATCTGTCGTCTGCTCGGGACTCGCGTACAACGGCGATCCGATAATCAGGCCGGTAGACGTGAGGCGGAGGTTGCCCGTCTCGTTGCGCGCCACGCCGAAGTCGACCAACCAGGCATGGCCGCTGTGCGAAAGAATGATGTTTTCGGGCTTGATATCCCGATGGACAACGTCCTGCCCATGCGCGTAGGCGAGCGCTCCCACGACTTCGCCCGTGATGCGCAGGGCTTCGTTCAATTCCATTGGGTGATCGCGATCGAGGCGCTCGCGCAGCGATTCGCCCTCGATATACGGCATGACGAAATAGAGCGTGTCCCGCGTCTCACCACTGTCCAGCACGGGCACGATGTTCGGATGGACCAGGTTGGCAACCGTGCGGATCTCTCGGAGAAAACGATCTTTGCCGAATGCGTGGGCAACTTCGGGCCGCAGGATCTTGATGGCCACCCGCCGACCGTGCTTGACATCCTGCGCCCTTAACACGGTGCCCATACCGCCTCGCCCGATCTCCCGCTCCACCACGTAGTGCTCGGGCAAATCCGTATAGGCCGCACCCTCGGACGGGTGCGACCGATCTTCACCATTCGGCGGCTTGGACATGCACTGAAAGTTGGGGGGTCGCTGGCGGCGGGCGCCGTGCGCCCGCTCATGGTTACGATCCGGTGGCGAATATCGCCGGTCCGGATCCTGACCATGTTTGTGACCTCATTATTAGCTTGCGCTGGCTCCAAATGCCAGATCGCATTGACCAGGGTCGTCATTTCAGTGACCGTTCGTCCGTCGGCAATCCCATTCCAGTCTTCCGTAATGGAAACAAAAATGGATCGCTGCCTGCCGGGGACGAATGGGCGGTTCCGCCTATTTTCGATGAAGCACCTAGCGCCATGCGAACATCCGGAGGGTGTGCGGGCAGCGAATATGCCCATCCTGGGTTCCCCTCCTGATGGGCGTGCTTCTGTTGGGGACTTCAAGTTCCGAAGTTCAAGTTCCGAAGTTCAAGGACCGTTCACACCACCCGCCCACTGCGCGTGCGCAGTTTGGTGCGCGCCAGCCTCGTGATCAGCCCCTCGCCGCCAATGCCGATCACCTGCTCGCGCAATTGCGTTGCATCCTTCCGGCTCAACTTGGACGAGTGGGCGGCCGGATTGCGCTGCTGCACGATAGGCTTCAGGAAATGCGGAAGCTCACCAACCAGGAGGTCGGCGTCTTTGGCACTAAACGCGGCGGTTCAGGTCGTGGCGCGCGGCAATGCGGGCGAGTTCTGTCAGGTACTGAGCTGGCAAACCATCGGATCCGACCTCACAGCGATTGTCGAATGTTTCGAGGCCGAAGGCGCGCGCATTGTTGTCGAGTTCAGGATTCTGGTCCTGCAGTAAGCGCGAGTTATTGGCCACTCGCGCGCTGAACGCGGGCGCGTTGTAACACCTTCCGTGAGCAATGCTTCCGCTTCCGCGTGGTTGCCAAGCGCGGCCAGGCAGGACGCGAGCAAGGACTGGGGTTCCGCCGCTGGTGTTGTGCAATCTCATTGCCGGCGGGAACTGGTTGCACTCCGGCCGGACATTCTGCATTGTCGCATTCTTGCAGCACCATGGTGGCGCCTGTTGTGAGCTCGGCGAGTTTGACAATCGGTGCCGCTGCGCGCTCCATTCATTCCATCAAGCACGGAGGCTGGCAAATGCGCTGGACTCGGGTCCTCTCGCGCTGGGGTGAATCGGCAAGATGACGCGCGTGCTCGTATTGTTCTCCCACCCGCCTGAAACGATTAGCGACTGGCGCGCTAGCTCTGAATTCGAGTTGTCGGCCACGGCCCAAAGCATAGTCGAAGCGCTGCCCGGATCCATGATGGTTGGCGTGCTGGGCCACGTGCGTGAAGTGCTGGCCGTGATCGCCGCGCATCGGCCCGATGTCATCTTCAACGCCTGCGAGTCACCCCTCGGCCGCCCTGACTTCGAGCCGCACATCGCCGCACTGCTGGAATGGCTCGATGTGCATTTCACCGGATCGTGCAGCAGCACGCTCGCACTCTGCCGCCGCAAGGACCGCACGAATGCCATGCTGGCCGCCGCAGGTGTGCCCGTGCCGCGCGCCGGTGTGTTCCCCTGCATCGTGAAACCGGCCGATGAGGATGCTTCCGCCGGTATCTATGCGGATTCGATTTGCGAAGATTGGGAGGCGCTCGAGCGCGCCAAGGCGCGTCTGCACGGACCGATCATCGTGGAAGAATTCCTGAGCGGTAGGGAATTCGTCGTTTCGCTCTGGGGACACCAGCGCCCCACGTACGCAGCCATTGGTGAGACGAATTTCCGTAACGGCCTGCGCTTGAATACCTACGCGGCCAAATGGGACCCGAGCAGCGTGGACTTTCTCAACTCTCCCATGCAGTACGACCTGCCGCTAGAGCCAGCGCTGCGCGAACGTGTCATCGCAACCGCGCGCGCTGCCTGGCATGTGGTGGAAGCAACCGGCTACCTGCGGGTTGATGTGCGCCTGGATGCGGATGGCATGCCGCGCGTCCTGGACGTCAACCCGAATCCCGAGCTGGGTCCTGGCGTGGGCATCCACCGCGCAGTCGAGGAAGCAGGCTGGACCTGGTCACGTTTCGTGCGCCACCAGGTCGCCTGGGCACGCCGCGGCAAGCTCCGAAAGGTGTTGAGCAAGCGCTAGCTCTTCCTGCAGTGTATCCGCCGCCGGAAGCGTGCACCGCTCCGCATCCAGGCAGAACAAATCCCACTTCTCCTTCTTGTAGCCCTTCTGCCGCACGTACCACTCGTCGTTCTCATCCACCTGGATGGGGAACAGCGCACACACCGCTGGCTTGTAGCGAAACTTGTCGCCTTCCTGCTCGCCCACTCTGTGCAGCACGCACCCGTCGTTGAAGAACACACACCAGTCCGCGGCCACGCGCATCACACGCTGGCCCAACCGGCGCCGCTCCGTAACAAAACCTCTCCGTTGGATCAGCCGTTGCGCGGCGGAACGTAATTGAGGCAGAAAAACTTGCAGGTTGGCTGCGATGCGCTGCCGCTCGTCTTCATAAACGAGCGGCCGTCCTTCCCGGCAGCAGATGCCCGCGCAGCCCCGGCCGTACGTGCACTCGAATCTCGCTTCCTCGAGATTCAGGACGGGCAGGCTCAGCCACCGGCCAGACATCGCGGATCAGTCCGCTAGTACGCGATTTTCCAGGAAAGCGGACCCGGCACCATCAGCCGATTGTCGTGGTTGTACAGAAAGCCGGTACCCTCAGCGTTCACTCCGCCATCTTCCAGAAAATCATCCAGGTGCATGACCAGCAACTTGTCATCCACCACAGGACCGCCGTAAAGGCCAACGTAGGTCTGATTCGAGCCGCGATCGCCTTGCTCCACTACACCTTTCTGCCGGCGCAGGAACTTGTTGTTGAGCACTTCCCAGTGCGCGTTGCCAATGGGCGGCATCGCCACTCGCACCAGAATCGTCGCGCCGTTTTGGTCGCTGATTTCCACCACATACTGCGCCATATGTTTTGCCCGGGTCGGTAGTACGGTGTTGGACTGAACTGGCAGACTGACCGCTCAATATAATGGGCCTTGGAACCGTCGCCACACGCCCTACACCGCCCAACGGATTCGGAAGGCGGTGATCGGGGGATCGGGCGCGGGACCGGCAACGAATTTCGGGAGCGGATGCGGCAGCGGGACCGGAGCGGAAACGGGAGCGGGCAATCGATTCTTGCCGTTCCAAATCGCAGAACTGATTCATCCGATTCCCGAAACCCGATCCCGCGTCCGCTCCCGAAGTCGTGCCCGATCCCGCGCCCGGTCTCCCGATCACCCGCTCCCGAATCCGTTCGGTCCCGCTCCCGCCCCGTCACGCCCGTGTGATCAATGCGCCCAGGATCAGTTCGATGAGCTCGCGCCGGGCAAGCTGCTGGATCCATTCCACTGGTATGCCCGATTCGCCGTAGTAAGCGCCTGCGATCTGACCACAAACCGCGCCGGTCGTGTCCGCATCGTCGCCCAGGTTGACCGCGCGCAGCACGGCGTCGCGAAAGTTGGACGACCCATGGAACGCCCAGAGCGCGGCCTCGAGAGAGTGCACCACGTGCCCGCTGCCGTGGATCATCGGTGGCTCGCGATGTTTGAACGATCCACACGCCACTTCATCGATAGCTGTACTGAGCGGCTGCTCGGACCAGTAGTCGAGGATCGGAGCATAACGGGTGGCCAGGATGTCTTCTTTGCTGGCACCACGCATGGCGCCGATCAGCACGGCGCACAGGTAGCGGCATGCATCGATGCAATCGCGCGCGGCGTGCGTAGTGCGCGAGCTATCGCCCGCATGTTCCAACGCAGCCCGTGCATCGTGCGCGTAAAAGATTGCGATGGGTGCCAGTCGCATGATGGAGCCATTGCCTGCACTATCGCGATCCGTGCTGCCCGACCAGGGATCACGCGTGCGCTCGAAGCGCTGCAACGCCTGGCGGGTTGCATGGCCGATGTCGAAGCATTGGCCTGTACTGCTGAGATGTCCGTGGCGATACCAGCGCACATAGCGCTCGAGCTGATCGATCGGGTCGAAATGACCAAGCGTGACCAGACTCTCCGCCAGGCACAGCGCCATCGATGCATCGTCGGTCCATTCACCCGGCTTCAGGCGGAAGGGTCCGCCGCCCATCATTCCGGCGATGGGCGTGAAGCTGCCTGGTAGTTGGAACTCGAGCGTTGTGCCGAGCGCATCACCGACCACTAACCCAAGCAATGCGCCTCGCCTGCGATCGAGTGGCGTGGTCTCCATCTCAGAACCTGTGTCGGGCGTGTCGGGCGTGTCGGGCGTGTCGGGCGTGTCGGGCGTGTCGGGCGTGTCGGGCGTGTCGGGCGTGTCGGGCGTGTCGGGCGTGTCGGGCG
>JBOHRF010000110.1:0-14620 GCA_050732575.1 Longimicrobiales bacterium
GCCCGCCACGTAACCGGCAATGATGTCGGATGGATAGTGCACGCCCAGGTACATGCGGCTCACGCCAATGGCCACGATGAACAGGATGGCCAGCGCCCAGGTAGTGCGGCGCAGGCGCGCAGTGGGCTCGAGTCGCGCCACCAGGTAAGCCACACTGCCATACGCAATCAGCGCGGTCATGGCGTGTCCAGACGGGAACGACTTGGAATGCACATCGGTCACCCAGTCAACAATAGACGGACGTGGTCGCTCGAAGATGCCCTTGAGCAGTCGATTCACCAATTGCCCACCCAGTACGCCCATGAGCAGGATGTAAACTGACCAGTGATGGCGAGTCAGCCAGAGAAACACGGAGGCAACCAGGACCAGCATGATCAACACCATGCCTGATCCCAGTGTGGTCAACTCGAGCATGAAAGCGTTGCGCCCCGGTGTTCGGTGCAACTGGATCCAGCGCAATACGCGTTCATCGATGCTCTGCGTAGAGCCCTGCATCACGAATCCGGCGAATAGCGCGAATACGATGCTGGCCAGCGTGCCCACCACTACGCTCACCGTGACGAACGCGGCCACGGCGCCAAAAAAACCGCGCACGTGCCGCGCGATCAGGCGCAGCGTAGAATAGAGCGCGTTGCCCAGGAAACTCAGGTGGCGGCGCGGCAGCGCGCGCCGCTCATTCGCGCGTTTACCCATCGCCTGGATCGCTTGGCAGGATGTGTGCCTTCGCATCGGCGTAGCGGGCGGCGCGGGGCGTGACGGGCGTACCGGGAGAACAACCGAAAGGGAAGTAAGCGGGATACGAATGAAAGGGGCAGCTCACGTGGAACCCGACGCGTCACGCGTCACGCGTCACGCGTCGCTCATCGAGTTTCAGCGCGTGGGCAAACGGTTTGGCGGGCACTATCGCACGCCGGGCGTGAGCGCGCTGCGGGATGTGAATCTATCGATTCCGGCGGGCACGGTGTGGGGCGTGGTCGGACCGAATGGCGCGGGTAAGAGCACGTTGTTCGCGCTGTTGCTTGGGTTTCTCAAGCCCACGGCGGGCAGCGTTCGCATTCAGGGACTCGAGCCGCGCGACTATACGCGCGCACACGGTGCCGGTTACTTGCCCGAGCGCTTTCGATTGCCGCCCGGCTGGTCCGTGCGCGGGGCATTGGAAGCGCTGGCCAGCCTCGAGCGCAGTGCGCAACCGTCCGCGCGCGTGGATGAAGTGCTGCATCAGTTTGGCCTCGACGCGCATGCCCAGCAAACCATCGCCAGTCTATCACGCGGCACGCTGCAACGTGTTGGACTGGCGCAGGCATTGATGGCACAACATCAGCTCGTCGTACTGGATGAGCCGACCGAAGGACTGGATCCACTGTGGCGGCTGCGCTTCCGCGAAATGATCGCGCAGCTGAGACAGACCGAGCGCACCATCCTGATGGCCAGCCACGACCTGGCCGAGATCGAACGCCTGGTCGATCACGTAGTTTTGCTGGCCGATGGTGCACCGCGCGACACATTCGCCATCGCGCCGCCTTCTGACGGTCCCCGCCGTTACCGCATCACGTTGCAGGCGCCGCTCGAGCAAATTGGCGATGTGCTGGGTCAGGTCGATTTCGTGGATGGCCAACGCGCATTCGTTATCCTCGTGCGCGATACGCACGACCTGAGTGCGCGATTGGCGGCCTTGTTGGCCCTGGGCGCCATCGTCGAATCCGTTGTGCCCGCCGATGGCCTGGAGCAGCGCGTGCGCGACGCGTTTCGCACGGAGCCCGCATCGTGAGCGCGCTGCGACTCACACAGCTGGTGCTGCGCGAACGCAGCCACCGCATCCTGGGCCTGATCGGCTTTGCCATCCTGTTCATTGCCGCCGGATTGGCCGCGCGCGTGTTGACCGGGCCGGCCGGCCATGTAGAGATGGGCTCATTGATGCAGGTCGGTGGCTATCCGCTGGTTTCCCTGTTGCTGTTGCTGGGCTGGGTGCTGGGCCGCTACCCGATCATTGCCGCGCTGGTCCTGATGGCCGGCATCTTCAGCACCGATCGTGAAGCCGGATACGCTCGCCTCTACGCCGTGCGGCCGGTCTCGTTCCTGCGCATCTACGGTTTGCGCTTCATCACACTGCTCACCATTGCATTCCTGCTCAGTGCCACGCTGTTGCCCATCTTCGATGTCATCATGCTGGGCCAGTGGGCGGGCCCGAACACGCTGGTTTTGATTGCCTGCTACGTGGCGGTCTACGGCTCGCTGGTCGCGTTTCTTTCCGTGTTCATCAAAGGTGAGGGCTGGGTGGCACTGGCCCTGGCCGTGGTCGCCATGATCTGGGAAGCGCTGCGCCGCGGCAACGTGCTGGCCGAGGCACCACCCGGCGTGCGCGAAGTAGTGAGCTTCCTGTTGCCACCACAAGGCCCGCTCTTCCGCATTGAAACTGCGTTTGCCGAGTTGCAACCCGTGCCCTGGGCCGCCGTTGGATATGTCATGGGCTACTCGTTCGTGCTGCTGGTGGCGGCGGCTGTATTTGTGGTGGATCGCGAAGTGTAGCTTGCGTGGCCACGTTCATGGTGCAAAGTTCGACTGCCCAGCCCTTGGGCGAGTGCACTAGGAGGCATCGGCCTGACGCACGTCGATTACGGACGTACAGATACAGATCTCCCTCATCGCCTTTTTCGAATCCCCTCATCCCCATTCTGAACGTGAGGCAGTCGAGCAGGCAGCCCTGCGAGTTGGTCGAACAGCCAGCCGAGCGCGTCGATCGAACGATCAGGGTGACAACAAAGCGGACGCCACATCCAGGATGCTCGATACGCGCTCGGCAAAGGCCTCATGGCCAGCGCCCACCGCGAGTCCGAGCGCAGGGTTCTTCGTGTGGCCGGCGCTGGCGTCCTCCAGGTTGCCGTGATCGCTGACCACGACCAGTGTGATGTTGGAGTCCAGCGCCTTCAGTATGCCGGCCAAAAAATCATCGACCAGATGAAGAGCGCGGATCGCCTCGTTCAGATCCTGCTTGTGTCCGGCCGTGTCCGTGTTGTAGTGCGCGAACAAGGTCAGATCATGCTGGTTTGCGATACCAGCCAGGTTGGCGCCCGCCATGTGGGCATCGATCCTGGGCAAGGAATGACGATGCAAATGCTCGCGCCAGGCTTCATTGGTTATCTCGCTGGAGATGGCGTCGCCGTGCAGCAATGCGGACGTGTGCCGCACGAGCAAGCCGGCGCCGGCGGCAACCAGTGGTGGGCCAGCACGCAGCGGCCCGATGGGCCGGAATACGCCATTCGGGTGGGCGGCCTCCACCAATTCCTCCGGATACGCATTGGCGAACGCGGTGCGCCAGCCGGCGGCCTGCGCGCGCGTGAGTAGGTTGTCGCGCTGAAGCGATTCGCGCAGCGCAGTGGGCACCCAGGGTCCGTAATGACGACCAAAACGCTGCGCCCCGTTTTCGCCCGTGAACAGGCTGTACTGACCGGTACCGCTCTGTGGTAAACCGGGCACACGCAATTGCGCATCGAGCGGCACGAGCGAAGCGCGCCGTGCGAGTTTCGGCTCTGTCCATTCCGCTACCAGCGCACCATCGAGCAATTCCGAGATCGCGCGCGGGGGCGCGGCCACGAACGCGTTGCGGGTCGGATCTGCTGCGCCAATGCCTACGCCATCCACGAAAACCATCAGCGTGCGCATCACGTTGCCAGAAGCGCAGCGCGCACGCGTGCGGCACTGACGCCGGTGACTTCGATCACTTTGCGGCGGCCGCTCGCGCCGCGCGCCACGCGCACGGCCGACTGGGGCACGGAGAGGCTGCGCGCCAGGAAGCGAATCAGCTCGTCATTGGCCGCGCCAGCCACGGGCGGCGCCGCAATGCGCACCTTGAGCGCAGCTCCATGCTCACCCACTACTTCGGTACGTGAAGCACGCGGCTGCACGACTACGGCAAATTGCACGGCCGAGTCGAGATCCCGGATTTCCATGGCCCTACAATAGCGAGTGCGGCCAGCGCCGCGCCTTCGCCCTGAGCTTGCGGCCAGCCAAGCAACCTTGGGCGGGTCTCACTTGTCTCCATCTGCGGACCACCACCCCATTCTCCCGTTTTGGCCTGTCATGACATGACAACGGCGGAGAAGCGTGCTCATGGCAGTGGGCACGACGCCTGGTTGATCGATGTGCATGAGAGAATGGGCCTAAACGGGAGAACGTGGTGGTGGTCCGCCATCTGTTTCCCGAGGATCGCGCCATGCAACGACTGATCGAAGATCTGCGCTTCGCACTCCGCCAGCTGCGCCGCAGCCCGGGTTTCGCGCTGTTCGTCATCCTGACCCTGGCCATCGGGATCGGCGCCAACACCACGATCTTCGGCGCGGTCAATGCCATCCTGTTGCGACCGCTGCCCTATGCAGACAGCGATCGGCTGATCGGCCTGACGGGCAGCTATCAGAACCGCGGCGATGACTGGTCCGTGTCTCTGCCCAATGCTCGGGATTGGGGAAGGCGCAGCCATACCTTTGATGGGTTTGGCTACTACCAGGGCGGCAGCTTCACACTGGCCGGTCAGGAGCGTCCGGAGCGATTGGAAGCTACGCGTGCATCGGCCAGTCTGTTGCCGCTGTTGGGTGCACGACCGTTGATGGGCCGGCTGTTCAATGAGCAGGAAGATCAGCCGAATGGGGAGCGCGTGGTGGTGCTGAGTCACGCGCTGTGGCAGCGCCGGTTTGCGGGTGATGAGAGTGTGCTGGGCCGGAGCATCACGTTGAGTGGCAATCCTCATGTGATCATTGGTGTGCTGCCGGCGCTGTTTGCGTTCCCGCAAACCGGCATTGAGGTGTACGTACCGGTGCGCGCCGATGAAACCACGTGGAACCGGGCCAGCGGCGGACTGCAAGTCGTAGCCAAACTCAAGTCCAAACTGACCCTCGATGCGGCGCAGCGTGACCTGGACGCCGTGTCCAGCACACTCGCGCAGGAATTCCCGGGCACCAACGAAGTCCTTTCGGCCAGGCTGTGGACGCTGCGGCACCGGCTGTACGGTGGCGATGAAACGCCGCTCGTGTTGATCACGCTGTTCGGCGCCGTGGGCTTCGTGCTTCTCATTGCATGTGTAAACGTGGCCAACCTGTTGTTGGCGCGTGCCACCGGCCGCGAGCGCGAGATGGCGGTGCGCACGGCCATCGGCGCCAGCCGGCGGCGCGTGGTGCGGCAGCTGCTCACGGAGAGTGTGCTGCTCGCGGTACTGGGTGGCGCTGCCGGCAGTTTGCTCTCGCTCTTGGGCACGCGTCTGCTGCTGCTCGCCATTCCGGAAGGATCCATGCCTCGCAACATTGGCATGAGCGGCGGTGTGCTTGCCTTCACGGCTGCCATTGCCCTGCTCACCGGCATCCTGTTCGGATTGGCACCGGCCGTTCAAGCGTCGCGCCTGGATCTGGCTTCACTCATGGGTGGGCGGTCGGGCCTGCACACGCGGCAACGGGCACGCGCACGTGCTACGCTGGTGGTAGCGCAAGTGGGGCTGGCGGCCATGTTGCTGATTGCTGCTGGCCTCATGATCCGAAGCCTCAATGCACTGCTCCAGACCAACCCGGGCTTTCGGACCGAGAACCTGCTCACGTTGCGCGTCTCGCTCGATGCCACGTACAACCAGCGCGACAAGTCGCTGGCCTTTCAGCAGCAGGCCTTGCAACGCCTGCGCGCGCTGCCCGGCGTTTCCGGGGCCGCAGCCGTGGACTGGCTGCCGCTGGCCGGCACCAACAACTACAACGATTTCCGATTGGAAGAACGGCGCACGGAAAAAAGCGAGAATGCCGGTACCGTGCTGGTGACACCAGGCTACATCGAAGCCATGGGCATTCAGCTGGTGCGCGGACGCAGTCTGGCCGAGCAGGATGTGCGCAGTGCACCGGGCGCCGTGCTCGTGAACCGCGCGTTCGCGCAAAAATATTTCGGTGAGCGCGATCCAATTGGCCAACGTCTTCTCGTTGGGTTCGATGGACGCGATCCGTATCCACGCACGATTGTGGGCATTGTGGGCGATGTACTGCACTCCGGGCTGGCCGAAGACCAGCGCACCGAGATGTACGTGCCGTTTGCGCAGTTGGCCTGGAATTTTGGCGGGATGACGTTCGTGTTGCGCACGCGCGGACAGCCACTCGAACTGCTCGCTGCGGCACGCACCGCCATCTGGGCGGTCGATCCCAGTCAGGCCATCTACGAGCCGCGCACCATGCAACACGTGATCGATGAGAGCGGCTCCGTGGTATCCTCGCGCATCCTGGCCGGTGCGCTCGGCATCTTCGGCACCATTGCGCTGCTGCTGGCAGCGCTCGGATTGTACGGCGTCATCTCCTACGGCGTGGCGCAACGCACCTATGAGATCGGCGTGCGCGGCGCACTGGGTGCAACGCGCAGCGATGTGCTCCGTCTCATCATGGGCCAGGGACTCACGCTGGTCGCTCTCGGTTTAGCGCTCGGACTGTTCGGTGCCTTTGGCGCTACACGCCTCATGTCTACCCTGCTGCATGGTGTGAGCGCGCAGGATCCCACCGCATTTCTGCAGGCGGTTGCGCTGTTGGTCGGCGTGGCGCTGGTGGCCACTGCACTGCCCGCGCTCCGGGCCACGCGCATCGACCCGGCCATGGCTCTGCGTGCCGAATGACGTGAGTCCGAAAAGGCTCGCAGTGAGCTGGGCCATCCTCGAGGCCGGTCGCGGCAACTAACCATCACTCATTCCTGTGCTTACCGATGGAGTGTGCCATGACCGGATTCACCGTCAGCATCCTTGCCACTCTTGGGGCATCGCTTTGGGCGGTGAACCTGGCTGATCCGACGCAAGTGCCTACCTTCGAACTGGCGCGACCCGACGCTACCACTACCGAGGTGTTCAGCCTGCTGCGCGGCGGTCGCGAGCTGCCCGATGGTCGGCTGATAGCCACGGATTGGATCGAACAACGCATCGCGGTCATCGATTTTGCGCGCGGCACCGTTGTAAATCGCGGAAGTGTTGGCTCCGGTCCCACCGAGTTTCGACTGCCCGCCGCACTCTTCGCGTTTCGCGGCGACTCAACACTGTTGATGGATGTCGGCAACACGCGTCTCGTCGTGCTCGACCGCGAAGGCCGCATTGCTCGTTCCCTCACACCACCCTCGCCGTCTGCTGGTTCACCCGCGGGCGTTGACGCCAGAGGCAACCTCTACTTCGGAGTGCCCGCGTGGCGCGCCAGCCGACCGCTTCCCGGCGACACCATTGAAATCGAAACGCAATCGGTCGACGGCGGTGCCGCGCGCGTGGTTACGCGCATCCAGGGCGCGGTCATGGCACCTCCGCCTTCGGCACCTGCCGATGGTCCGCGCGTGCCCATGTTGATCTTTGCACCACAGGACGCATTTGCCGTCGCGCCCAACGGTAGCATCGCCATTGCGCGCGGCCACGACTACTCCATTGAATGGCTCGAAAACGGAAGGACCATCGGTAAGGAACCCGCACACTCCTCTGAGCGCGTGCCCGCTCAGCAGCAGAACGGATGGCGTTCGTGCGACAGTTCCTGCAGTCATCACCCATGAGCGGCCGCGGTGAAGGCGGTACCATGGGACACACCCCTGCCAGTTTCAGCTCCGGCGGAAGAACTCGCGGGCGTGGTCGGCGCAGCACGTTCGCTCCCACACTGCCTTTCTTCCGCACCGATCTGCGCATCGACACGTCGGGCAGGCTGTGGGGCGGCCGTTCGAATCGCAGCGCCGAACCACGGCACTAGGCGCCGGCAGACGGATCGCCACCATCCGCCTGCGGCCCGACCGTCATATCATCGCGATCGGCCAACGCCATGCGTACGTGGTAGCTGCGGACCAGGACGGCCTCCAGACCATCGAGCGGTATCCCCTTCCCGTGCTGCCCGCTTCGAGCGGTCGTTGAGTCTTGCGACTGGGCTCTTGCGCATCGGGGCTTGCCGTCTACATTCGCTTTTGTAGAAATATGAAGGGCGACCACCTAGGCGAATTCGAAGAAATCGTGCTGCTCGCCGTACGCAGGCTCGGCGACTCAGCCACCGGTGCATCCGTCCAGGAACTGTTGGAGCGCGAGATCAGACGGCGACCGGCGCTGGGTGCCATCTACGCGGCGTTGGATCGAGGCCATCGCAAAGGCTGGGTCGCCTCGTGGCTGGGCGATGCGGCGCCGGTGCCGGGGGGCCGAGCGCGCCGGCACTACGAGCTGACGCGCGCGGGCGAGGCTGCGTTGGTGGAGAGCAGGCGGGTGCGGGACACGCTGTGGCAGGCGCCCGGGCAGACCACGTGAAGCGGGCGCCGCTGGTTGGGCGGGTGTTGCGTGTGCTGCTGCCGCGTGCGGCAATCGAGCGCGCGGAAGACGATCTCACGACGTTGTTCGAGCGCGTTGACGCGCAGCTGGGTGCGCGCGCGGCGCGCCGTGCCTGCGTGCGTGAGAGTGTGCTGATCGTGTTGTGGTTTTGGTTCGATGGGTTGCGGCGCGTGTTGGAGTGGCGTCCATCATCGGAGGGGAGTCGATCGGTGATATTCGATTGGGGTCAGGAGCTTCGACTCAGTGCGCGCGCGTTGGCACGGCGTCCGGGCTTCACCAGGATTGCCATCGCGGTGCTCGGACTGGGCATTGGTGCCAGCGTTGCGATTGTTAGTTTGGCCGACCGTCTATTCCTGCGGCCGCCCTCGGGGGTGCACGCAGCTCATGAATTGGTGCGTGCATTTCGCTCGTGGGCACCGGGGCGGTTCGGTTTCGTATCCGGATTACCTGGACTATCGCAGTAGAACGACCACGTTGCGCGATGTGGCTGCGTACAGTTCGAATACGCTGGCCGCGAGTGTGCGCATTGGCACCCAGCCTGGCCCTGCGCAGGTGCTCACCGTAAGCGCCAACTATTTCGATGTTCTGGGTCTGCGCGCAGAAGCCGGCCGGTTCTTTCTGGCGGCAGAAAACCAGACCATGGGCACGCACCCTGTGGCCGTAGTATCGCATGCGTTCTGGGTGAAACACCTGGGCAGTGCCCGAGGCGCGGTGGGCCGCGACATGCTTCTGAACGGGCACCGTTTCACGGTTGTGGGCGTGGCACCGCGTGACTATCGCGGACTCTCACCGGATGAGCCACGCATAGACATCTACATTCCAATCATGATGCGCAACGCGGTTGCGCCTCAATCGGACCGCGCCTGGTATGAGCGGATAGCCGACTCGCGCGAGCGGTGGGTCGCGGTGGTGGGCCGTTTGAAACCGGGTGTCAGCGTCGATGCTGCGCAAGCGGACCTGGCCCGCATTGCGGCGCACATCCGCACCATCGATCCGGGGGGCGATACCAAGGAAACGGTCCTGGTATCGCAACAATTCCGCTGGTACCCGACCACACGCGGCAATCTTGCATCTCTCACACGCGTGCTTCTGGTAGCTGTCGGCCTGTTGCTGGCCGTGGCCACGGCCAATGTGGCCATCCTGCTACTGGCGCGCGCGTCCACGCGCGATCGTGAGATTGGCGTACGCGCAGCACTGGGCGCAGGCCGCGGCCGCATCGCGCGGCAGATGCTGACGGAGAGCCTGTTGTTGGGTGTATCCGATCATCGGCATTGCACCGTCCTGGCGCGCTACGCGGCGAGACGTGGTCGGCCTGATTCACGGTCGCAACCGGCGCGCGGGCGGCGGTCACACGCGCGATGTACTGGTGGTCGTACAGATTGCGCTTTCGCTCGTACTGGTCGCCGGATCCGTGCTGTTTGCCCGCTCGTTTGCGCGGGTGCGTTCCCTGGATGTCGGGTTCGATGACCGCGGTGTCCTGCTCATCGAAGTGAACCTGCGCAATCACGGCTATGACGCGGAACGCGGGCGCGTGCTGCTGCGTCAAGCGATCGACCGGCTGGCTGCGCTGCCGGGTGTGACCCTGGCCACGACCACGCGACAGGTTCCGTTCCAGGGCGATTGGTCGACCACGCTCGAAGCCTGGCCGGGCTCTGCTTTCGCCGGCGGACGCGATAAGCTGGACGTGGGGCTGAACGTAGGGCTCCGCGCTACTTCGAAGGCATGGGGATTCCCCTCGTGCATGGCCGCGAATTCTCGGCCGCCGACCAGCTGGGCAATGCTCCCGTAGTTATCGTGAATGAGACGTTTGCGCGGCAGACGTTTGGTACGACGCTAGTGGTCGGTCGAACCGTGCCGCTGCGCGAGGGCTTGCCACCCTTCACGATTGTTGGCGTAGCGCGGGACGCGAAATACTACGAGCTGAATGAAGCACCCTGGGCACAGGCCTACGGTCCGGTGTTCCAGTTGTACCAGGCAGACGTGACCTTCCTGATGAAAACATCGGGCGATCCGATGGTATTGGCCACGGCCGCGCAGGCCGCACTGCACGCACTGGATCCCAACCTGGCTTTTGCCACGGTCGAGACGCTGCAAGCCGTGCGCGATCAGCAGATGGCACGCTTCCGCGCCACGGCACACGTGGTGAGTCTCTCCGGACTGTTCGCGCTGCTCCTGGCCTGTGCCGGACTGTACGGCGTGATGGCGTATCGCGTGGCGCAGCGCACGCGCGAAATTGGATTGCGCATTGCGTTGGGCGCCACCAACAAAACCGTTGCCCGTACTGTGTTGAGCCGCGGCCTGGTGCTCACCCTGGCCGGCACCGCGCTAGGTATGGCCGCTACCCTCGCCCTGGGCGGCCTGGCGGAAGGCCTGCTGTTCGAAATGAAGCCGCGCGATCCCGTATCGCTACTCGCCGCACCGCTGGTATTGCTGGTGGTGGCAGGTGTTGCCTTGCTCGCGCCTGCACGCCGGGCCATGCGCATCGATCCATTGACCGCAATCCGCTCGGAGTAAAATGAGAACGGATATACGTTAGGTATACTCCCCCTCCCCCTCACCTTAATCCTAATCCTGAGCACTCTCCTCCTCCTGTCGTCGAGGAGGAGGAGAGTGACAAGGATTAGGTCTCAAGTGCCAGGAGATCGTTCACAATAGAAAGTGCCATGACTTCGTTCGCAGTGACGGAACGCCCGTTGGTATTGTGATTGTTTTTTAGACGAATCACCGGCAGCGGCTTATGATCTTTCTGGGTCCGAAGCTACTCGACGAATACCGCTATCGGCTCCGCTGAGTTTGTGGCCGAGTCGTGGCCTACGCGCCTCTGGCGCTCCGGCCCGACACTCCGTTCGCCGCTCAACCGCTACAGAGAACTCCGGACTGCGATGATCTCCAATACTCCGGGCGTGATCATGCGCGCGCCCGGCTTACTGGCCAGTGCAGCCACTTCGCGGCCCATGGCGCGCGACCGATCCTGGGAAAGATCGCCCAACTCGACCAGGCGTTGGCGACCGCTCTCCACAAAGCTCATGAGCCACTGCCACTTGGCATCGGTCGGTGACACCACATCGATGATGGGATGCAGGCGCGTGACCTCGAAGCCCACGTCCTCGAGCCAGGATGGAAGGCTGAGAGCGATGTCCGGCTCACCGCCGTTGGCGCGCCAGCTGTCGATCACCACGGACACGAACGCTTCGAGTTCCGCGCAGCGTGGTACTGCGCGCCACGTGGTGTAGTCGAAGTATTCATGAATCACGACGCATGCGCCTGGCTTCAGGGCCGTGTGTAAGCGGGCCACCAGATCGCGCGGCTGCGTGACGAACGCGAAGACCCAGCGCACCCAGGCGCCGTCAGCGGCCCCTTTCGGCAGCTGCGCTTGGTCCAGGTCGCGCTCGCAGGTCGTGATGTTGGTGAGGCCGAGCCGATCGCGCGCGTCGTCCAGCACATCCAGAAATCGCCGCGAGCGATCGATGCCTATCACGTGACCGGTTGGACCGACCTGTTCTGCCAGGTCGAGTGAGGCGTAACCCGGACCGCAGCCAAGGTCCAACAGTCGTTGCCCGGCCCTGAAGCCGGCCCGCTGCCAGGCATCCAGCATCTGCGCGCGCCATGCGCGATGCTGAATCCCCAACCGCTCGACTTCTTCCAGGTGTGTCCCCAGGACGTAGTCTTTTTCGGTATTCATGCAACGATACGGAGTAACGGGCCTAACGGATGGAACGTTCCTTGGTCAATTCGTTATCAGCACCGGCACCACTCGCAGCTCATGATCGAGCAGCCACTTCTTTCGCCACAGCCCACCACCGTATCCAGTCAGCTTACCGTTGGCCCCAACCACACGGTGGCATGGAATGATGATGGCAATGCGATTGTCGCCGTTGGCGCGGCCCACGGCACGCACGGCTTCCATGCGTCCCAGTGCGCGCGCCTGGTCACCGTAGCTGCGCGTTTCGCCACAGGGAATGTCGAGCAGTGCTCGCCAGGCCTGCTGTTGGAAATCGGAGCCTACCATGTGTAGTGGCACATCGAAGTGCGTGCGCTGGCCGGCAAAATACTCGGCCAGCTCGCGCTCGGTCTGCTGCAGGATGAGGTTGCTGCCCGGTACCACGGCGCAACCCAGCTCCCGGCCTATGTGCGTCAGCTGTGTTTCCAGCATGCGTCGATCCACGAATTCGAGCAGACACAGCGCCGCATTGGTGGCCGCGGCCAGCATGGGTCCGAGTGGTGTCGTGATGCGCGTGAAGTGCAACGGCTCCGCGTTTCGGGCCTGGGCCGGCGTAGCATCCAGCAGCTGACGAAAGGCATCGTAAAACGCACTCAACGATTCGTATCCGTTTTCGTAAGCGGCATCCGTGATCATGGCTCCGTCCTGTAGTGTGGAGAGCGCGCGTCCAATACGCTGCGCGCGGTGGTACGCATGGAATGTCATGTTGTGGTGCTGCTTGAACCAGCGGCGCACGCGTGTAGGATCGAGTCCCAGCGCGCGCAGGTCCTGATCCGTCCAGCGCCGGCCATTGCTCTTTTCCAGTTCCGTGACCAGCGGTCTCAGCCAGGTAGGCGTGGCGCCCGTGGCTTCCATGGGATGGCAGCGTTTGCAGGGGCGATACCCGGCAAACAGTGCCTCGCGCGCGCTGGCGTAGAATGCCACGTTCTGGCGCGCCGGCTTGCGCGCCGTACAGATGGGCCGGCAGAAAATGCCCGTGGTGCGCACGCCCGTGAAGAAGATGCCGTCGAACGATGCGTCCCGGCGCACCAGGGCCTCGTACATCTGGTTGGTACTGGGCAGTGCGGTAGTAATCATGGGCGAAATGTAGCCACTATGCCGGATGGTCTCTACCGGAGAATAGACGGGGAATTCTACGGGCGATGCCTGGGCCGAGTGGCCCGGCCGCGGCGCAACTGTTTCTTACGGAGCTTCTTACGTCTCTTCTTCCGGTTTTTCTTAGCGGAAGCGGCCCATACGGATGCGCTGAACGCCCATGTCATCGTGGCTGAAATAAACGGCCAAACCAGACGGTCCCAGGGCGACCGGCATTTCCGTGGCCGCCAGTGTGCCCACGTACGAGCCATTGGGCCGAAGGACGTCGATGAGTGAGGCGCCAAAGGCATTGGGTGTGTTGCGCTGCACCCAGAGTTGTCCGGCCGGGTCCGCGCGCAGCTCACGAATGGCGGGCACGACCGGAGCAAACTGCAGGATGGACACGATTTGATCGATTACGGCCGATGGCAGACCGCCCGCGCGCTGAGTGGGTGTGCCGCCCTGAATGACCATGGTGCCGGCCGAGTATCGTTGTAGCTCGGCCCGCTTGAAATCACGTGCCAACCGTTTGTCTTCTTCGGTAACGGCACGGGGCGCGTCAGCGCGCGTCACGCCCAACGAACGTTCACCAGCGCGCAGCTGGAGGCGATACGGCACATCGCGTGTGTAGGCCAGTGTGCCATCGCTCAACATTGCAAACTGCAGAACGAGACCAAATTGGGGCGGCTCACTGGTGAGCGTCACATGGGCGCCGCCACTCTGCAGCTCCTGCACCTTTTGTGGCTGTGCCACTGAGGCGAGCGGCGTGCTCGAACCGTTGAACCGATGCCAGAGCAACTGGGCATTGGCCGCGCCGCGCGGCTGATGACGGAACACAATGCCGCCGCGCGGATGCGGCAACACAGGCAGGCTGATGCCCTCGTAGTCCGCGGGCAACCGGTGAGTGCGCACGTACACACCCCCAGGCGTGAATAGATGAATGCCCTGGCGCGCATAGTCGAGCACGCCAATGGTATCGTCCGCCGTAACAATCAGACCGCCCGCCTGCCCAAACTCACCCGGTCCATCACCCTTCTGCCCGAATGATGTGCGATGCACGCCCACCGAATCGAAGACGTGCACGCGCGCATTGCCCACATCCAGCACGTACAGATCACCATTGCGCCGAAACACGGGCGTACGCAGATCCTGGAACGTCTCCCACTCCGCGCCGTCCGCGTTGCCAATCCGTTTCCGCTCCGTGAATCTCCAGGGCAGCGTGTTGCCCTGCACGGGCAGCTCGACAGTCTGCGCTTCCACCCACGTGGGTGCTGCGGTGACCAGCGCGAGATAGAGGACGAACGCATTGGATGACAGGCGAGACATGCGTGACTCCGGACCGAGGAATGCCGTATTGGACCCCGGCGCGCATCACAAAGGTTGCGCATCTCGGCCGGGAACGGATTCGGGGATCGGATGAATCGGGCGCCGGGTGCGGGAACTACCTCGGGAGCGGAATCGGGTATGCGGTGGTCGGGATCGGATTCGGGGATCGGATGAATCGGGCGCCGGGTGCGGGAACTACCTCGGGAGCGGAATCGGGTATG
>JBOHRF010000111.1:0-14590 GCA_050732575.1 Longimicrobiales bacterium
CGCCCGTTACGCCCGTTACGCCCGTTACGCCCGTTACGCCCGTTACGCCCGTTACGCCCGTTACGCCCGTTACGCCCGTTACGCCCGTACGCCCGTCACGCCCGTCACGCCCGGCATTGCGGACTGCGGCGCTGCATCCAGTTGCCGAATTTGGCGTCCATGCCCGATCGCGGACGCAGGACAACGCGATGGTCACCCGCCTGCCATTCGAACGGTGCGTAGCGTGCTTCCCAAAGCGCGCTTCCTCGAGTTCCGCGCAGGTGCCAGACCTCCAGGAAGGGATCATCGTCCCAGGTCACGAGCATGGTTTGCGCGCCCACTCGCCGCTCCAGCTGGAGCAGTGCGCCCTGCGCGGGATTCAAATTGCCCGGCACGTGATCCGTCCAACGCGCAACCAATGTATCGCCGCGCCAACACGTGTCGAGTGTTCTGGTGAGCGCCGGCAGTCGAGCGTCTGGCCTGGGCACGATTCGGTCATCATCGCGGGTGGCGATCGTGATGTCCTTTACCTGAACAGGTGCAGATGGTTGTCCCGGTGGTGGCAACTGGCGGGCCAGTCGACCCAGCTCGCGCGCGATGTACTCCGCGGTGTACGGGCCAAACAAGGTAGCCGCGCCCTCGTACAGTTGTGCCGTGTACTCGTGCGGCGTGGCCAGGTAATGGACGTAGCCGTTGGTCAATCCAAGCACGAGATGTTTCTGGTACATCGCTGAGAATGGCGCCTGGGAATCGGGCGCCATGGCGCGGCGCATGCGCGCGCCCGCATTGGTCGTCGGCTCGCCGGGCACCGTGCCGATCACTACATCGCCAATACGAGCCACGGAAAGCTGGACCTCATAGGGATAGGGCCGCCGGCCGGCCACCAGGAACTCGAAGATCGAAATATTCTTCTTGCGGCCCCAACATGCCTGTGGCACGGGCAGGCTCGTGTCGGCATCCGGAAACGTGTCCGTGCGGATCAACGCACTCAATACCTCGAGATTCAAAATGCGCGTGAAGCCGCCTTCCACGCCGCCCACAGTGGCCGGGCCAACATGCGGCCGACACAACACCTTCGGCACGGCCGCGACCGATGCGCTGAGTACATCGAAGGCGCGCGCAATGCGCAGCTGGCCAGCCGACTCCTGTTGCACAGCTGAAGCAAGCTGGTTGTGCAATTGCAGCGCGGCATCAGCCAGGGCATTGCCAATTCGCCAGGCTGCGAGTCGCCCCTGATGCAAACATTCCGGAAAGGGCGGCTCCAGCACGCGTTGGAAGCGATCCTGCGGCGGCGGCCGGCGCGGCCCCGTGGGCCAGAAGCTTTGACGGGGCGCAGGCGCCGGGCAGCGGCTGACCTGCGGAAAGTCCGCGACCATGTCACCCTCCGCACCATTGGCCAGAAGATGGATGCTACCAGGCGCGGCGTCCGGTTGCTGTGCCGACGTTCCAATACGCCGCTCCAACAATTGCATCACGATCGAGTGCAGATCGCCATCCAGCAATTCATTGGCGCCCGGATTCAACGTGCCGTGCACGGGGAAAATCATCAGCGATCCGGCCGGCCTGAAACCCGTGCCCTCACGGAGGTCGACTCTCAACATGTTGAGTTGCGGATCGACATAGCGATAGCTGGCACTGTCGGGAAGCGGGATGGACGCCGCGGCCGGATGCTCGAAGCGCCTGGGGTTGCGCTGGGCCGCAATGTTGTTGCGCACTCGGGTCTGGCGTAACACGACTGTGCTGCCCCACGCCGCCCGGGCCGGCTGCATGGCACCGAACGCTTGCAGCACGGACAGCGCCATGCGTTCCACCAGCCAGGCCGTGAACAACGGATCGTAGCCTTCCACTGATGTGGCCTGCTCATCATACGCCGGCACACCAAACGAATGACCGGGAGCACTGTGCGTGTGCGTGGCTGACAGGATCAGTCGATCCGCGGAAATACCCGTTCGCTGCTGTACTGCGTTGGCTATCCTGCGGTGCAGTTGGGCAGACACAGCACCCAGATCGGCCAGAACGAACGCGATGCGTTCGCCGCCCGGATCCTCCAGTACCAGTGTGCGCGCGTACAAACGCATTCGATGGCCACGCGAACGAGCGCCTTCCGTACCGTAGCCGAACAATCCGGGACCGGGTGGCGGCGTAATGTCGACTCGGCTGAGGCCCGCCTTCAAATGGCCCGTTCCCGGTGCGGGCGGCGGCGAGGGTATGGATGTAATGGTGAATACTCTGGTGCACGCCAGGAAGGCGAGCGCAACGGCGCACACACCCACCGCGCGCGCGCTCATCGTCGCTCCCGTGCCAGTGGTCCAACGACCAGCGCCAGTCCTGCCTCAAACCAGGTGAATGCCCCGGCATTGCGGGTCAACGTGATTCTGCGCGCCTGCGGGTCGCGACCGAATTGCAGGTGACCGGTGGCATGAAAGCCCACTCGCCGGGTGTGCACGCGCATGGCCGCGGACACATCGATGTGAGAAACGCCGTCTTCCGTGAAATAGGCAGGCTGTTCAACCCCGGAATCGCTGGCCTGCCCCAGGCTGGCTGCCAGCTCAGCCCGCAGCAACGACGAAACCGTCATGCCGTGTACTTCCAGGAAAGGGACATGTTGCAGTGCCTCGAGCGCGAAGTACGCGCCGTCGATCGCATCGTAGTCGTACGCGGCGTACAGCCCCACGGTACTCAATCTGCTCAGCAGCAGCACGGCCGCTCCATACACTTCACCCGTGTCCCAGACATCGGCGCGACCGCCCGCCAACGAGTCTCCTTGCAGATCGTATCGAATCGTGCCGACCCGCAGGTCGAAAGCGCGAACGCGCGTGTGCGCTTCCAGCCAATAGTCCAGCTCTGCCCATGTTGTGCTGCGGCCGGCCTCCGTGAATTGGATCGATGATGCGCGCCACGGTTCGAGACTGGCCCAGGCACCGGCCGTAACCGTCCAGTTGATGGGTTGCCAGCTCACAAACACACTGGGCTGCACGACCGGCCGGCTCGTGCGCACCACTCCTCGCCATACATATCGGCTGCGCACGGTCAAGTCGCCGCCCAAGGCCAGTTGCGCGGACGCGCACAGCGGCAGCATCAGCTGCAGCGTGAGCCACCAAAGCAGCCACTGCGGCCGGGGCAATACAGGCTCGCTTTTTTTCGATGATGGGAACGGCAACAGTTGTACGCCGGTCAATCGACGCGCGCCGGCCTGGTGCGTTTGATGTAGCGCACCAGCTGTTTGGTACCGTGATAGGCAGCGTACGCAGCTGCACCCCACAACAGGCTGGTGAGTATGAAAGGAAGGAAGTCACCCAGAATCCGAAACAACCGCGGCCCCTCAGACATCTGCCTGAAAGGATACATGAGCGCGTTGGATGCGGATTGAATGTTGGCTTCGAATTCGGTCGGTAGTCGACCCGTCTCGGCACGCGCCAGCGTATTGCTGAACGTCCAACGGAACAATCCCCAACAGGCGATTGCGTGCACGAGCGCCAGGCCACTTATAGCGACCGCGTGCGGACGCGCAACAGACCAATCTTTCATGGCATCCATCCGATTCGAGTTTTTGACAGGCCCCATTACGCTCCCACACCGCGCGCCAGCGCAGTAGCAACGAACAGGATCAATACAATGAGCAAGGCCTGGATCAGGCTGATGCGCGCATATGCGGCGGCGCGGCTCGTGTCGAGTGCCTGACCGCGACGGCGGCGAGCCCGCCAGCCAATCAGCCCGATCATGGGTGTCAGCTCGAGCCCGAACACGGTCAGAAAGAGCGCCATCTTCAGCCAGAAGACATGGCTGCCTAGATAGTACGCGCTGCCTTTCTCGAGTCCGGCAAAGGCGCGCAGCAGCCCTGTGCTCAGCCAGAGCAGTGCGGCAAGCGCCCAGAGGTTGTCAGCCCGAAATACGCGGCGCAGCCCCGCATCGTCCAGGTTACCGCGCAGTGACCAGGCCCGATCGAGAATCGCACCCAGACCGAGACCTAACGCCAGCAAGTGAAGCGACGCAATCAACCAGCGAACGGTCATTGCGTGACTCCTCGGGCTCTCGTGAGTTCGGGATTCTGGCCTGGAATATCAGCGCGCTCAAATACTGGTAGGAACGACGCGCGGCGCAACACTGGCCGCGACCCATCGTGGTTTAGGGGCCGCTCGCCGATGCTTCCGATTCCAGTGCGGGCCCGGGTTGGGCGGACACACGTGCATAGTGGAAACCGAGGAACGGGCCATACCCGTCGCGGCGCAGCTCTTCCAGTGATCGGTCTCGCTCGCTCTGAGGGTCGTATAGGTAACTCGCCCGACGCGCGTCCCGAAATCCGTAAAATACCTGCGGGCGACCCAGACAGAAAACCGCAAAGTGTCCGGGCGGCGCGGCCGGTTCCCAGGGCAGATGATGCCCGGCGAGAGGCGCCAGTCCTGTCATTTTCTGAATGACGGACAACGCGCTGATCATGCCGAGCTGATGCTGGGAAGCCATGTTGTAGGCTCGCACCACCTCATTCGCCGTGATTGATCGACCCTGCACTAGCTCATTGTAGATGACGGCCGCAACGAACACCACGCTGTTGTAGCCGCTCAGCTCCAATGGTGTGCGATCCAGCACGCTGCGGGGTCGGCCCTGCTCGTTCATGTTGGTCCCGTGAATCGCGAGAAGAAAACCACGCACAGCACGACCTGAGGGTGCTCACAATCAGGTCGATTCGTCAAGTGGCAACGCGCGTGCCCACGTAGCGCCGCCCAATCAGCGTGAGCTGGCCCAGTGCGGCCGCCCGGCATTCTTCAGCAACTATTGCATCCAGAGACTCTGGGGTCGGCTCGCGCAGCAGCGGCGCCAGGTAGCGATATAGGTAGGGCGCCGCCGCCACATGGTCGATGCGGAAGTAATCACGCAGCGCGGTATGTTGTTGCAACGCAGGATGAATGTGGTCTGATCCATGGTGCCAGGCGCCAATCGGGTCCGTTGCGCGCAGGATCCGACTGGCAAATGACGATTCATCCACGGCCAGCCGCTGCTGATCGTGCAGCTGTTCCAGCAACGCACGGAACCAGCAGACGGTGTTATGGTCAGCTTCATGGAAAGCAAAGTCCTCGACCATAATGCGACCACCGGGCTTTACTGCGCTGCTCGCTTTTTCAACCGCTTCGCCCAGCCGCTCGATGTGATGCAACGAGCGCGTGAACAGCACGACATCAAAACCCTCAGCGCTGTAATCCGGCCAGGTCGCGCACAGGGCACGCACGCCTCGCGCGTGCCGCCGCGGCCGCTGCCGCATCGGCATCGAGTGCCCATACTTCGTGACCGGCGCGTTCCAACAGCACGGCCAGCTCACCCTGGTGCCCGAATCGATCAAATGAACGACTCGGTTACGACAAACACACTGAGCCTGCGATGATGAGCCCGAAATACAGACCCGTCACCATGGAATGCGCTATCAAATCGCGTTAGTCGAAGATTTTGCCGGGGAGAGTCTTCTGGCGGGGGTGGATTCACCGGACGGATACACCGTTCAACTTGCCGAGTGGGAATGGACCCGTCAAGAATCTTGTCCGTCATTAGCCACAAATAGCTGGACAATACCAACCGTGCGGCCTACCATGTTTAGCATTCCCCCCACAACTACGTCCAATTCTTACCCGTTCTGACGGAGGGATACCCATGCGCAGGACAATTGCACTCGCGCTGGCCGCGAGCTCTACGCTCATTGCTGGCCAGGTCGCGGCCCAGGCATGCATCGGTCTGCCGAGCTCGGATCGGCAGGCAACACTATCCGGTAATGTCGGCTTCCTGGAGAACGCTCGCACCTACGGCGGCTCTGGCAGCTACAACCTGGGCGGACCCATCACGGTAGGCGCAGCAGTGAGCATCACGAAGCCCGAAAATGTGAACGAGGACATCACCAACTTCGGCGTGCTCGCGGCGTATGATCTGGGATTGTCGGGCTTCAGTGCGTGTCCATCCGCCGGCGCGCAGTACAGCTCGTTCTCTACGCAGTTCTTCGGCTCGTTCGTCGATGCTACGGCGCTCATTGTGCCCATTGGCCTGGGCCTCGGCACATCGATCCCGGTCGGCACGGGCAACAACACCCGCCTGCTGCTGAGTGCGGGCCCGCAATATCTCTACATCCGCACCAATGTGGATATCGACACTCCGCTTGGCTCCGGTGAAGGCTCGCGCACCGACCACGAATTTGGCGCCACACTGGGCCTGGTGCTGCACTTGTCGCAGCTTTATGCCGGTGCAGGTGTGAGCTTCAACACCGTGGAGGATTCCGAAGCAACGTTTGGCGTGAATCTGGGATTGGTACTGGGACGTTGGAGATAACACGGAAAACGGATTAACGAACACCAACAGGTGTTCGTTAATCCGTTATTCGTTTACATGCCTGTGAACAGCCACCAGATGGTCAAGCCGAGCGCAGCCACCACGACCAGCTTGAGGATCCAGCCGGCAAGCTTGAACAGAAAGCGCAGGACCAGGATGAGCAGTATGAGGCCCGCGCTGATCCAGAACAGGGCGTTCAGTTCCATTTATTTGCCTGTGAGCGCCTTGATCTCCTTGGGCAACTCGAAAGTTGTAGCGGGCACGGGCGCGAATTCGACCTTCGTGATGGTGACGATCTGTTCCACGCCCATGGCCCCCTGTTTCATCTTGGCGGGGACCATCAGTCCGCCAAATTTCTGATACTCGACGATGGTAGTGGTCGCTTCGATGGGGCCCATGGCCGATTCTATTTTGCGGATCGAGCCGATGTTCAGGTAGTTGCTGGCATCATAGAACTCGAAGTACTCCTCACCGTTGTGCAGCACCAGCTTGACCTTGAACGCTTCTTTGCCGTCAAAGGTCGTTTTCTCCACGGTCTCCAGCGTCTTGATGTATTTCTCGGGGGTGAGTAGCGCGGCGAGGTCGGCCTGTTGCTTGGTTTGGTCGAGCATTCTGCCACTCATCACAGTGGCGCCCGTGAGCGGGTGGATCTGCCAGGCGGTTGCGCCATCGTAACCCGTACGAATGCTGCCAATGCCTGGGATCTCCACCACACTGAGCAGCTTGCCTTCAGCATTCCACGATTCCACCGAACCGGTCATGCCCTGCGCGGGCATCTCGAACTTGCCGAGCGTGTGGAACGAGCTGTTCTTGCGGATGGCGTCGGCGCCGCCGACTGCCTGGATGTAACGATCCACGATCTGCTTGGCTTCGGGCAGCTGCGCCGTTGCGGGCGCGGCCAGCAGCGTGCCGAGCAGGAGTACTCTTGTGCTTCTTGTCAGGGTCTGACTCATGACTTGATCTCCGTAGTGTTTGTGCGTCGTTGTGCAGCGATCCAGCGCAGGGCCGCTTCCATGATCGGATCACGGCCGGCTAAAAGGTCCGCACGCTTCAGCTCGACGGGCTGGTCAGGAATCACGCCGCGGCCCTCGAGTACGGCCCCATCGGGCGTTACAAAGTCGGCAATGGCATGATAGAGTACATCGCCATTGGGTAGACGATCCAGGGCGGCGGGAAGTACCGCACCCATGGTGCGGGTGCCGAACACGCGAACCCGGCCAATGGATTGCATACCCCCGGCAAAAACTTCAGAAGTACTGCCGGACAGTTCATCGGTCAGGATGGCCACGGGTCCGCTGTAGGGTGTCACGCGTTGACCCTGCGTATTCACGCGTCTCGGATTGATGTTGAATTGCAGCTGGCGCGCGGTTCGGCTGCTCATGGCGCCCAGCGTGCGGGTGGTATCCACGAAGTGACCGGCCAGACCCATGGCCATTGCACCCGCGCCGCCCGGGTTACCCCGCAAATCGAGGATGATGCCGTGGGCAGTGCGTTGCCGATCGATGGCGGTGTCGAAGCGCGCCAGCATGGGTGTCATCCAAACGTTAAACGCTATGGCGCCAATCTGCGCGCCCTGGTGCGTGATTCGCCGGTCAGCAAAACGCGCGTAAAAGGTGGGCAGGTGGCCGAACTTGATGGGTAGTCCCGGATCCACGCGCCGTACGGCATTCACGACCACTGGTTGATTGCCTGCATTATGGAATTCCAGTTCGATCGTCGATTCAGGTGCACCGTTCAGCCGACTTTGAGCAATGCGCGGAACGATCGAGCCCAGGTTGCGTTGATTGGGATCGCGCCGGGCCCGAGCCACCATCGAGTCGGCTGGGTAGTCGCCCACGCGCCGCAAGATCCAACCGGGCTTGACGCCCGCACGCGCCGCCGGCCCTCCGGGTTCTACTTCCGTGACCACCAGCGCGTTTTCGACCCAGCGCACTTCCATGGCCAGATCGCCCGCGCCACCCGCATTCTCGGGCGACTCGGCCTGGTCCTGCGGAATGATCGCGAAATGGGATTGCTTCAGCCGGCCCAGCATATCCAGCAGGATGGGTCGCAGTTCTTCGTTGGTGCGCGCTGCGTCCGCTCTGGGCCGCAGCTCGTCACGCACGCGATTCCAGTCCAGGCCGTTGAACGTGGAATCGAAGTGCGTTCGTTGCACGATCTTCCATGCACTATCGAAGCTCGCCACTTGCGGCGCCTGCCCCGCTGCCGGAAGTGCAACCAACCATAACACGCCCGCCACTGTCAATTTCTTCACGACATCGCCCCCGTTCTGTTCCCGATACGCCCGTCACGCCCCTTCCAGAACCCGCCGTACGTCAGACACTCTGCGCCGACTGACCTGCACGCGGTTCCCGTCGGCGAGCGTGAGCATAGCCAGGCCATCGCCCGCGGACTCGATATGCTGGATGCGTTCCACATTGATCAGCTCGGCCCGGCTTACGCGCACGAACGCGCCGCCTGTGCGCTGCTCCAGTTCGTTGAGCGTGTAGTCACAGCTGAAGCGCGCGCTTCCCGTGTGTGCGAAGACCCGCCCTTCGTCTGCACTGAATCGAATGATCTCGCGGAACGCGAGCAAACGATGGCCCGTTCCATCATTCACCAGGACGCGGGCCGTGCGTGCCGAATCACCAATGGCACTGGTCAGGCGCGCAATCAATTCCGCGGACCAGGGCGCGGGCCGATCGACTTCCAGTCTGCGTCGAGCGCGCTCCAGTGCCTGGCGCAGACGCTCGAGTGAGACGGGCTTGACTACATAGTCCAGTGCCTCGTGCTCGAACGCTTTCAGTGCATACTCGTGATACGCGGTCTGGAAGATGACCAGCGGCCTCGGCACGGGCAGATGGCGCGCTACATCGAACCCATCCACTTCGGGCATGGCAATGTCGAGTAGCAGCACGTCAGGCGAGCGTTGGCGAACCAGTTCCAGGGCTTCCACGCCATTGCCCGCTTCGCCCACGACTTCAATGTCCAGCTCCTCGAGCATGATGCCCAGACGCCGGCGCGCGTTTGGCTCATCGTCCACGATCAGTACGCGCATGTCATTCCTCGTGGGCTGGTACGACGATGGTAACGCGGCTGCCTGCGCTGCTGCTGTCTATGCGCAGCTCGCTCTGGTCACCGTACAACGTGGTCAGTCGCTGACGCAGATTGCCCAACCCAGTTCCCTCGCGATAACGCGGTGGGAAACCAATGCCGTCGTCACTGACGCTCAGCACGACCTGCCCGTTGCGGCGAGAAACTTCTATGCCTACGGCACCACCCTCCAGCCGTCCGCCAATGCCGTGACGCAGCGCGTTCTCCACCAGCGGCTGCAGTGCAAGAGGCGGGAGAGGCTGCTTCAAGGTGTCCTCATCGAGCTGAAACTCGACGGCTCGCAAACGGCCGCCAAAACGCTCCTGCTCGATAGCCAGGTACGCGCGCAGATAGTCGATCTCCTCACCCACTGTGCCCGAGGTGGCACGGTTGCGGTCCAGCGTGTGGCGCAGCACCTCGGCCAGATGTTCAACGGTCGTCTCAGCCGCGCGACCATTCGTGCGCACCAGCGCGGCCACCGTGTTGAGCGCGTTGAACAGGAAGTGCGGATTCATTTGCGATTGCAGCGCGGCCAGTCGGGCTTCCGTAGCCTGGGCCTGCGCGCGTGCCGCGATTTCCGCCTGCTCGGCGGCGTGCTGGTTCAGGAACTTGGAAGTGAGATGTACGAAGCGCGCGGCAAACACGAGGTACAGAAAAATCATCATGATGACAACGAGGACCCACGGACTGCGCCCTACCAGATTCAGCAAGATGCCGATGGACAGGGAAAACAGAATAGCGGCAATGACCGCCAGCAGCGGCACCGCAACCAAGGCCCGATGATACCTCTGCGAATCCAGGCGCGGCATGGCGAACGTATGGCATTCGCGACCCTGGCTGACCTGGTGGAGAACCTGCGCAATGACCAGAAAGGCCGCCCCGAAAATCGCGAAGAAGACCGACAGGAGGCGATGCATCTCATCAACGGAACCGCCACTCACCAGATCGTAGACGGCTACCGCCAGCCCGAAATCCAGACCCAGGAATGAGACGAGCAGTGCGCGCCTGGCCTGGCGAGGGGCATGCCTCAACTCGCGGCTGATCACGCGCCAACTGGTCTCGGACGCCGACTTGGGTGGAGCCTGGATGGTCATGGCTCTAAATCTCACGCCCACTGGCTCGAACTCAAAGGAGGTCCTCTGAATGGTCTCCGGCGTGCACCGGGTGGCGTTCCCCTGCTGCGAGCGGCGCCTTGCGCCCAGGCCTGGGCACTCCCACCAGGTGATCGGCTAAGCGGCAAGGCCGGGCAGCGCACCAGCGCAGACTCCGTTACGCGTCCCGCGTCCCGCGTCGTTTAGTTCGATGCCACCAGCGCTTCGATGGCGGCTGACAACGTGACACGTCCACGCAGGTAGGGTTGCCAGTGCCGATCGAGTCGCCGGCGCATCTCACGCAAGTTTTCGTTGCGCGTCCAGATGCCGAAACGCGTGGCGTACGGCACGTAGTGAGCACGGCGCATTCTGACCAGCTCACCCGCAGTATAGAACAGGATGCTGTGCGCGAGTTGCCCGGGCACCGGCTCGAGGCGGCGCTTCTGCGCGTACGCAGTCGCGATCCTGCGCTCGATCGGCGCGAGCAATGAGTGCCCTGCCTCGTGCAGCAGACTCTCCAGCGCATGGCCCGACTGATTACCGATCGCCGAGGTGGAGAGCGTGATGTGGGGCGGGTCTAACGTGGTGTAAGCGCCAAACCAGTTGGCGGCAACCGTCGCATCCACTTGCATCGGCGCCGCCGGCCACTCGGCCGCGAACACAGTAGCCAACTCGCGGCTCAAACAGTTGCCTTCGCGCCTGACCGACTCGGCCACAACTTCGATCCACTCGCGATTCCAACGATCGTGTTGCGGCCACCAAACAGAACGATACGTGGCAGCCACTCCCTGTAACACTGCGGAGAATTCAGGCGAGCCGTAGCGCGGATCACTGTCTGGCAAGTCGCCGCTGGACGCCAGTCGGTTATTCACCCCGATCACCACGCTATCCGGCTTGGGGCGCCCCAACACGGCACGCAAGTAGTAGTCGACCGCGTTATCCCAGGTCACACTATCCGCCATGGAAAGCGTGCGCTCGCGAAGCGTGTCCAGCCCAATTACATCCTGCGAGCCGGGTGCGTTGCGCAGGGCTCGCCGGTTGCGTGCTTCCCAAACCAGGAAATTGTGCAGATTGAGCCAGAAGCTGCTGCGGAAGGAAAACAGCGCCACGTCCAGCGCATCATGACAGGGTGGACGAACGGCATAGCCGACCAGTGCAGATTGCTTGACGCAACCGGCTGCGATCCCGAGCAAACCCGCCAGACATGAGAGCCGGGCCACGATGGGCATGATCGACCACTCCGGAATAGGACGAACCACCATATCCTGTCGATGCCGGAAAGACGGCTCGGGTTCGATCCGCGTCCATTCACGTGAACTACTCAGAGAGAATGTTGCGAATAGGACTGCCGCGCACGGCCCGCAAGGCCGGCAGGTAAGCGGCCACGCTCGCCACCACCAGCATCAACACCGCGATCTGTACGAAGGTCAGGGGATCCGTGGGCGTAACGCCGTACAGCATGCCCTGCAAGAAGCGGGTGAGCAAAAGCGCGCCGATCACGCCGAGCAACACGCCCGGTGCGGCCAGACGCAATCCCTGCCGCACGATCATGCCCACGATCTGGTGCCGCTCGGCGCCCAACGCCATGCGCACACCGATTTCGTTCGTGCGCTGCTGCGTGCTGAAACTGATCAGGCCGTACACACCAATCGTGGCCAGGATGAGGGCAATGGCCGAAAAGGCGGCCAGCAAGACCAGATGGAATCGCCGTTCCACCAGTGTCGTGCCGACCAGATCATCGAGCGTAGCTGCCCAATAGATCGATTGGCGCGGGTCCACTTGCCAGAGCCGGTCACGTAGGGTGGGCAGCATATCGGATCCGGATCGTGATGTATGGACCACGAAGGTCATGCTGCCACTCACGTTCTGCGCGAAAGGCACGAAGATCTCCGGCCGCGTATCGCTATCAAATGCTCGCGGTCGCACCGCACCCACTACACCCACGATCTCACGCGACAGCGGCCGCGACATAGCGCCGACGGTGATGAATTTGCCAATCGGGTTCTGACCGGGGAAGTAGCGGCGGGCCAGGGCATCATTGATGATCACTACGCGCGCCGCATCGGCGCGATCGCGCTCGTTGAACGTACGACCGGCCTGAAGCGGGATTCCGAGCGCCGCAAAGTACGTCGGTGTCGCGATGGTCGTGTGCACCTGGGGCTGCTCCAGCGGCGGCAGCGGCCGATCGTCGATGTTCAATTTGGTCTGTGCATCAATGGCGTGCGGATGGAACGGCAGCGACGACACTGTACCCACCTCGAGCACACCAGGCGTCGCGCGGAATGCCTGTTCCAGGGCGGCCACTTTCTGGGTCAGTTGCTCGGGCGTGCGATTCAAGTCCCAGAGAAAGGTCTGCAACGAAACGCGATCTTTGGTGGCAAAACCGAGATCGTTGCTCAGCAACGTAACAAAGCTGCGCATGAGCAGGCCGGCGCCAATCAATAACACCAGGGCCAGGGCTACCTCGCTCACTACCAGCACGCCGCGCAAACGGTTTCGCTCGCGACCGCTGGTCAGCGAGCGTCCGCTAGCCCGCAGCGTGGTCAGCAAGTCAGGCCGAGAGAAGCGCAGTGCCGGGGCCAGGCCGAATAGCAGCGCCGTGAGCAGCGTGACGGCCAGCGAGAAGCCCAACACGCGACCGTCCAGAGACATCGTCTCGACGCGCGGCAAATCGGGCGGGCTCAGCATGATGAGCGCACTGATGCCGAGGCGCGCAACCAGCAGCCCGACCGCGCCACCCACTAGCGCGAGCAATACGCTCTCCATGCCCATCTGATGCAACAGCCGACGACGACTCGCGCCCAGCGATGCGCGCACGGCCAGCTCACGGCCACGCTCCGCGCCCGCCGCCAACAACAGGCTGGCCACATTGGCGCAGGCAATCAGCAGGACAAAGCCGACCGCGCCCAGCAGGATCACCAGGCCCGCGCGTACGGGCCCAAACAGCTGCTGCTCGAGGGGTACGGCATTGATGCCAGCCTGTCGATTGGTGTTGGGATGCTCGGCCGCCAGCTCGCGCGCAACCCGGTTCAGATCTTCCTGCGCGCGCGCCATCGTGACGCCCGGCTTCAAACGCGCAACTGCGCGCATGTACTGCGATACCCGATCGTTCATCAACTCGTCTGGACGAAAAACTTTGGGCCCCCACAAGTCCGTGGCCTCTGGATACTTCACGTCACTCGGTAGCACACCCACGATGGTGGCGACACTGCGATCCAGCCGCAGCGTCTTGCCCACTACCTGCGGATCACCACCCATGCGCCGCCGCCAGAACCCTTCCGAAATCAGCACGGGCGGCGTGGCACTACGTACGTACTCCTCCGACCGGAACAGCCGGCCCATGATGGGCTGCACACCCAACGCCTCGAAATAACCATGCGTGATGTTCCACGACCGTACCGCCTGCGGCCGGCCATCCAATTCGATATCGAAACTGTACGGCTCCGCCAAACCCATCACCTGGAACGCGGTGCTGCGCCGTTGCCAATCCAGGAAATTCGTGGGCGAAACTTCGATCTTGCGCGCACCCTCACGCTCGTCCGTCTCCCACAACGTCATGACCCGATCCGCGTCCGCATACGGCAACGGTCGCAATAACACGTGATCCGTGGCGCTGAAAATCGCGGTCGCCGCGCCCACACCCACGCCCAGTGTGACCGCACCCAGCGCCGTGACCGCCCAGCGCCGCCGCATCTGCCGCAACCCGTGCCGCACATCCTGGGAAAACTCATCCAGGTAGCGGCGCCGCTCCGCACTCAGCTCCCTGCGCTCATCGCTATGCACACATACCTCCCGGGTTAGTCTCACATCGCCGAATTGACGCAGTGCTTCCTCACGCGCTGACGCTGCACTCATGCCCGCCGCTCGTAGCTCCGCAATCCGCTCTTCCAGATGGAACTGCAGCTCTTCCTCGACCTCGGAAAGAATCTGCGAATGTTTTCGCCGGATATGTCGCAACGGACGCTTGAAATCTGCACTCATGTATGCAACCCCAAATCCGTTACGTTCACGCTCTCGTTAACGTTCTCGTTCACGGTCGTTAACGGCCGTCAACAGCCGTGAACGAAAACGTGAACGAGAACCAGAACGTGAACTACGCTGGCTGTAGTACCTTGTAGACCGCTTCCGCATAGCGTATCCAA
>JBOHRF010000112.1:0-14534 GCA_050732575.1 Longimicrobiales bacterium
CACGAGACGAACTGGAACGTACGGTACGGATTCGGAACAACGGGCGTGTCGACCGTGCCGGGAGTGTCCGGGGGACCGGTGGCTAGGGTTACCTGAGGACTGCGCAATAACCACATCGGGCCTTGGCGATCAATGAGCAAAGCGCGCAATACGATCAACATCATTGCGAAGGCTTCGCTACTCATACAATCCATTCATTTGCTTCCTGATTCGTCCCCGTTACGCCCGTTACGCCCGTTACGCCCGTTACGCCCGTTACGCCCGTTACGCCCGTTACGCCCGTTACGCCCGTTACGCCCGTCGAGCAATGCGCTACCACGATCGTCGTGATGGGGGCCGGGTCCTGGCCCGCGCGCTGGCCGCGCATGCGCAAGAAGAAAACGTAATTGTGCTGGCCCTACCACGGGGCGGCGTGCCGGTTGGCTTCGAGGTGGCTCACGCGCTCGGTGTGCCCTTCGACGTTTTCCTGGTGCGCAAACTGGGAGTGCCCGGGCACGAGGAGCTGGCCATGGGCGCCATTGCATCGGGCGGTGTGCGCTTCATGAATGCCGATGTATTGGCGAGCCTGGATTTGCCCAAAGCCCTGATCGAGGAGGTAGTTGCGCGCGAGCAGCGCGAGCTCGAGCGCCGCGAGCGTGAGTATCGTGACGGACGGCCGCCGCCGCACGTGCGCAATCGCACTGTGATCCTGGTCGATGACGGACTGGCCACGGGCGCCAGCATGCACGCCGCGGCCCGTGCCATGTATCTGTTGGGCGTAAAGCGCGTGATCGTGGCCGTACCGGTAGCGGCCGCAGCCACTTGCCGCGACCTGGCGCGCGTGGTCGATGAAGTGGTCTGTCCGCTGACGCCCGAGCCCTTTTATGCGGTGGGTCTGTGGTACGACAACTTCGAGCAGACTACCGATGATGAGGTGCGTGCACTGCTTTCAAACCGAAGTTAGAGTACCATTCACTGCGGTCGGCCGTTTGGATGCCAGCGTGGCGCGGCGCCATCGGCCAGCACGCGCACAGCACGCGCTACTGCGCGCACCAGCTCGGCCATGTGCGCATAGTCCACGCGTTCGATCTCATCGCTCGGCTGGTGATACTCCGCGTGCAGGTTGAAGCTGGACAACGTATGTGCCGGTATGCCAATACGCGCGAACCGCACGTTGTCACTGCGCGTAAAAAAACTCTGGCTGGGCCGCGGATCCGCAGCCACTTCGATACCTGCCGTGCGCAATAGCTCGCCCATGGTCGATCGCTCAAAGCCTGTCAACCACGCTTTGCCCGCTCCGCCCACCAGCGAGTCGGGCCGCGCAATCATCTCGACCTGCAGCTGCGCCACGGTGCTCGCCAGCGGCACGGGCGGCCTGGCGATGTAGTAGCGACTGCCCAGGCCCCCCATCTCTTCGCCCGTGAACGCCACGAACACTACCGTGCGCTTGGGCGGCGGTCCGCTCTTCAACGCGCGCGCCGCTTCCAGCACGGCGACTACGCCCGAAGCATCGTCATCGGCACCATTGTAGATCGAATCTCCACTCTGGTGCGCACGCATACCTACATGATCGTAGTGCGCGCCTACAATGATGGCCGAATCGCGCAGAGCCGGGTCTACACCGCGAATGATGCCGATCAGGTTCGCATCGTAAATGCGTTGCGCCTCCGGTACGCTGTCTAACGCAGCTTGCGTGACCAGCGGCTGCAGCCCCATGCGCCCGCCACGACCTGGCCGATTGGCCAACGGCACGCGTTGCACGTAGCCCTGGTCGCCACCCGGCTCCAGTCCAATGGCCTGCATCACGCTTGCGATGTAGCGCGCCGCGCGCACTGCGCCCGCCGTTGCCGTGCGCCGGCCCTCCATGGAATCGTGGGCCAGAATCGCCAGCTGGGCCCGCACATTCTCCTGCTGCGGTACGTAACCCGTTTGCGCCCGCGACCCGTCGGGCAGCATGAAAAGTGTAACCAGGACCGGAACCAGCCAGCGCATGCGTACTCTCATGTTTGAGGGCCACCGCAAGATCGGCCGCAAGCGCGCTGCCGTCCAGATGCGTTTACTCGCCGTCACGTTGATCAGGGTGGGTCACGCGTCACTCGTCCTGCGCGGCCATGCCACGCTGCTGGGATTGCAGCTGCTCGTCGCGACCGTAAATGTCGTGATGGTAACGCACCGTGCCATCTTCCTCCACCCAGACCGTGAAGTAAAGGATATAGATGGGCAGCGGCCGCGTCAGTTTGATCCAACTCTCCCGCTTACGCGAAACCAGCTTCTCCAGATCGTTCGGATCCTGGTCGGTTTGCAGCCGTACCAGCAGTCGCGCCAGGTCCGCAGGCCGCTCCACTCGTATGCAGCCATGACTGAAATCGCGGCGCGTACGCGAAAAAAGGTGATCTGCAGGCGTGTCGTGCAGATAGATATCATCTTCATTCGGAAATACGAACTTGTAGTTGCCAAGCGCGTTGCCGGGTCCCGGCTTCTGCCGCACACCTTCGCGCACACGCTCGTAATTGTTGCGCGCCAGCCAGGTCGGATCGCTCTCGATCTTGGGCAGGATCTCCTCGTTATAGATCGACGGCGGCACGTTCCAGTACGGATTCACTACGATGTGTTCTATCGTGTCCGCAAACACAGGCGTCTGCCAGTTGCGCTTTCCCACCACCACGTTCATCGACTCGATTGCGCGATTGTGGTCCACCACTTCCAGTTCGAACCCGGCAATATTCACCAGCAGGTACCGTTCGCCCAGATCGTCCGACAGCCAGCGCCAACGATCCAGATTCAGCTCCAACTCAGAAATCCGTTCTTCCACGGAGTGATTCATCTCGCGCACAGTGGCTGCGCCCAACGCGCCATCCGGCTCGATGGCATGACGCAGCTGAAAATACTCGACCGCTTTGGCCAGCTCCGCATCAAACAGCGTTGGATCTGCCGCGCCCATCTGCGCCAGCAGTGCTTCCCGATCGTCCAGGCCTGATATCAGCCGCGTGCGCGCCAGACTCACGGCCGGACTGCGCTGCCCGACTTTGACGCTGCCTTCCGGTACTTTGGGCCAACCGCCCTGCGCCGCCACGTGATAATGCTTCGCCAGAGCTCCACGCACGCGCTCATAGTACGGAATCGAAGGACGCAAATGCGCCACCACTTCCGCCGGTGTCAGCCCCTCCAGCACCAACTGCAACACTCGGCTTTCGCGCGCTTTGCCACGCGCGATGCGCCAGCGCGGTCCACCTTGGTTCGGATCCAAGCGGCCGCGCACCAGATCGTTGGCGTAGCGGTTGTATCCCTCCGTTAACAGGATGTCCACCGACGCCAGGTAAGGAACCTCCAACGAATCCGGCAGCTCATCTTCACCTTCGGCCTCCAGCCGGCCCAGCAATCGGCTCGTTACATCATGACCGTACGCGTGCGGTGCCAAACCATCATCACGCGCACGCCCAATCGACTCGCGCAGCAGAACGCCCGTCGGCAGCAGCTCCTTTTCGTTCGACCACGCCGGCTGCCAGCGCCGCGTGCGGTAAAACTCCACGGTCGCTTTGCTCACATGCACGGTGTCGCCCCCTGCCAACGGCAACGGGCGCGCGCCTGATGCGGCTCGCAACCAGGCCCGTATCCGATCACGAGGCTGCTCTTCCGGCCCACCGCCGCACGCGCTCATTACAGCCATTGTCAGCAGCGGCGCCGTCCAATCACGATGCCAGCTCACGCCATTTCATCCTGCGTTCCGAGGAAACGTCAGCCCCTCCAGAGCGCAAGGAGTACGCCAGGTTAGGTGCATTCGTAACCTGCTGGCCCACCATCAGTTATAACACGCCGATTCCGATTCTTACTGCCGCCTCCCAGCTCTCACCTAAGGATTTAGTTGACAGCCGAAACGAGAACAACTAAGATCTTGGGAGACGCGTCACACGTCAGAGAATCGGAGGACAAGCCGGGATGGAGATCCAGTTTACGGAACGCGAGCTGGACATCATGAATGTGCTATGGGAGCACGGGGCGGCGACCGCAGCGCAAGTGCGTGATCGCCTGGCCGACGAGTTGGCGTACAACACCGTGCTGACCATGCTGCGCATACTCGAAGAAAAAGGGCACGTCACGCATGAGGAAGCGGGGCGCGCGCACGTGTACCGGGCACTGGTGCCGCGGGAAGCGGCGAGTCGGAGTGCGCTGCAGCGCATGGTGAGAACGTTATTTCGCGGCAATCCCGAATTGCTGCTGACCCAGCTGGCGGAGGATCGCGATCTGGATGATGCGACTATTCGGCGTATGCGCGAGCTGCTGGATCAACGATTGGAGAGGGACGACTCGTGATTGCACTGTGGATGTTGTACGCCATGCTGGTTGCCTGCGGGTTCACGCTGGCCGGGTTGGTCGCGGAGCGTGCATTGCGCTCGTTGGGTTGGAGTGTGCGTTTCGTATGGGCGGCCGTGCTCCTTCTCTCAGCGGCCGTTCCGGTCGGCACCGTATTGAGCGGCGAGGAAAGTGCCACGACGTCGGCGACGTTGCGCGCATCAGCGGCCAGCGAGCAGACCGCCATCTGGGTGACGATGCTCGACCGCAGTTTGTTGTACGGCTGGCTGGTCGTGGTTGTGTTGCTCGCTATTTCAGCGGTAGTGGCAATGCGATCATTGCTACGCGCGCGCCGGCACTGGCGCGCCGTTGATGTGCAGGGCGGCCGGGTTCTGGTTTCGCGCGATTTTGGTCCGGGTGTGGTTGCGCTGGGGCGCGCGCAGATCGTCGTGCCGGCCTGGGCGTTGGAGCTGGAAACGAGCGTCATGGAACTCTTGCTCCGTCATGAACGGGAGCATCTGCGTGCGCGTGACCACTGGGTAGTCCTGGGAGCGCTAGTCATGCTGTTGCTCTGCCCCTTCAATCTCGTGTTATGGTGGCAGTTCCACCGACTCAAGCTTGCTATCGAGATGGACTGTGACGCGCGGGTTCTGTCCGGCCGGCAGGATGTGCGCGCATACACGGCGCTTCTCCTGGACGTCGGAGAGCGTTGTCGCGCAGCTCGTCTCGTTTTCGCGGCGTTTTCCTCGCCGCCTCATGCCATCGAAAGGAGAATTCGCGTGTTGCTCGATAGAAGGAAGGAAAGACGACGACTGGGGGGTGCATTGACCGCGGCCGGCGCCGTTGTCATTGGCATTCTTGCGTGTCAAACACCGGATCCTGGCTCACCTGAGGATGCCGTACGCAGTGCGCTGGGCGTCCAAAACGAGATCGCGCCGCCACCGCCGCACGATGGCGAATACGGAGCTGCGCAGCAGCGATCGGAAAACGTACTCCTGGCGGAAGAGAGGCAATGCGTCAGAAAGAGTGGCGGTACCGAAGTGGAAAAGGCGGTCGACTGTGAGGTCATTGTGACCACGCGGGGCGGTGTGAAAATGATCTCTCTGCATCCTCGCGGTGAATTGCCGCCGCCCCCGCCCCCGCCGCCCCCGCCGGTGGGAGGCGAAAATGAAGTTTATGCGGCTCAGGCGCGGTTTGCGGTTGAGGGGCAATTCTACGCCGTTGCCGGTACTCACGGTGATGTGAAATTGTTGAACATGGAAAAGGGAACGCATTACCACTTCACGGCGAGTCAAATCAAGCTCGACGGTGGGGAACTGGTTGCGCGAAACGTTCGTCTCCGCTTCTAACTCCACGCCCTAACGAGCGCGGTGGCCTGCACGGTTGAAGCCGCCGCGCTCGCTTTCCCAGTGCACAGGTGGCGCTCGCGCCACCTGATTCTACTACCTTCCTCTCTTCCGGGTTTTCTAAAGGTGCAGACCTTGCACGGAGGCGGTCCCATTCAAGAAGGGGGGACGCAGGCATGCGCAGGTGGTTGATGATTCTTGCAAGTGCCGCGTTGCCGCTGGGTGCATCGCCGCAGCGCATGGACGCCCAGGTGCTCAGCGGCGTTGTGGGTGCGGTGACGGGCACTGCCGCAGGCGGCTACATCACGTTGAGCATCGTGGTGACGCGCGCGCAATTCGGTCACTATCTGCACGATTTTGAAGATCTATTCGACTGGAAGTCGGCGCCTATTGTCATTGGCGCGGCCACGGGCACTGCTCTGGGTGTGTGGTGGCCGAACCGACTGTGGAGCAGCTTGATTTTCGGCAGCGGCGGCACGGCATTGGGCGCGGGCGTGGGCTATTTGACCGGTCGACTCATCGCGGAGCGGCCGGAAGGCAGGTGGGCCGGCGCGGCCATTGGCGCTGGCCTCGGTATGACGCTGGGCTCCATCGCCGGTATTGCATGGCCGCGCCGGGTTGTTCCCGAGGCCGTCAGCAGCGCACCTCGTATACCCATCACGATTCGAGTACGCGTACCGTGAGGCCTTGCGGAATCGCAAACATTCTGCTGGCTCTGTTACTGGTGGGCTGTGGCAAATCGTTTCCCCCGCTGCCCGACACGCCACCGGTGGCCGAACCCGCCGTGGACGCGGTCGAGAGCGTGATCTTCCTGATCGGTGACGCGGGCGCGGGCACGCTCGAAACCAGTCCGCTTCTGCGCCATTTGCGGGCCGCCGTGGAACGACAGTCTCAGTGGCTGAGCGACTCCGCGGTAACGGTGCTGTTCCTCGGTGACAACGTGTACCCAGGTGGCGTGCGTGAGCCGGGAGGCCGCGAGTTCGAGCAAGACTCCACGCATTTGCAAGCGCAGCTGGATGTTGTGGCCGGACCGCACGCCCGCGCGCAGCGCACGCGCGCTCTGTTCATCGCGGGCAATCACGACTGGGGCCACAAGCCCGGCGCACCCGGCCGCGCGCGATTGGACAACATGCAGCGCCTGATCGAACGCCGCGCACGCGCCGGTCGATTTCAGGCGGCGCTTCTGCCGCCTGCAGGCGAGCCCGGCCCAGGCGTGATTCTGATTGGCCGGCGGTTGAAGCTCCTGCTCATCGATACCGCCTGGTGGCTATTGGAGGCGGACCTGCGGGAGAAGCAGCGATTTCTGGAGGCGCTCGACCGAAACGTGAGGAATTTGCAAGGCCGCGATCTGATCGTCGCGGCTCACCATCCCTGGCAGAGCGGGGGTCCACATGGCGGCCTGGTTCCCTTTTGGCGGACCATTGGAATGCGCTGGTTGCTCTCCCGCTCAGGCGCGCTGCTGCAGGATTTGAACTCGTTGCCCTACCGCGACCTCAAAAACCAATTCAGCGCCGTATTTGCCCGCTACGAGCCGCCGCTGCTTTTTGCCGGCGGGCACGACCACAATCTGCAGGTGATTCGCGCCACCACGCCGAACGAGCCGCGCTTCAATATCGTGAGCGGCGCGGGCAGCAAATCCAGCCAGGCCGGACGCACGGACGGCATGCTCTTTCAGAGCGATGAACCCGGTTACATGCGCCTCGCCGTCCTGAAGAGCGGGGCCATCGAGCTGTTCGTGGTTTCCGCTGATTCCGACTATTTGCTTTGTGATGATTCCAGCCCGGATAAGCGGAACATTTGTCTGGACGAGGGCGTGAACGCGTTCCGAACCGTCTTTTCCATGCGCCTGAAGTAAGATCAGTCGGTTGCCGTTGCCGTTCCACTGCCCCCAACCCCGCGTTTGTCAATGACTTAACACACCCCCCCGGTTTGGTGTCATATTGCAGCCATGGCAGGAGATACCGGACGGCTGGTTCGCCTCGCCCGCAGCGGCGACAGCGCGGCCTTCGAGCAATTGGTGAAGCGTCACCTCAGGGCGGCCTATGCGGTCGCGCTGGGCGTCACGGGTGATCCCGACGACGCCGAGGACGTGGCACAGGACAGTTTCGTAGTCGCGTTGGAGCGCCTGGACGATTGTGCGGATCCCGACCGATTCTCCGCCTGGCTGCTGAAGATCGTACGAAATCGCGCGTTGAACCTGCGTCGTTCACGCGCACGCCGAGCTGCAGTACCGCTGCACGAGCTGTCGATACCCGCGACCAGTGATCCGTCGCGCGACACGGAGCGTGTACTGCTGCGCGAACGGCTGCTCGAAGAGATGACCAGCCTGACTGAGCTGCAGCGCCAGGTTCTCCTGCTGCACGATCTCGAAGGCTTTCGCCATCGCGAAGTTGCGGAAGCGCTCGACATCTCGGAAGTCTCTTCGCGCGTTCACTTGTTTGCTGCGCGCCGCGCCTTGAGAGCGCGGCTCAATGGGAGGTACAACCATGAGGGAGCCTGAACGTCCGGACCTGACGCCGCTCGATCCGCGGCGCGAGCCCGACCGCTGGGAGCGAATGGTGCGCCACATCATGGCTCGCTCCACTGGTGAGTTGCAGCGGCGCCAGGCCGCAGGCGTTTTCGGATTGTTCGATGGGCTGCTGGCCTGGTCGCGACCGGCACTGGCTACTGCTGCTGCGTTGACCGCGCTGTCGCTGTTCGCGCTCTCGCAGCTCGAGTCGCGCGCGCAACCGACCCTGTTCATCCGATCCGCTTCGATACCGGCGGCCATGAGCGTATGGATCGAAGAGGGGCAGCCACCCAGCATGCTGGATCTGATCGTTCTAGCGAACGGAGAGAACTAGATGGCTAATCGGGAATCACCCAATCGCACTCGCCTGCTGGCCAGCGGGCTGCTCGTGCTCACCTTCGTGGTGGGCGCGCTTGCGGGTGCGGCAACCGATCGTGCGGTCAGCTCATCCGAGACACGGGAGGAGCAGCGCCAGCCGGTCAACAGTCGCGGTGGCGGACGCAACTCGCATCGCCAGCCGCCATCCATCTTTCAGCGAGATGGCGTTTTTGATTCGTTGAACGCAACGCCGCAACAACGGCAGGCCATTGAAGCGATTCTGGACCGCCGGGATCGGGAAATCAACGCGCTTTTCGTCCAGATCAAACCCAACGCCGATGCGATACGGAAAGAGACCTGGGGCGAGATGAAGGCGCAGCTCACGCCCGAACAGCTGACCAAGTTGCTGCAGATGATTGCCGATCGGCGCGAACGCTGGCAGCGGGAACGGCAACACAATCAGGACAACAAACCCAGGCCGTAACCTGACGGTATGTATCATTGAGTTGAGCTGGAGATGGTATTCCATGAAGTATAGATCCCCCTGGGCCGTGGCCTTCGTGCTGGCGCTGTTACCGGCCGCCGCGGTGGCACAGAACGATTCGACCGTGGTGCGCCTGACCATGGCGGACGCGATCGAGCGGGCGTGGCAAAACAGTCCGGAGCTCGTGCGCGCCGAGGGTACCGTAACCACGACCGGCTGGTCGGAGCGCACCGCGAAAGGCGCGTTCCTGCCCGGCCTGTCCATGAGCTCGGGTGCCAGCCGCAGCAGTAGCAGGCGTTTTGATGAGCGGACGCAAACCACGATCGACGGCTCGAATCAGAGTTACAGCGCGGGTGCATCACTCTCCTACGATTTGTTCACGGGTGGCCGGCGGGGCGCCGAAATGAATCGCGCGGAGGCCAATTCGGCGTCGGCGGAAGCGTCCATGGTGGAGGCGCGTTTCAGCGTGATCCTGCAGACCAAGACCGCGTTCTTCAACGTGCAGCGTCAGGAAGAGCTGCTGCAGGTGGCGCGGGGCAACGTGCAGCGTGCGCAGGGTGCGCTGGAAGCAGCGCAGCGGCGTTTGGAAGTCGGCTCGGCGATGCGCTCGGACGTTCTGCGCGCACAGCTCGAGCTCAACAACGCCCGTCAAGCCGTGCTGAGCGCGCAGACCCAGCAGCGCAGCGCCAGTTATGCACTGGGTGCCCTGACCGGAATTGCCGGACCGGTAGGTGGGCGCGTCGATTCACTGGCGGTACCGCGTGCGTTGCCACTCGACGATGCGCAGATCAGCCAGATCGCAGTGGAAAGGTCGCCCGGCGTAGTGACCGCCGATGCAACCGTGAATTCCGCGCGGGCTGCCACTTCCGTGGCCCGTGCGCAGTATCTGCCCACGCTGCGCTTCAGCAGCGGCTACGATTGGTCCAACGAGGAAGCCACGTTCAATAACGGCAACACGGGCTGGAACATGCGGCTCAGCATGTCGTATCCGCTCTTCAACGGGTTCTCGCGTGAGAACCAGGTGGCGGGTGCGGACGTGCAATTGCGCAACGCGACCTCAGCGTTGGCGGCGGCACAGCGCCAGGTGCGCGCCGACGTTGAGCGTGTGCTGGGACAGCTGCGGCTGGCGGAACAGCAGATCGTACTGGCCCATGAAGCGGTGGCCGTGGCGCAGGAAGATTTGCGCGTGAACCAGGAGCGCTACCGCCTGAGCATGTCCACGATTCTGGATCTTCTGCTCTCGCAGAACAGTCTGCGCAGCGCGGAGAGTAATGTGGTGGGCGCGCGGTATGACTACGAAATCGCGCGGGCCGAGTTGGAAGCCCTGATCGGGAGGCAGTTGTGATCGCCACTGCGCGCCCGGTCATCCAACTGCGTGGCATCCATCGCCGATATGAGATCGGTGAGCACTCCGTGCACGCCCTGCGCGGCGTGGACCTCGAGATTGCTCATAATGAGTACGTGGCCATCATGGGGCCGTCCGGCTCGGGCAAGTCAACGCTCATGAACCTGGTGGGCTGCCTGGATTCGCCCAGTGATGGCGAGTACTGGCTGAACGGTGAGAAGGTCTCTGACATGAATGACGATCAGCTGGCGGCCATCCGCAATCGCCGCATCGGCTTCGTGTTCCAGACCTTCAACCTGCTGCCGCGCGCCACGGCTCTGCACAACGTCGAGTTGCCTTTGATCTATTCAGGGATTCGCCGCAAGCAGCGTTATGAACGGGCCAGCGCGGTGCTCGCGCAGGTGGGCCTGGCCGATCGCATGTCACACCGGCCCGCCGAGTTGTCGGGCGGACAGCGCCAGCGCGTGGCCATTGCACGTGCGCTGGTCACCAATCCTGCTATACTCCTGGCCGACGAGCCTACCGGTAACCTGGATAGCACGACCAGCTCGGAAATCATGGATCTGCTGGAGGATCTGCATGGGCGCGGCCAGACCATCGTACTGGTTACGCACGAAGCCGACATTGCGGCCCACGCAAACCGGCGCATTACCATCAAAGACGGACTGATCGAACGCGACGAGGCGGTCGTGACCGCCCATGGAGGCAGAGCATGATTACGGTGAGGAATGTGGGGGCGGCCCGGCTGGCGGGCGCGTTGCTCCTGGGCGCAGTAGTGCTGAGCCAGGCGGGTTGCCGGGCCAGCGAGGCGGAGGAGCAGACGTTCACACCCGAAATTGCCAAGGCCGAGCAGCGCACACTGGATATCCGCGCTGAGGCCGCCGGGCTGGTCGAGCCGATCGCCACGGTCGAAATCAAATCCAAGGCGTCGGGTGAAGTGTTGCGCGTGCACGTAGAGTCGGGACAGGAAGTGACGCGCGGCACATTGCTGGCCGAAATCGAAACGCGTGACGTGCAGAATGCATTTGCGCAGGCCGATGCCGACCTTGGTGTGGCCCAGGCGCGCGCCAAGACTGCCGATGCGCAATTCGCGCGGGTGCAGGAACTGCGGCGCGCCAACGTGGCCACCGAGCAGGAGCTGGAAGGCGCCACGCTCGAGCAGGCCAATGCGCGCGCCGCATTGGTCAAAGCCAGGACCAGTCTGGAGCTGTCACGCGAGCGCCTGAACGACGTTACCATCCGTGCGCCCATGGAAGGCATGATCATCGAGAAGACGGTCGAGCCGGGTGCCATCATCGCGTCGGCCAGCAACTCGGTGAGCGGCGGCGCCACGCTGATGAAGATGGCCGACCTCTCCATCGTGCAGGTGCGTGCGCTGATCGATCAGACCGACATTGGTCGCGTGCACCCGGGCCTCACCGCCCGCGTTTCGGTGGAAGCGTATCCCGGCCGCAGTTTTGATGGCGAAGTCGTGAAGATCGAACCACAGGCAGTGGTCGAGCAGAACGTCACTATGTTCCCCGTTTTGATCCGGCTGAACAATGAAGAGCGGCTGCTCAAGCCGGGCATGAACACGGAAATCGAAATCGATATTGCGCGCCGGCCCAATGCCGTGGTCATTCCGAACGATGCCGTGGTCAGCACGCGCGATGTGGTCACCACTGGCGTGGCGCTCGGGTTGAGTCAGGATGAGTCGGAAAAGCGCGCGGAAGCCATGCGCCAGAATCGGACGAACAACCTGGCGCAGGGCGGTGCGCCGACCGGTGGTCAGGCCGAAAAAGCGGCTACCTCGCCGAGTGGCGGCGTCCCGGGCCCGGAGGCAAGTGCATCGCCCAATAGCGCGCCGAGTCCCAACGCAGCCGCTACTACTACTCCGCCCAGCGATGGGACCGCCGGGCGCGGCGAGAACGCGCCCTCGGCAGAGTGCCAGAGCATCATGGCGCGCATGCGTGAAATTCGGGAAACGGGCCGGACTGCGTCTGAAGACGAGCGCGCGAAACAGCGCCAATGCTTCCAGCAGATGGGCGGCGGCCGCAGTGGTCCTCGCATGATGAGCGCAAACCGTGGCCGGGGCGGCGGCGGTGGACGCGGTGGACCTGGTGGCGGCGGCCCTGGCGGTGGTGGTGCCCAGGCGCGCGCGCCCCGCGCGTCCAACCGGCCGGGCGTGGTCTTCGTGCCCACACCCAACGGTCCCGAGCCGCGCCAGATAACGCTCGGGTACAGCGATCTCGACTTCACCGAAGTGGTGAGCGGACTCAAGGCCGACGAACAGGTCTATCTGGTCACGGCCGCGCGCTTGCTGAAGCAGCAGCAGGAAAACCTGGACCGGATGCGCCAGCGCATGCAGGGCCCGGTGCCAGGCATGGGCCAGCCGGGTGGTGGACAACAAGGCCGCGGACCCGGGGGAGGCCGGAACTAATGCTGCTTGGCGAAATCCTGCTGGTCGCGCTGGGCGCCATTCGCGCCAATAAGCTGCGCTCCGTGCTCACCATGTTGGGCATCGTGATCGGCATCTCGGCGGTCATCACCATGGTTGCGTTGGGCGAAGGCGCGCAGAAGCAGGTGCAGGAACGGCTGCAGTCCCTGGGCACCAACGTGCTGACCGTGCAACCCGGCCAGCAATTCTTTGGTGGCGTGGATCGCGGTGATAACCGCATCACGGTAGAGCAGGCGCGCGCGCTGCTGCTCGATCCGCAAGCCATCAAGGCCGTTTCACCGGAGATCTCGCGCGGGCAACAGATCGAATACGGTGGCGCCAACGCCAGTACGTCGATCGTGGGTGTATGGCCGCAGTACTTCCAAATAAACAACCACACGGTGATCATCGGTCGCCTGTTCACGGACGGCGAGGATCGTGGCCGCAGGCGCGTGGCGGTATTGGGCGCGCTGGCCGGCGACAAGATAGGCGTGGACAGTCAGACCTTGCTGGGCCGCGAAATCCGCATCAAAGGTATTCCGTTCGAAGTGATCGGCGTGCTCAAGGAAAAAGGCGCCAGCAGCGGCATGGGCGGCAATCCTGACGAGCGCATCTACATTCCGCTCTCCGTGGCGCAGTACCGCGTCATCGGCACCGACCGCGTGAATAACATCAATGTGCAGGCGCTTTCCGCCACCGACATGACGCAGGCCACGATCGAAGTGGACCGCGTGCTGCGCCGTGAGCGCCGCATTTCGCCCGGTGATCCCAGCGACTTCAACATTCGGAACCAGGCCAGCCTGCTCAACACGTTCGAAGAGACCGCGCGCACGTTCACGTTCCTGCTCGCCGGAATCGCTGTCGTCTCGCTGGTGGTCGGTGGCATCGGCATCATGAACATCATGCTGGTTTCCGTGACCGAGCGTACCCGTGAGATTGGTGTGCGCAAGGCGCTGGGCGCGCGCCGCCGCGATATCATGCTGCAGTTCTTGATCGAATCGTTGGTGCTCTGTTTGGCCGGCGGTGTCATCGGCCTGTTAGCCGGTGTGGGCGGTGCCTACACCATGTCCAAGATGGCCAACTGGAATACCGCAATCTCGGCCGAGGTCGTGGCCGTGGCCATCCTGTTTTCGGCGTTTGTCGGCGTGTTCTTTGGACTTTGGCCGGCGCGTCGCGCCGCGTCGCTGGATCCGATAATTTCCCTGCGTTACGAATAGCAAACTGCACGCAGCCGGGTGCTTGCCTCGGCCCTGCGTTGCCGATCGACGGGCTGGTTCGTCAACTCGAAGTGGCAAATCGCCATTTCACGTCTCCAAGGGGGGGCACATGCAGTTCATGAGAGCAGCTGTTGGTACCACGGCCATGCTGCTGTGGGTCAGCGCGGTATCCGCCCAGGACAAACCCAACTTTGCCGGCAAGTGGGAGCCTGATGCGGCCAAGAACGAAGCCGCTGGCGGCGGTGGTGGAGGTGCCCGAGGCGGCGGTGGCCGCGGTGGCATGGGCTTAGGCCCCATCACGGTCGCGGTCGATGCGGCCGGTCTCAGCGTGACGCGGGAAACACAGAATGGCCCGGTAACCACGGTCTACAAGCTCGATGGTTCCGAGACGGCCATCACGATGGGGCAGATGGAAGCCAAAGCCACAGCCAAGTGGGATGGCGCCAAGATCGTGATCGTGCAGAAAGTCCAGACCCCGAACGGCGAAAGAGTGAGCACCATCGAGTACTCGATGGAGGGAAGCAATCTGGTCATTGCCACCACACAGCCACCCCGTGGCGGCGGTGAGCCGGTCACCTCGAAGCGGTATTTCTGCAAGGCCGGGTGAACTTGGCTGAATAGCCGACGTGG